>QKIH01000014.1 GCA_003249645.1 Desulfobulbaceae bacterium | reverse complement strand
ATTTACTCAGTTTTTACAAACTAGCCAAATGAAAAATCATCTCTGATTTTTCTACATATACATTCCGCCGTTAACATGAAGAGTCTGGCCGGTAACGTACCGTCCATCATCTCCGGCAAGATATGCAACCGCACCGGCAACATCCTCAACACTTCCAAGGCTTGCCATGGGTATCTCTGATTTAATAGTTTCCTGAACTTCTACAGGAAGTTTTTCCGTCATCTCAGTCACGATATAGCCAGGCGCTACACCATTAACGGTTATACCTCTTGAGGCATACTCCCGTGCCATCGCCTTGGTAAAGCCAACAAGCCCTGCTTTAGCAGCAGCGTAATTTGCCTGTCCTGCGTTGCCGGCAAAACCTATAACTGAGGTGATATTTATAATTCTGCCCCAACGATTTTTCATCATGGACCGAGCAGCCGCCTTAGCACAGGTGAAGGCACCTTTGAGATTGGTGTTCATTACATCATCCCAGTCCGACTCTTTCATCCGGGCCATAAGACCATCACGGGTAATGCCTGCATTATTGACAAGAATATCTACAGACCCGATCTCTTTTAATGCGGCCTGGACAGCATCTGTGTCAGCGACATCAAAGGCAATGATTTCTGCCGTACCGCCCTGTTCTTCAATGAGTTTTTTTGTTTCTTCGGCAGCCTCTGGACGACTGACATAGTTTACATAAACCTTTGCACCCATTTTTGACAGTCTTAGACAAATAGCACGACCGATACCGCGACTGCCTCCTGTCACAAGAGCAACCTTTCCTTCAAGACTCATATTTTTACCTCTGATCGAGTTTTTCGATTAATTTAGGCAGCACTTCAAACAAATCGCCTACAATACCAAAATCAGCAACATCGAAAATCGGAGCATCTGCATCCCGGTTTATTGCAACGATAATATCAGCTGACTGCATACCGGCAACATGCTGAATCGCACCTGATATCCCAACGGCGATATACAATTTTGGTGCAACTGTTTTGCCAGTCTGACCAACCTGATGTGGATACGCAATCCAACCAGCATCAACTACAGCACGGGAGGCTGAAACCTCGGCACCAAGTTTGTCGGCCAGCTGCCTGATAAGTTCAAACCCTTTTGCGCTCTCAAGTCCACGTCCACCGGAAACAAGAATATCAGCTTCCTGAATATTCACCTTCAGCCCTTCGGATTCTACTGATTCGAGAACCTCAATTTTTGAGGTTAAAGCAGATACAGCCGGTTCAACAAGAATAATATCACCTGTTCTGTGTACATCCGGCTCAAGAGCTTTCATGACCTTGGAACGAACAGTAGCCATCTGAGGACGGTGGTTTTCACATACAATGGTTGCCATGATATTGCCGCCAAAAGCCGGTCTTGTTTGCAGCAAGGCTCCATCACTCTCACGAATTTCAAGGCCGGTGCAGTCCGCAGTCAGTCCGGCATGGAGTTTGGTTGCAACGGCAGGAATAAATGATCTTCCAATGGCGCTTGCTCCAGCAAGAACAATTTCAGGTTTGTGCTCTTTTACAAGATCGCCCAAAACTGCAGCATAGCTGTCTTCACAAAAATTCTTCAGGGAAGGATGATCTGCCTTGTACACAACATCTGCTCCATGCTGAATGAGCAGCTTATCGGTATCACCGGTATTTGAGCCAATGAGGACAGCAGAAAGTTTTACACCTTTTTTATCGGCAAGCTTTCTTCCAATTCCAAGCAGTTCAAGAGAAACCCCTGCAAGAACTCCTTTTCTGAATTCAGCATAGACAAATATACCCTGCCAACTGCCAAAATCAGCCTGAACGGCTTTGGTAAGATCAGGCATTGAAATAGCACCCTGTTCACAATGTTCTATACACGTTCCACAGAGCGTACAGTTGTCACCAGCCTTTGCCTTGCCGTCAACCATTGAAATGGCACTGAAAGGACACTGGCTTTCACATATTCCGCAACCGATGCATAAATCTTTATCAATATTTATCATAGTTTCGCCCCCCAGCGTCTGTTAAAGGTATGGAGTCAGTTTAGCGACCAGTTTATCCACCTGTTCATCAACTGATCCGGTAAAAATCTCCTTGTTTCCACGCGGTTCCGGCGGAAACACATTAACAACCTGAGTTGGCGATCCTGGCAGACCTATGCATGTAGCCTCTGCTTCTAGATCTGCGGCGGAAAGCATGGTAATGTTGGCCTTTTTTGCTTTCATCTTCCCTTTAAGGCTCGGAACACGAGGCTCATTGATATCTTTTACTACCGTGAGCAGAAGTGGAAGTGAAGCTTTGACAACATCGTAGCCGTCATCCATCATCCTCTCAACAATCACTGTATTGCCGTCTGTTTCCCTTATTTTCTGAACACAGGTAACAAAAGGAATACCAAGTCTAGTAGCAAGCCCAGGACCCACCTGGGCAGTATCACCGTCAATGGCCTGTTTTCCACAGAGCACGAGATCAAACTCGCCGAGTTTTTTCACTGCTCTCCCCAAAGTGTATGAAGTGGCCCAGGTATCAGAGCCGGCAAAAGCCCGGTCGGAGATCAAAACAGCATTATCTGCACCGCAAGCAACAGCGTCCCGCAGAACAGCCTCAGCCTGTGGAGGTCCCATAGTAATTACAGTAACCTCACCACCCTGTGCTTCTTTGATTCTGACAGCTTCTTCAAGTGCATGCTGATCAAAAGGATTCATAATAGACTCTACTCCTTCCCGAGAGAGTGTATTAGTCTTTGGATCAAGCTTCACATCCTTTGCATCTGGTACCTGTTTAACACATACAATAATTTTCATAGAGGACCCTTATTGTGATAGTTAATTCAGCCGAAATAGAAAGTATCTGGAATTTTATCTGGAGTATTCCCTATTCAGCTCCTGTCCGATAACGTTCCTCTGAATCTGGTTGGTTCCTTCATAGATCTGGAGGATTTTTGCATCACGCATCATCTTTTCAACCGGGTACTCACTCATATAGCCGTAACCGCCAAGCACCTGTACAGCATCTGTTGCAACCTTCATGGCTACATCTGTTGCATATACTTTACACATCGAAGATGCCTTGGACATGTCCTTAGGATTCGCGGCAATATATCTTGCACACTGATAGAGTAATGCTCTCGCGGATTCAACACCTATTGCCATATCAGCCAGCATGTGCTGTACTGCCTGGTATGAAATGATCGGTTTGCCGAACTGTACACGTTGCTTGGCATATTTAACCGCCTCATCCAGCGCCCCCTGAGCAAGACCGACACCAAGGGCTGCAATACCTGGTCGGGAAGAGTCAAGAGTTTTCATGACGGTGATAAAACCCGTTCCTTGACGACCGATAATTCTGTCTTTAGGAATACGGCAATCTTTAAAAATCAGCTCAGTGGTTGATGATGCTCTGATGCCCATTTTTTTCTCTTTCGGACCGAATGAAAATCCAGGGTCACCTTTCTCCAAAACAAACATGGAAGCACCCCTAGCCCCTTTTTTCTTATCGGTCATAGCGATAACGGTGTAGATATCAGCTTCACCGCCATTGGTAATCCACTGTTTTGTTCCGTTAATAACCCATTCATCCCCATCGAGAACGGCAGTGGTTTGTATACCTGACGCATCAGAACCAGCATTGGCCTCTGTGAGACCGAAAGCTGCGTATTTTTTACCGGCTGCAATAGATGGAAGGTATTTCTGTTTTAACTCCTCAGAACCGCCTATAATAATAGGATAGGCACCAAGAAAGTTTGCAGCAAAGGCAGTACCTACACCGATACAGGCACGACCGATCTGCTCAAGCGCAATGGTGATTTCAAAAGTAGAACCACCGAACCCGCCATACTCTTCAGGGATCGGAATACCAAAAAGATCAGCCTGAGCCATCTCTTCCAGAATAGCACGCGGAAACTCGTGTTTTTCGTCTAGTTCAGCACGTACCGGCATAATCTTCTCGTCAGCAATCTGTGCAGCAACATCAACGATCATCTGTTGTTCTTCAGATAAAAAATAATCCATTTCTCTCCCTCTCCATTTACCACGTAATTAAAGATGCTCCCCAAGTGAACCCGCCACCAAAGGAACAAAATAATACCATATCACCTTTAGAAATTTTCCCGGCCTGAAACGCTTCATCAAGTGCTATCGGAATTGAAGCAGCCGATGTATTACCATACTTTTGCACATTAATAAAGACAGCCTCTTCATCTACCTGCAACCGTTCAAGAAGTTTATTTAAAATCCGGATGTTAGCCTGATGCGGAATGACCAGCTTGATGTCTTTAACATCGACAGCAGCACGCTCAAGGACGTCACGAACAGAACCTTCCATCGCTTTCACTGCATATTTAAATACTTCTCGACCTTCCATCAGGATATGAGACCCGTGGTTATTCTTATCCTGCAGATCTTTGTTGGTTGATTGCGGGCCATGCATGTAAAGCAGATTCCATAAGCTGCCGTCAGATTGAAGATTTGACGCCATAATACCCCGATCAGAATCACTGTAGGCCAATACAGCAGCCCCGGCACCATCGCCAAAAAGAATACAGGTATTTCTGTCTTCCCAATTGACGCGTGCTGAAAGTGTCTCCGCACCGATAACAAGCACTTTTTTATTATGGTCAGCTTTGACATACTGGTCAGCCAGATCAAAGGCATACAGGAAACCAGAGCAGGCCGCATTGATGTCATAGGCAAAAGCATTGGCTGCACCAAGCTCTTTCTGGACAAAACACGCACACGACGGCATTATCATGTGACTACTGATGGTCGCGACAACGATAATGTCTATGTCCTGCGCGGAAATTCCTGCCTGCGCCAAAGCCTTTTCAGCAGCTCTGGTTGCCAGGATGTACGCCTCTTCGCCCTTCCCGGCGATTCGACGTTCTTTGATTCCTGTTCTGGTTGCAATCCACTCATCGTTGGTATCGACCATTTTCTCAAGGTCGTCATTGGTGAGTCTTTTTTCAGGCAGACAGGACCCTGTTCCTAAAACGATGGTTCCCATTATTCCTTGATTCCATTTACTTCAGTACTTGCAGCAATTCCTGCCACAATACGTTCATTGACCCGGAGGTCTTTCATCTGTTTCGCTTCAAGAATAGCGTTCATGATAGCTCTGGCGTTTGACTTGCCATGACTGACGATGCCGATACCATCCATTCCCAATAGCGGAGCCCCGCCATATTCATCATATGATACGCGTTTTTTGAAACGTCTGAATGCTGGCAACGCAAAGAGGTAGCCGATTTTTGCCGGCAAGGATTTGACTATTTCGTCGCGAAGCATTTTCATTGAAGCTTCTGCAAGGCCTTCACTTATTTTGAGGCATATGTTACCGACAAAACCGTCACATACAATAACATCGACTTCCCCCTGAAAGACATCACGGCCTTCGACATTACCGATAAAGTTAAGGTTGGAATTTTGCAGCAGAGTATAGGTCTCTTTCACAAGGATATTGCCCTTGCCGGTTTCTTCACCGTTGCTCAACAGACCGACACGAGGTTTGTCACTGGTGAACATCCTTGAGAATGCCGATGCCATGATGGCAAACTGATAGAGATGGACAGCCCGGCAGTCAACATTTGCGCCGACATCCATCATTACTACCGGTTTTTTCAAAGTTGGGAAAATTGAAGCAATACCAGGTCGGGATATCCCGGCTAATCTTCCAAGATTACGAACTCCGGCTGCAAGAGTTGCACCGGAATTTCCAGCACTCACGACTGCTTCAACCTCACCTTTTTTGTGAAGATCAAAGGCAACCATGATGGACGAATCGCGCTTCTTTCTGATTGCATCTACAGGATGATCATGCATCTCAACTACCTGAGATGCATGTACAATTTGGATTCGAGAAGCTACATCATCTTTAGGATGCAAATTTGCAAGATGATTCTTAAGGAGAGCTTCATCGCCGACCAGGCACACGGAGACGTTTGCCCTTTCTACGGCAAGTAATGCCCCGGCAATCAATTCCTCCGGCCCATGGTCTCCCCCCATGGCATCCAGGGCAATTTTCACAAATCACCCCTTATTCGATTTCTGTATCAATAGCGAATACAGTGCGTCCTTTGTAGGTACCGCAGCTACCGCAGATGCGATGAGGTTGTTTTGGCTCTCCACAGTTTGCACAGGTAGAAAGGCCTGGTGCCTGAATAGCATCATGAGCACGTCTTTTTCTTGTTCTTGATTTGGAATGTCTTCTTTTGGGCAGTGCCATAATATCCTCCAATATAGTTGCCGCTTCCTGTAGACTACTTTTTCAGCTTTGCCAGAATTGCAAACGGCGAGTCAGACATATCCGGCTCACATTTGCATCCTTCTTCAGACTGCCGTTCACCACAACGATGACACAGTCCTTGGCAATCCTGACGACACAATCTGCTTTCCGGGATACCCAGAAAATATTGATCCAGCAGAATGTCGTGTATGTCTATGGACGGCTCTTCTAAATATACCGTATCAATGTCCTCTTCATTCAGTTCAACTTCTTCTTCCTGAAAACGGGCATCAACTCCATGTTTAAAAAAATAGGTGAACTCAACATCAACATCTGAGCTGAACCGTTCACCACATCTGTCGCAGGAAAACTCAGCTACAAACTGCAAGTTCCCGTTGACAACTACTTTCATATCCCCGTCTTTTACCACGGTTAAAACAGCCTTGGCCTGCGATATCAAGATATCGTCTGCTTTCGGCAGCCATGAGAAGTCAGAAACAACTATTTTGCGAGGTGTTACAGGGATTGCAACAAGGTCTAGTTTCATTATTCTTCACGCACCATGTCTCAAAGGGAGACAAAAAAATAGAAAATAATCAATTTCTATCAATATAGCCACAAAAAAATTTGCCGTAACAAAATTGTACCTGCAAATTAATAAAGCAATCAAAGGCGTAACCAGCGTAGAAAAGGCACCGAACAGATATCAAAAGGATGAATCAGAGAATATGGGCTAATCTTGTCGTACAGGCCTCAAGACGAAGCCCGCTGATTTTAATATTATGCTCAAGCATCTTTAAAGCGATTTCAGGAAAATCAGTTTTAATAGCAGCATACTCCTTCTGCGATAATTCGAAGACTTCACTGCCTTCAACAGCAACAATCGTTGCTGTGCGGGAATGCCCTTCTGTAATAGAACCTTCCCCTATCACCGCACCTGCCCCGAGAAGGGCAACGACCTGCATCTTATCTTCAAAACCGGTATATTTTTTCACCGCAAACTGACCTGAAACCACGTAAAAAATTCCGGTTGCAGAATCTCCAATCTGAAAAAGACTGTCACCCTGTTGAAGACTTTTTTTAACTAGCCTTGCCATAACGGCATCTTTCTCTGAAGAAGAGAGGTAATTAAACAGAGAACCATTTATATCAGAACACTTCTCCATCTCAACCTTCTGTACCGTTTTCCTCAAAAGAGCGATTTTTATCTTCGATCACTTTAACCAGTCCTTCAAATTTCTCAGTACGAAGAATGGACTTGAACTGCTCCATATAGTTTCTTACAAGACTGACACCTTCAATATTAATATCATAAACCATCCATTTTCCCTGTTTATCATACAATATATAATGGATTGGAAGTTCCGCTCCTTCATGGATTATCGTTGTAGTCACCTGAGCGCGGTCCCCTTTGACTCTCTCTCCTGTAAAGGTTATAGCCTGCCCTGTATACGACTCCAACTTTCCTATATAAACGTTCTCCAGTAGCTTCGTCATAAGCTCGGTAAACTGGTCGCGTTGCTCTTCGGAAATATCATTCCAGGTTTTGCCAAGAACCTTTCTTGACATCTCCCTGAAATCGAATCCCTCTTTGACGCTATCCATGATTTTTTCCCGTCTGGCAGTTTTGTTTTCATCCCCTTTCAATGCAGGATCGGAAAGAATAGCAACAAGTTTATCCAAAATCGGTTTCAACTGCTCGGTTGCAGTGCCGGTATTGGCAGAGAGAGAAAATGGAAGAAAGAACAGCATAAAGCCGACGAGAACAGCAGCTACCATTTTATTTTGATAAGATCTCATTTGAATGCCTCTATTGTATTTACAGCAGGTTATTTTCTTTTTTTATCTTCCAGCATACCGCGCCGGTAATCATAATAGGCCTGTCTTATTGCAACATAAGGATCGATCGAGATGCGTTTCATTTCATCATACAGATCATTTTCCTGCAACGACATATCATTCACTTTGGTTTCCAGGTAGTATACAGTGTTTTCGGCCAGCCCCTGTCCGGAAAAATAGATTGGATGAGCATAACCGTCGCCAAGTATTCCAACGGTATCACGTATATTTGACGGACCTATAATAGGCCAATAGATATAGACCCCTTCTCCTATTCCCCATTTACCAAGGGTTTGCCCGAAATCTGCCGGTCTGGGAGCAATACCGAACTCTCTTTCTGCAGGGTCGCCAAAACCCCAGACACCCATCGTTGTGTTAATGACAAATCGATAAAGCACGATCCCGGCATCTTTAAAATCACCCTGCAGAAGATTATTCACCAGACGGACTGGAGCTGCAATATTGCGGAAAAAGTTCCCGAAAATATACCTGACATCGTATGGCAAAACAGCCGTATAACCTTTTTTAACAGGTCTAACCACCCAATAATAAAGTTTATCATTAACCTTGAAGAACACACGATTAAGAGGCTCTAAAGGATCATAAATTTCATAAACAATTTGATCCTGATCTGCTTGAGAGTCATCCTGATAGAAGTCATCATCCAGCAAGTCAAAATCTGAATTGCCTTCCGACGCGTAAACAGTCCCAAAATGCAGCTGAAAAACTGCAAAACATAGAAAGAACTTCAGCAACAACCCATTTCTTCTCATATTATTTAGCGCTCCCGAAAGCGAACTTGCTTATAAGGGATTCGATATCAATAGCAGACTCTGTGTCGACAATCAGATCACCGTCTTTAAGCAGTTCCTCGTCAGAACCAGGACTCAGCATAATAAACTTGTCACCGATAATTCCCTGCGACTTCACCGAGGCCATGGAGTCGGCAGGAAGCTTTACATTATTATCTATTCTAAGAGCAAGATAAGCAAAGTCATCCTTAAGCCATATTTTATCCACATCTCCAACCACCACACCGGCAATCTGGACAGAAGCCCCTTTCTTAATTCCTGAAACACTGCTGAATTCTGCATTTACTTCGTAGGTGGAACTTTTTTTGAACAGAGAAACTTCACCAAGATTAAGCGCCAGATAGGCAAAAGCAAAAAATCCGGCCAGAACAAAAAGCCCCACTATTATCTCTACATTTTTCTCTTTCATCGTCCTTCCGTGTTACAACTTTGATAGATTTCACCCATGGTGGTTCGAACAAATTCCTGAATATGTTTTTTTTCAGACCACTGAATTTCTTCCGGATTGGCAAACACATCAATCTTGCCGCCATCAAGAACAATCACCTGATCAGCCAGATTAAAAACCTTGGGGATATCGTGACTGACAATCACTGACGCATATCCTATATTTTTTTGTGTTCTGGCAAACAGCCTGTATATTTCGTCGGTCATTACCGGATCAAGTCCTGTTGTCGGCTCATCGAACAGCATAATCTCGGGTTTGAGCTGAAGAGCTCTTGCAAGCCCCACTCTCTTCTGCATACCGCCTGACAGCTGGGCCGGGAATTTTTCTTCATGACCGAGCAGTTCCAGCTTTTCAAGCGTCTCACTCACCTGAGCACGAATCTCCTGCTCTGTCATCTTGGTGCGTTCCCTGAGCGGGAGGGCAACATTGTCATAGACAGGCATAGAGTCAAACAGAGCTGCGCCCTGAAACAACACCCCGAACTTGGTGCGTACATCAGCAAGTTTTTTACTGCCGATGGAATTGATATCCTGCCCGTCAACAGTTATGACTCCTTCATCCGGCTGCAGCAGTCGAAGCATGAGTTTAAGTGTCACGCTTTTCCCCTGCCCGCTCCCTCCTGCTATAACAGTGGTACAGCCGGGTGCAATAGTAAAGCTTACGGAATCAAGGACTTTCTGAACCCCGCCGTTTCTGCCGACAAAAGCCTTGCTGACATTCTTAAATTCTACAATCGGGTTCATAACATCACCGCCGTAATGAGATAATCAAAAACCAAAACAGCAATAGAAGTCATAACCACCGCCTGAGTGGTAACCCGACTTACACTTTCAGCACCAAACCCTGCACCTCTTATTTCACGGACAAAGTATCCGCGCCCTGTACATATCCAGACCAACAGCAGTCCGAAAACGACAGACTTGACAAAGCCGAGCTGAAGATCATGATTCGTAACGCTGCTCATCATCCCCTGAAGATAGCTGCCGCTGCTGACTCCCATCAGTTTCACTCCAGCGATGTAACCGCCAAAAATCCCGATCACATCAAAGAGAGCAGTAAGAAGCGGAACGACAAAAACAGCAGCGAGAAACTTGGGACTGATCAAGAAACGAAACGGATCCACAGCCATACACTCCAGGGCATCAATCTGCTCTGAAATGCGCATAATTCCAAGTTCCGCACACATCGCTGAACCGGCTCGACCTGCAACCATAAGGGCTGTCAGGACGGGACCGAGTTCCATAATAAGCGTAAGAGATACAACCGACCCCAGCGTGCCTTCTGCACCGAACTTATGCAGCGAATAGTATCCCTGCAAACCGAGAACCATGCCGGTTGAAGCAGAAACACAGAAAATAACAACGAGCGAACCTGCGCCGATAAATTTAATCTGACGAAGCAGCTCATACCCTCTGAACGGACGTTTAAAGACACCCACCAGTCCATGGTAAAGAAAAACTGCCATGCGTCCCAGGTCGCGTACAGTGTAAATGGTGCTGTCACCAAGAGTCTGAAGAGCTTTGAATGCCATAGTAAATATTATTCGCCCCCAACTCTCGCCAGACACGATAAACATAGTAGATATAACGGATTAGACCACTTTTGCTGAGTATGATAATGATACTCTACACCCTTGTCAACGATAGATCACGTTCCGTTTTAATTAGGTCGCGCAATACTATTCTCTTCTGCAATAACATACTCTTCCAAGAAAAACAGTCTTTAGCAGGCTCTCATTTCAGCATTCCAAACAATGGGCCGTAAAGGCTTTGCCGCTGTAATTTCCGCTTGTTTTTTTTTCATCAATCCATTTATTATAGATTTTTCTTACCGACAAGACCTTATCTTCACATATTAATATATTATCAGGCAGACAAGACCATGATAACCACAAACGACGAACTCAAATCACTGGTGGATCAAGCCATGCAGAAAGACAGCGTGGCGCTTGACACTGAATTCATATGGGAGCGATCATATTACCCGCAGCTAGGACTCATCCAACTTGCGTTATCAAACGATGAATGCTACCTCGTCGATCCCACGTCCATTACTGACCTTTCTCCGTTGGGCAAATTATTAGAAAACAAAGAGATCACTAAAATCCTGCATGATGCGCCTCAGGATCTGGCAATCCTCCAGAGAGTCACCGGCGTTACTCCAAGAAACATTTTTGACACCAAGATAGCAGCCGGATTCTGTGGTCTTTCCAGCACCATGTCGCTCGCCGCTCTCATTGAAGAACTGCTTGATATCAACCTTGCCAAAAGCGAGACACGCACAAACTGGTTGCAGAGACCGCTGAGTGACGAACAGGTCGCCTATGCAGCAGACGATGTCAGATACCTTCGTGCTGCGCGCGTCGTTCTTCTCTCTCAGGTTTACAGCCCGGAAGTGCTTACCTTCCTCAAAGAAGAGATGAAGAATTTCATTACCGCCCCAGGTTATCACTGGCTTGAGGACGAATTGCGCTACACAAAGGTTAAAGGCGCCGGCTCTCTCAATAAACGCAGCCTAGCTGTCTTAAGAGAGCTGGCCGCATGGCGTGAAAAACGTGCCAGAAAAGCGGACAAACCCCGTGGCCATATAGTTCCCGACCTTGTCCTCACCACAATTGCCCGTGATCTCTTAAAAACAGAAGACGACATTCTCAATGAATCAACAATATCCAAAAAGGCTGGAAAAAAATACGTCAAAGAGATACTCGATGCCGTCGTTAAAGGACTTGAGTGCCCTCAACGCGAACTCCCTGAGAGCCTGAAATCACCAAAGCTTACAGCAAAAAATCGCGATGACCTCGAAAAGCTGTCAAAAATGATCAAACTGAAGAGTGACACCAAAGGAATCGACCCCGCACTGGTCGGCTCCGTTGCAGACATGAAGTATTTTGTCAAAAACATTCACAATCAGGACAAACTGAAATCAGGCAAACTGTACAACGGCTGGCGCAAAGGTTTTCTCAAAGAGTTTCTGATAGAGTTTTAGATCATGATTTGCAAGACGTGCTGTCTGTATTATTTTCTCAGAAGAGTACAAAATGGCGCTACAACAGGTTCTGCTATTTTTGTCTGAACAGAAGGAGTTTTATGAACAGCCTGAACAAAATTCTCACACTCATTCCTCTTATATTTGTTCTTTTATCCACAACCGCTTTTGCAGCGGAACAGGGATATGCCGGCTGGGAACAGGGCTCAGAGTATAACAAGCTCTACAATTCAAAAGATCAGGATCAGATTAAAGGAGTTATCAAGGATTTTGTCACAGTAACACCTCTTCCCGGAATGTCTTCAGGAACAGCATTTATACTGGATGAAGACGGCGATGAGACACTTGTTCATCTTTGTCCCGAGGCTTTTGCTACAGCCAAGGAAACCGGGTTAAAGAAAGGCTCCAAAATAAAAGTAAAAGGATGCTGGGCAGAGATTGGTGATGAATTCGTCTTTATAGCTGCCAAGGTAAAAAAAGGTGACCATTTTGAATTTAAGGTCCGGTTGACAAGTGATGGAACTCCGTTCTGGACGATGTCACCCGAGCAGCTTGCCAAGGAAAGAAGCTCCGAATAGACGCTTGTTTTATTTTTATGATCGCATCTAATCTTCACCACCCTGTTTTTCAGGGCGCCTGTTTTTCCGGTTTATTTTTCAACTTCCTGCCAGGTACTATTGCCGTCAACCACTCAGACAACTTGAAAATTCTGTATAAACGGTTATCCTGTTGCTCTTTTTAACGAAACTGTCCTCAACTTTCAGGTGAATGAATGAGCAATCTTGAAAAAATATATTCCGTTTTTGCAGTGATTATGGCCATTGCCTTTTTTACTGTTCTTTTTTTGGTTCCCCAGGCACGCGAACTCTCAACCTTGCTTATTCTAACTGCAATGGCATTCGTTGTTAACATTGGTTTGATGTTTGTTGTGTTCAAGGATATCTATTTCCGAAATTTTACAAACCCAACCTCTAAATATATCTGGTTTGCTCTGATCCTGTTTATCTGGCCTTCAATTCTGATTTACCTGCCACTTTATGGATTCAGGACAAGAGAAATTAAGTAAACCCATTTTTTATACTTTGACACGTTCCCTGCTTGACATTCGCGGATTTTCGAAGTATTTTTCTTCTCTTTTGTTTTTGTTAATCGCTTTTTCCGACCCTTTTTTAGAGGGAATCGGCAACAGGCAAACCAAATGATTTTGCCTTAATGGCAAATAATAACATATATTTAGTAATTTCTATCACTCTGCTGATATGTTTGAAAATTTAACAGACCGCCTGGAAGGAGTTTTCAAAAAACTTCGTGGCCACGGAAAACTGACTGAGGAAAATATCAAGGATGCGATGCGTGAAGTTCGCATGGCACTGCTTGAAGCTGATGTCAATTTTACCGTCGCCAAAAACTTTGTCGCCACAGTAACAGAAAAAGCTGTCGGCCAGGAAGTTTCAAAAAGCCTTTCACCGGGTCAGCAGGTAATCAAGATAGTTCATGAAGAGCTTGTTCAGCTTCTCGGTGGCGATACTCAGGAAATACGACTGGATGGCAGACAGCCGGTAACCATTATGATGGCCGGTCTTCAGGGTAGTGGTAAAACAACCACATCAGGTAAGCTTGCTGCCATGTTCAAGAAAAAGGGCAGAAAACCTTTTCTTGTTCCTGCTGACATCTACCGTCCTGCGGCCATCGAACAGCTGACAGTTCTTGGTGAAAAACTTTCCATACCGGTGTTTGCATCAACCACCGCAATGAATCCGGTAGAAATCTGCACCACCGCCCTTGAGGAAGCAAAAATCAAGGGTTACGACACGCTGATTTTTGATACCGCCGGTCGTCTGCATGTAGACGAGTCGCTCATGGGCGAGCTCAAAAATATCCAGGCTGCGGTTCCGCTTTCTGAAGTTCTCTTCGTTGCGGACTCCATGACCGGTCAGGATGCCGTTACCGTTGCAGAAAAGTTTAATCATGATCTTGAAATTTCAGGTATTGTCCTGACCAAGATGGAAGGTGACGCCAGAGGCGGCGCTGCACTGTCCATCAAAACCGTTACGGGCAAACCAATTAAATTCGTCGGTGTCGGAGAGGGACTGGATGCTCTTGAAATCTTCCATCCAGACCGTGTTGCATCAAGAATTCTTGGTATGGGTGACGTTCTTACCCTTATTGAGAAAGCTGAAGCGGTAGTCGACAAGAAGAAAGCCGACCAACTTGCTCAAAAGCTGAAAAAAAGCCAGTTCACACTTGAGGACTTCCTCGATCAGATTCAACAGATCAAAAAAATGGGATCTCTGGATCAGATTCTTTCGATGGTCCCCGGCATGAACAAGCTCAAACAGTTGAAAGACGTGCCTAAGCCGGATGAAAAAGAGCTTGCTAAAACAGAAGCTATCATCCGTTCTATGACAAAAAAAGAACGGCACAACCATAAAATCATCAACAACAGCAGACGAGAACGTATTGCTAAAGGTTCAGGAACCACCCTGACAGATGTCAATCGTGTCTTAAAAAGTTATTCTGCCATGTTGAAAATGATGAAGCATATGCGTGGCAAGCCGGGAGCACTTACCGGCGTAAAACGTAGAAAAAAACCAAAAGGTATGAGATAATAATACATGGTCTTCCTTTTTTGGAAAGCCATTACAACTTGGGACAAACCCAAATAAAAAATACTGGAGGATAAACCCAGAATGGCTGTACGTATTCGTTTAACCAGACTCGGCAGAAAAAAGAAGCCTTTCTATCGCATAATTGTTGCTGACAGCGAATCTCCACGTGATGGAAAATTCCTTGATATAGTCGGAACCTACGATCCTATAAAACAACCTGCTGAGGTTATTGTAGATCAGGAAAAACTTGCTCACTGGATCGGCAAAGGTGCTCTTCCTACCACTACCGTAAAGAGCATTCTTCCGAAAGCTGTAGCAAAATAATCGTCATGGAACAGCTGGTAACCTATATCGCCACGTCGCTTGTGGACTCTCCTGACCAGGTCAGAACCACAACCACTGAAGAGGATGATACCGTTACGGTAGAACTGTCCGTTGCTCAGGAAGACCTGGGCAAGGTGATAGGGAAACAGGGAAGAACGGCGCGTGCTATGCGCTCTCTTCTCGCAGCTACGGCGTCAAAGACCGACAAAAAATCAAGGCTCGATATTGTTGAGTAAGATTTTTAACTGATGTCTGATGAATTCACCTTCCCGAAAGATAAATATCTTCTGATCGGGAAGGTCGCCAAAGTTCATGGCTTAAAAGGACAGATTAAAATCTGTTCTTATTCTGCACAACCGCAAAACATCGAAAGCTACCAGGCTCTTGTTTTTGCGACAAGAGACGGACAGTTATCTGTCCCGTTAGCGATTGAAAACTGCAGAGTGCAGAAAAACAATGCAATAGTCAGTCTCCAGGGAGTTGTTACCCGGGAGCAGGCGGAGAAGCTGAACGGTCTTTCAGTTCTCATTGAGAAAGAAAGTCTGCCGCCAACTGACAGTGATCAGTTTTACTATGATGACCTTATCGGCCTCAATGTAAAGCTTGCGACCGGAGAGATTGTTGGAACAATCGATTCGATTTTCTCCAACGGCGCCCAGGACGTACTCAGTATCACAGACGGTGACCAGGAATATCTGATTCCCGTAACTAAAGAATTTATAGCAGAAATAAACAAAGAAGGGGTTGTCATAACACCTCCCCCCGGCCTGCTTGAAATAAATTCGGGGGATGATGAATTGACCGATATCTAATACCGGTCGCTGAATTTGATAAACAGATTAAGAGTTGTTGTGGAGAAATCTCCCGGGTTTTCAATACAGCCTGTTCAACTCGATAATCTTTATGATATAATTGTAGCAGTACAAAACGAGCATTATACTAATGAGCAGTAACTTGCAGATCAGGGTGGACATCGCTCTCATTCACTACCCGGTCATCAATAAACTGGGTGAAACCATCGGTTCTGCGGTTACCAATCTTGATATACATGATATCGCCAGAGCCGCTACGACATATGGAGTCGATAATTATTTTATCGTCACTCCCTATGCAGATCAGCACAGTCTGGTCGAAGAAATAACTGCACACTGGCAGAAAGGATACGGGGCAACCTACAACCCTTCCCGCAAGCGTGCTCTTGACATGGTATCTCTTAGCAGTTCCATTGAAGATACCATCAAACAGCTTACTGAAACTAGAGGTCAGCGGCCGCAGCTGGTTACGACAAGTGCCATGCAGCAGGCTAGGTCTCTTGGTTTCAATGACTGTAGAAAATTAATAGAAGAAGGTCAGCCTCTGCTTCTTCTCTTTGGCACGGCCCATGGCCTTGCACCAGAGATTATGGCAATGGCTGATATTAACCTTCCACCGATAAAGGGAAGGACAGAGTACAACCACCTCTCTGTACGATCAGCAGTTTCTATTATTTTAGATAGATTACTTGGCGTCAGAGAATAAATGCTGTATAAGGTAGACCGAAATCAGATTTAACTAACCACTTCAACCGGAAGAAGACGTTATGAGCAATATAATTGAAAGAATCGACGCAGAACAAATGAGAATGGATCATCCGGATTTTCGCCCGGGTGACAATGTTAAAGTTCACATCCGCATTATCGAGGGATCCAAAGAGCGTGTACAGATTTTCCAGGGCGTTGTCATCAAGCGCAAGCGCGGTGAAATGAACGCTACCTACACTGTAAGAAAAGTTTCCCACGGTGTCGGCGTAGAGAAAACCTTCTCTCTTCACAATCCTCGTATTGAAAAAATTGAGATTGTCAGCAGAGGACGTGTCAGACGTTCCCGTCTGTTCTACCTCAGAGATCTTCGCGGCAAAGCTGCAAGAATTCGCGAGCGCAGTCTCAACAACTAAGCTTGACTTTAACAAGCGCTGTCACTCTGCGACAGCGCTTGTTTTATTTTCAGGCTGTGTTACAGCTTTTCACTCCATCCAGCAGCAGTTCTATAGACGACATACTCCAGTTTGAGCGATCTTTATGGAGTCACGGACTAGCCCGCGTTGCCGGCACCGATGAGGTCGGTCGTGGACCACTCGCCGGACCTGTCGTCGCAGCGGCAGTTATCTTACCACAAGATTGTGATGTTTCTCTTTTCAACGATTCCAAAAAGCTTTCTCATGCCAAACGGCTGAAAGCTCTTGAATATCTTCATACACTCGATGCTCATATCGGTGTTGCTTTCGTTGACCACACAAAAATCGATGAAATCAACATTCTTCAAGCTTCACTCCTTGCGATGAGACTGTCCATTGAGCAGTTAATCAACAAAAATACCGGACCTGATTATCTTCTTGTCGACGGAAAATTCGAAGTTCCTTTTGACATTGCCCAAACGGCACTTATAAAAGGAGACAGCCGGAGTGCTTCAATCGCCGCGGCCTCTATTGTGGCAAAAGAAGCCAGAGATGCCTTCATGGCCGACCTTCATCCTCATTACCCCCATTATAATTTCAAACAAAATCAGGGGTATCCGACAAAAGAACATAAAC
This sequence comes from Desulfobulbaceae bacterium, assembly GCA_003249645.1. Classification (GTDB taxonomy): domain Bacteria; phylum Desulfobacterota; class Desulfobulbia; order Desulfobulbales; family Desulfocapsaceae; genus SZUA-575. The sequence goes on along the minus strand of QKIH01000014.1, from coordinate 29,314 downwards.
AGGCCATCCGTGATTTCGGTCCCTGTCCTTACCACCGAAAAACGTTTAGCGGGGTAAAGCAGTTTGTTTAAAACGACTAAAGATATCGGTCAACGGGGTGAAGATATTGCCTCTGATTATCTCAAACGTAATGATTTCTCCATTATTCTCAGGAATTACAGGAAAAAATACGGAGAACTTGATATAATAGCCGAAAATGAGGGTGATCTGGTCTTTATAGAAGTAAAAACCAGAACCACAGAATCGCACGGATCGGCAGAAGAAGCTGTTACACCTTCGAAACAGCGCCAGATAATTAAACTGGCCACAGTATATATCAGTGAACATTCGCTTTTTGATAAGAATGTCCGATTTGATGTGATAAGCATTCTATTAGAGAACACACAGGTTGTGAAACTCAACCATATAAAACATGCCTTTTCAACCACACCTTACTGAATGGTAAATGGATAGCCCAATGACAAGACCGCAGCGAATAGGAATCACCATGGGATGTCCAGCCTCAGTCGGTCCTGAACTTATAGTGAAATATTTTTCAAATCCTTCACAATTTCCTGAAAATACGGAAATCGTTGTTCTTGGTGATATAGGCGTTCTCAAAAAGTGCTGTAAAGAAATGCAATCCTCTCTATACCCCGTTTGCTGGACAGAGGACGGTAAGCCTTACGATACTGCCATTCCCGTTATACCAGTCTCTCAACTGGATACTGCTAAACTTCAATGGGGCAGCCCATCCATTGAAACCGGCAAAGCAATGGCGCAGTATATTACTGAGGGTGTTCGGCTTATAAAAGAAGGGATTCTGCAGGGCATAACCACATGCCCCATTTCCAAAAATAGTCTCAACGAAGCCGGCTATCATTTCCCAGGCCACACTGAAATGCTTGCCCACCTGACAGCCAGTAAAGACTATGGCATGATGATGGCCGGGTCGAAACTGAAAGTAACCCTTGCTACTATTCATTGTGCACTTGAAGAGGTTCCTGCACTCCTGAGCCGGGAAAGAATATACTCTGCAATCAAAATGACCTGGTCCTGTCTGCACCATGATTTCGGTATTGCCAGCCCTAAGCTTGCTGTTGCAGCACTCAACCCGCACGGCGGTGAAAACGGCATATTCGGCAACCAGGAAACAACCATTATCGGACCAGCTATAGAGCAGGCTCGGAGTGAAGGATTGGATATTTACGGCCCGTTTCCGCCGGATACCGTTTTTTATAAATGTTCCCGTGGAGATTTTGACGGAGTAGTCTGCATGTATCATGATCAGGGGCTTATACCATTCAAACTGCTTCATTTCAGCGACGGAGTCAATGTGACAATGGGACTTTCTATTGTCAGAACCTCTGTGGACCACGGCACTGCTTATGATATCGCCGGCCAATTTATTGCCGACCAGAACAGTCTCGTTGAAGCCGTAAGGATGGCTTCTACTATTATATCCAACAGACAGAAACAGAACACATAATTCAATACCATGACTCACTCGACCAAAGGATGGCTGATAGTTTTTGAAGGCATAGACGGTACCGGCAAATCAACCCAGATTGAAATGCTGGCGGACAAACTCCGTGCAGAAGGCTATGAGGTTGTTGCAACCAGAGAACCGACCAACAGTGTCTATGGCCGGAAAATCCGCAGTCTTTATATGAACCGTGAAAATGTGAGCAAGGAAGAAGAACTGCAGCTTTTTATCGATGACAGAAAAGAGCATGTGGCAGCCTTGCTCGCTCCTTCACTTGCCGAAGGGAAAATCATCCTCTGCGACCGTTACTATCTTTCTACTGCTGCCTATCAGGGAGCCAACGGATTTGATCCCGTTGATATATTAGAAAGAAACCGTTTTGCCCCCACACCGGATCTTGCCCTTCTTTTTGATCTTGCACTAGATGAGAGCATCAGGAGAATTACAGCCTCGCGCGGGGATACATTAAACGATTTTGAACAGAAAGAATCTCTTATGGCTGTGAAGAAAATCTTTGATCAGATGGAATTTGATTATATAAAAAAAATAGATGCTTCACTTTCGATTAACGAAGTTCATCAACTGGTAAGCGCCGCAGTCTTGCCTATGATTGAGAAGGGAGAAAAATAGAGCCGGCATGAAAGCAAAACGGTTTTATCTCTATATTATCATCAGCAGCACCCTGGCTCTATCAGGCTGCTATAACAATCAGGCCACGGAATCGGCACGCGACACGTTCGAGAGCCGCGAAGGTATTGATACGTCATGCTCCTACTACTACTTTCTTCAGGGCACCCATGCGGAAAGTGAAGGTTCTTATTCAGAAGCGCTTCAGGCATATCAAAAAGCTCTCGTTTGCGATGCTGAATCACAGATCATCCTTGAAAAAATTCCAGTTCTGCTGATAAAGAGCGGTCGCACCAATGAAGCTGTTGAATATCTTAAACAGCACATTTTAAATTATCCTTCAGAGATCCCTTTTCGTCTCATGCTGGCCAGGCTCTATCTGGATCTGAAACAATACCGTCTGGCCGTTCAGGTCTATAATGAAGTGCTTGAGATTGACCCGGATCGTGAAGAAGTTCTCTTTCAACTAGGATCATTCTATCTGCAGCAGGGAAAGTATGATAAGGCTGAAAAACTCTTTCTCCGTTTATTGAAGAATAAGTCCCGTCTCTATTTCGCACACATCTCTCTTGGCCGCCTTTATGCGAAAACCGGAAACTTTGAGAAAGCAGAAGACCACTATAATGATGCCCTGCTGCTGAACTGGTCACCGGAGCTGGTTCACGAAATTGCCAATTTTTACAAAAGTGCCGCCAATTTCAGAAAGCTGTCAGAATTATACGAAGAATACATCAAAACATCGCCCTATGACGAATATGCCCAGTACGGACTGGCGGAAGCATATCTTGAACTTGGAGATGAAGACAAAGCACTCGAGCAGCTGAATGCCATGCGCGATTTTGTCAAAGCGCCATATACAATCGATCTGATCATCAGCAAGCTCTACATTTCTCATAAGAACAATGAGCCTGCTATCGCATTGCTTTCAACACTGCTTGATACACCGGCTGCCTCTGAGGCAAAATTTCTCCTTGCCATTCTCTACTCTCAGGATAATCCCGAAAAAGCGCTCGATTACCTGAAAGATATCAAAAACGATTTCTTTGATTTTGAAAATGCCATTTATCTGCAGGCCAAGCTTTTTAGAGCTACAGATCAGATAGATGCAGCAATAAACGCTTTAACCGACCGTATTGCTGTCGCTGAAGATCGGAAGCCTTCTTTCTATACCCTGCTTTCCGCGCTGTATCAGTTAAAAGATGAAACAGATCATGCTATTCGTATAATGGAAGATGGTATCGCTCTCTATCCGGAAAATGGTGAACTCCTGTTTGAATTAGCCCTTATTTTCGAACAGCAAGATGACAGCGACAGGGCAATATCAACCATGGAAAAAGTTCTTGTCCTTGAACCGGAGAATGCCGAAGCACTCAACTTCGTCGGCTACACCTGGGCAGATCAGAACCGTAATCTAGAAAAAGCACTTGGTTACATCGTTAAGGCCAACAATCTGAAACCCAACAACGGTTTTATTCTAGACAGCCTTGGGTGGGTCTACTACAGGCTCGGCAACCTTATTCTCGCAGAACAGTACCTTATTCAGGCAAGCCAGCAGGAAAATGCCGATCCCCATATCTTTGACCATCTGGGAGATGTCTACACAGATCAGGGTGAACTGGAAAAAGCGGTCGAATCATACAAGCAGGCACTTAAAACAAGTACCGACGTTGATTTCATTCAAACCTTACGCAAGAAAATTGAAAATCTTACACCGTAACCATAGACAACGAATAAAGTCTGTCGGCTTTTTTCTACTGAGTTCATTTATTTTATCGGGTTGTGCGCAAAAGCCATGGGGAGACCCGTTCTCAGAGGAGGAAAGTGAAGGTCTCAGAAACAGGGTCGAACAGTTGCGTCTTAATCAAAAGGAGTGTAGCGGCCAATGGGATGCCAATCTCGAAGTCAGTTACCATACAGCTCTTGATGACAAAAAATTTGCCGGCTATATTCTCGTCAAAGAGCCATCCTCCTTTAAATTCATTGCCTCGAATCCATTGGGGCAACCTATGCTTGCAATCACAAGCAACGGCAAACGATTTCAGCTTGTTGATGTACTAAACAATCAATACACTCACGGCAGCACCTTTAATTTTGCGCTACGCAATGATATCCCGGAAGAATTTATTTCAGGACAATGGGGAAACTGGCTGGCAGGAAAACTTGATTTACCTGACAAAACAGAAAGTACTGTTTACCAGGATAAGGATCCGGAAAGCTTCTGGTACACGGAATCCGTGAACAACCGTATAACAGAAAGCTACCTCTTTGATGCATCAAGCATGCTGATTAAAAAATCACTGCTAATGAGCAAAAAAGGAAAGATACTGGCAGCATTTTCCTACGATGGCTATGTATCGAACGGCGCCTGTCTGCAACCAACACAAATAACCGTTGACCAGCTTTCTTTCGGGGCCTCGATCACCCTGAATCTGCAAGACATCCAGCCGGTCAGCACCACAGAGGAAAAAGACTTTCTTCTCACGGTGCCGTCATACTACTTTATCCGTTATCTCCCCTGATTACTTTTTCGGCTCTTCTGTCTTTTCGAAACTGTTGACGATAATAACAAAGAGGTTGTCTTCTTTGAAGAAAACCTGTTGGAGGTCATAGTTCTTATTTGGCATCAGATCAAGAATTACCCGTACTTTCTCAGGATTGTGCTGTTTTTCTGTCTTGATATGGTCTACATAAACACCTTTGCTGGCAATTTCCAACTCAACCTTGTCAGAAAGCGTAGTATTAAGAAAATCACATATTACCCGTGGATTTTCTTTCTCTATGCCGAAAACAACGGGAGGGTAAAATTCGTTCAACCTGAACTTGACCATTTCCCCTTTATTTGACGTGCCGTCAAAGCTGACATCAAGTAAGACCGGAGCACTGGCAACCGCTTGGTCAGATGCAGGTTCAGTTTTTTCTGTCGCTTCAGCAGATTCCGGAACCTCTTTCTTTTTCTCCGGCACAAACACTTCATCCACCGACGGGTATACGGCAGACTCCGCTACAGGGGGGGCAGGTTTATCTTCTTTCACCTCTTTTTCATCAACAGCGAACACCTGTTTACCCTTCTCTTGTTTGAGAATAATCTTCTTCTCAGGTACTGCCGTCGTTTTTTCCTGCGAGATCTGGTCTGACTTCTGTTCTGCCTGCGGCTCTGTTTTCTTTTCTGGAGTCTGATCCAGCTTCTGCTCTACCTGCTGCTCTGTTTTCTTGTCCGCATGTTGATCTGACTTCTGCTCCACCTGCTGCTCAGCTTTCTTTTCTGCTTTCTGTTCCGGTTTCTGCTCTATTTTTTCTTCTTTAACAGGTTGGACGTCAACTTCAGCTTTTACTTTTTCAGCTGAAGAAACTGAAACTGTCAGGATATTCTCCGTGCCAATAAAGTTCTGGTCATAGGAAAAAGTCGTTCCCGGTGAAATATCAATAACAACCCTTATCTTCGACACCGGATCGTTATGAATACCGATTCGTATTCCTTTAACCAAATCACCGCCAGCTTTTATAGTAGAATCAGGGCCTGAATAGCTGGTATCAGGAAAATCCAGGACAACCCTTGGCTTTTCGCCTTTTATGGCAAATATTTTAGGGAGATGCTTTCCGTTGAGTTTAAAATTGACCGTCTCGCCATGGGCTCCATTACTTTCAAAAGAGATAGATTCTATAACAGCAGACTGTTTCTCTTCGGCAGAAACTGTTATAATTGCGCTAAATATGATTAACGTAACTAAAAGTATGACCTGGGTGATCTTCATTGTTGTTACCTATTTTTTTCGCAGCTTTACAGTTAAATGATGAGATCCTCTTTTAACATATACACCGTTCATCATTACTTGAAAAGGCATCTGATTTCAAGTAAATGGAATGGTTCTATATACAAGAACGACAAATAAAATGCCATCAACCTGCTCTTCCGTTTATTTTGCCTTTGATCAGTACTGGTTCCCGGCCTGTATCCAAGCTCAATAACAATACTTAACCATATAAAATGAAAAACAAAAACATCCTTCCTCACATCACCAAACCCGGACGTTATCTGGGCTCTGAATACAACTCAACGATCAAGGACTGGAAACAGGGCATGACCAGTTTCGCCCTCATTTTTCCAGACTTATATGAAATTGGAATGTCCCATCAGGGACTGCAGATACTGTATCACATCCTTAATGCCAAGCCTGATTTTGTCGCAGAACGCTGTTACAGTCCGGATGTCGATGTTGAAAAATTGTTCAAGGACCAGAAACATCCCCTGACATCACTTGAGACATCCACTCCGCTTAACGAGTTTGATATTCTCGCCTTCACCCTCCCGTATGAACTCTGCTACACAAACATCCTCACCATCCTTGAGTTGGCGACTGTTCCGTTTTACAACAGTGAAAGGGCAGAAGAGCACCCACTTATCCTCGGCGGAGGCTCCTGCGCTATGAATCCCGAACCCGTTGCAGACTTCCTCGATGCTATCCTGCTTGGAGATGGTGAAGAAGCTATTCTTGATATCGGCAACGCGATTAAAGAAGCAAAGGCCGCAGGTGAAAGCAGAAAACAGATGCTTAATCGCCTTGCCCGGATAGACGGTGTCTATGTCCCTTCGTTGTATGCACCGCAATACAACCAAGACGGGACAATTTCAAGCATCGTATCTCAGGAAGGCCAGCCTGAACAGGTTACCCGAAGGGTTCTTCCTGATCTGAACGCCATCGACCACCTGCTGCACCCGATTGTCCCAAATGCAAAGATTGTGCATGACCGGCTGGGTATTGAAATAGCGCGCGGCTGCACCAGAGGATGCCGTTTCTGTCAGGCCGGAATAATTTACAGACCTGTTCGAGAACGCACTCCAGCCCAGATTATGGAACTTGCCCGCCAGGGTATAGGCGACTCAGGTTTTGACGAACTTTCTCTGCTCTCACTCTCAACCGGCGACTACAGCTGCCTCAGCACAGTCTTGCCGCAATTGATGGATGAATTTTCTTCATCTTTTGTTTCTGTGGCTCTTCCTTCAATGCGTGTCGGAACCCTGACCGATGAAATTATGGAAGAAATCAGAAAGGTGCGCAAAACAGGTTTTACCCTGGCCCCTGAGGCCGGCAGCGACAGAATGAGACGGGTAATCAACAAGGGCATCACTGAAGAAGATCTGCTTGAGGCCTGCGAACAGGCATTTTCGCTTGGCTGGCAATTGATCAAACTCTATTTCATGATCGGCCTTCCAACTGAAACCGATGAGGATATTGATGAGATCGCACAACTTGCCGGAAAAGCCAGATACCAGGGCATTAAGGGAGGACATGGCAAAAAGCAGATAAAAATCAGTGTCGGAACCTTTGTCCCTAAACCGCACACGCCGTTTCAGTGGCACGGCCAACTCAGCCTTGAAGAGAGTAAACGGAGAATTTTCCGTATCAAAGATCAGATGCCAAAGGGCTGTACACTCAGCTACCACGCGCCGAAACAGAGTTACCTTGAAGGTGTTTTCTCCCGTGGAGACAGGAGGCTTGCAAAACTCATCGAGACGGCATGGCGCGATGGCGCCAGACTTGACGCCTGGTCTGATCATTTTGACCTGAGAAGGTGGGAAACGGCTGCAGAAAAATGCGGGCTCGATCTCAATTTTTATCTGCGTGAAAGAGATTTGAACGAAACCCTTCCCTGGCATCATCTGTCCAGTGGAGTTGACCAGAGATTTCTGCTCGATGAGTTGAAAAACGGCATTGAAGAGATTTACACTCCGGATTGCCGGTATAACGACTGCCAGGGATGCGGTCTCTGTAATTTTGACACCATTCAACCCATCGTTCAGCAGCCTGAATCCACCCATTCAGCTAAACCGCAGAATAAAGCAGCTGAAATGACTGCAACTCCTGAGGAAAACCATTTCAAGTATATGGTCCATTATCAGCGCAAGGGGCGAATCTGCTATCTTGGCCATCTTGAGATTCTTCAACTGATGTTCAGAGCATTAAAAAGAGCATCTATTACAACTAATTTTTCCCAGGGCTTCAACCCCTCTCCAAAGATTTCTTTCGGCCCCGCCCTACCTGTAGGGACAGAGAGTCTTGCCGAATATTTCATCATGGATCTGCCAGAAGTGCTCAATTCGACTGCAGACACAGTAAAGCGCCTCAATGAAAAACTGCCGCACGGTCTAAGCATCAGCAAAATAGAACTCCATTCCGGTAAAATTGAGCAGGATACTGTCAATTATTACACGATAACGATGCAGGATACGCTTTCTGCTGAACAGAAAGATATGATTGCCTCATTCTCCGCTTCAGGGGAGTTTCTCATTGAGCGGCTGCGTAAAGGCAAGGTAAAAAAACTCGACATCCGCCCTCTCGTTAGAGTTATTGACCTCAAGGATGATCAGACCATTACCATGGAGATTGTCAACCGAAGCAGTCATCCCGGCATCAAGCCGCAGGAGGCAATCCAGCACATACTCCGCATCGATGAAGAAACGGCCCTGCAGAGTTCTGTTTTAAAAACCGCCTGGGAAAGCGCTTAGCATATGTCTCAGTCGTTGTTTCGGGCTCACATCTTTAAAACACTGTCACTTGCCGTATGCTGTTCTCTACCGGTGCTGCTGACTTTTACGCCAGTACCGGTAGTTCATGCCGAAACCAGTCCGGCAGCTCTTGTTGAAAACGGGTCATACATACTCAAGACACCTGCGGAAGACCATGCATATAACCAGGACATCAAGTTTGTGCCGGCTTCTACAACCAAACTGCTGACCGCTTTGGCAGCACTTCACTACCTTGGTGAAAATTACCGCTTCACCACAAAGCTGTATTTAAATAATGAACATGATCTCTATATAGAAGGGGGCGGTGACCCGTTTCTTACTTCTGAAGTGATCACCCATTTAGCCTCGCAACTTAAGAATCAGGGGATAAATGAGATTCATAATCTCGTACTGGACGCATCAAACTATAACACGCCGGAACAGCCGGAAGGAGCACTCAATTCAGCCAACCCCTACGACACCAGAAACGGTGCGCTGGTTGTTAACTTCAATTCCCTGTCGATTATTAAAACCGATAAAAAAGCAGTCTCTGCCGAAAAACAAACCCCGAACATCCCTCTTGTTCAGGAAATAGGAAAAAAGCTCCCTAAAGGCAAACACCGGATCAATGTCTGGGCTTTTTCAAAAAAGGAAGATATCTCTCTTCGTTATACGAAAGAACTTTTTTCAGCAATATTTGCCCGCGAAAATATTGTCTTAAAAGGCAAGACAATCACCGGAAGCGTAGATCCATCGCTTGCTCCCGTCTTGGTTTACAGGAGTGAAAAAAATCTGACAGAGATGCTTCAACTTTGTCTGAAATACTCCAGCAACTACATTGCAAACCAGCTGTTTCTCGAGATTGGCAAACAGCAGTACGGTGCACCGGCAACCTGGCAGAAAGGACGAAAAGCCATGGAATTATTCATTCAAGACACCTTCTCTGACACTCGTCCTGAAATCGTTGAAGGATCAGGCTTATCGAGACAGAACCGTATCTCGGCCAACCAGCTTGTAACTGTCCTCGAACGTTTGTCGCCGCTTGCAGATAAGATCATGCCGCTCAAAGAAGGTATCATGGTAAAATCAGGAACCCTGACCGGCGTTTACTGTTACGCCGGCTACTTTAAAGACTTTACCAAGCTCTATCCATTTGCTATTCTGCTCAATCAGCAAAACAACAGCCGGGATGCCTTGCTCAAATTATTACATCATCAGTTCTATGTTGACATAAAACATGAAAATTCTTCATCTTCTCAGCCAACGCCCTGACTCTACCGGGAGCGGCATTTATCTGCGTGCCATGATTGAACACGCAGCATCCAAAGGTTACATAAACGGGCTCGTTGCCGGTATTCAGCATCAGGATCAGACCGTTGTTGAACAGATACCGGATGAATGCTGTTCCTATGCGACGTTTGGAGAAGAAGGAGATATAAAACATCATATTATAGGCATGAGCGACATCATGCCCTATGAATCGAGGACCTTCGGCTCCATGAGTGATGAAGAGATCGATTTCTACCTGAATGTCTTTGGAGAAAAGCTGAAACACCAGATAGAGCTCTTCTCTCCAGACCTCATTCACAGCCATCATCTCTGGCTGGTGAGTTCTCTTGCCAAACAGCTTTTCCCCAATATTCCCTTGGTAACTACCTGCCATGGGACAGACCTTCGACAGTTCATTAACAACCCTCATCTGCGTGAACGGGTGCTGCAGGGCTGCCGGGAAATAGATAAAATCCTTGCCCTCAGTGATATCCAGAAGGAAGAAATTAGCTCGCTTTACGATATCCCGACCGACCGGATTGATGTGGTCGGTGCCGGTTTCAATACGAGACTTTTCAGTGAATACGATAAAGAGGCTACCGATACCGTACACATTCTCTACGCAGGAAAGCTCAGCAGTTTCAAGGGCGTTCCTCACCTGCTGAAATGTCTTGCAACCATGCAGGAGTATCCCTATCATCTTCATCTTGTCGGCAGCAGCACCGGTGAACAGCTACAAAACTGCCTTGCTTTAGCACAAAAGCTTGGCGACAAAATTACCGTTTACGGGGCGATTGCCCAGACTGATCTTGCAGCCCTCATGAAAAAATGCCATTTATTTGTTTTTCCTTCTTTTTTTGAAGGATTGCCACTTGTTATTCTCGAGGCACTTGCTTCCGGCTGTAGAGTGATAACCAATGAGATGCCGGGCACCACTGAAATTATCCTCAAAACGGGCACCCGGAGAGTCGAAATTCTCACGATGCCAAGACTCAAGACCATTGACATCCCACACCATGATGCGATTGAATCCTATGAGGAAGAGCTTACGGCTGCGCTGAAAAGGGCCATACAGGAGATCAGCAGCAAGCCATTTTTCGAACATTCAGGAACACTCGGTGATATCGACTATTTCAGTTGGCAGCAGGTTTTCAAACGTACTGAAGACAATTACCGCCAGGTCCTTAACTGATAGGTCTATCCACGTCAATTCGCTTGCATTTTTACAGCAGGTTCTATAGTCTATTATTCAAATACCAGGTGATATTCAAACTATCAAATCAGATAGTCCCTTATCAACATCAGGAGGAATCCAATGGATGTATCAAGGGTTAAACACACTTTTCTGGCCTTTTTGCTTCTGCTTGGTTTTACTGCTGTCATCGGCTGTTCTTCTCCTACAGGTAATGCCGAAGACGGTAAACGCTGGTTTGCCATGCACCGTTGCGACGGTTGTCACGGCCCGCACGGCAATGATGGTCGCAGCCCGAATATCACTGGACTTGATATGAGTTACGGTGCTTTTCTTAAGAGGCTGCGTAATGCCAAGTCGGTCACCATGCCGGTATTTCCTGAATCGAAGATTTCAAACCAGGATGCCGCTGATATTCTTGCCTATATCAACACTTTATAAGAATGTTTTTTCGGAGATGAGAGGCTGATGTCCTTTTCTTTTATTCATGCAGCTGATATTCATCTCGACAGTCCGTTGCAGGGTCTGGTGCAGGATGAGCATTTTCATGGTGCTGAAACCATACGAAATGCCACCCGGCAGGCCCTGATCAAGCTGGTCGATCTCTGTCTTGAGCAAAAAACACCTTTGCTGCTGCTTGCCGGCGATATTTATGACGGCAACTGGAAAGACTTCAGCACGGGTCTCTTCTTCGCCTCACAGATGCAGCGGTTAGCTGAAAAGAACATTCGTGTGGCATTGATCCGGGGCAATCATGACGCAGCCAACAAAATGACCAGATCACTGGTGCTGCCCGAAAATGTTCACATCTTTTCATCCGAAAAACCTGAGACCTGGCTGCTCGACGACCTCAAAGTTGCCATCCATGGCCAGAGTTATGACAGGGCCGATGTTACTCGCAACCTGGTTCCATCCTATCCTGCCCCGGTAGAACAATACATCAACATCGGTTTGCTGCACTGCCTGCTCACCGGTTCATCTTCGGGTCATCAGCCCTATGCGCCCTGCTCTGCTGAAGAACTCATCAATAAAGGTTACGACTACTGGGCTCTCGGTCATGTTCACCAGTTTCAGATGATCAATGAGAAGCCGCTGATCATCTATCCCGGCTGCCTGCAGGGACGTCATATCAAAGAAACCGGCTCAAAAGGATGTATCATTGCTCATCTTGACAATGCTTCAGAGTCCACCGTCTCTTTTCAGCCGCTTGATGTCGTCAGATGGTTTCAACTCATTGTCAATCTGGACGATATTGAGGAGTATGAGGAAGTCTACAGCTGCCTTGAAACAGAACTGACCACACTGGACAATGACTATGACGGAGCACGCTGCCTCCGCATCACCTTTACAGGCCGATGCCAGATACATGGTGATCTGCTGAGGGATCAGGACAACCTTCTTGCCAACAGCCGAGTTACCGCCATGAAAGTTCTCGGCAGCCGCACATTTGTGCAGAAAATAGATATCAAAACATCCTCAAAAATGGATTTTGAAAGCCTTCTCCAAACGGATTCCCCTCAGGGAGAGCTGTTGCGTCTGCTCAGTTGTCTACCAAAGGACAGCTGGCATAAAGAGCTTGATCTGGACATTTCACCGCTTGGTGCAAAAACCAGGGCTATCAGCATCTACCCTGAATTCCGTCCGGATCTGCTCGAAAAGAGCAGAGATCTGCTTCTGGCAGAATTATCAAAACTGCAGGCAGATGAACAATAATGCAAATTAGACAACTTCACTTTCATCCGTTCGGCCCGTTTGAAGACAGAAGGCTTGATTTTTCTTCCAGCCCTCTTGGTCTGCACATTGTCTATGGTCACAACGAGGCTGGCAAATCCAGTTCACTGCGGGCAATTTCTGATCTGCTGTTCGGCTTTCTTCATAAAACGATGGACAACTGGCAGTTTGATAACAACAAGCTCTGTATTTCTGCCGATCTGCTGCTTTCTAACGATACCTCGCTTACAATATCGCGTTTTAAACGCCGCAAAAACGATCTGGTTGAACAGAACTCAAATGAACCTCTTGACCAGCAGGTTCTGACCCGGCATCTCGGCGGTCTTGACAGGGAATCTTTTCTTCACACATTCGGTATCAGCCACGAATCACTTCGACTGGGTGTTGAATCTATCCTGGCTGCAGGCGGTGATCTCGGTCAGACCCTTTTTGCTGCTACGTCCGGCATTAATAAGCTGAACAGTCTGATGAAAGCTCTCGAAGATAAACAGGCAGCTCTTTTCAGTCCCAATGCCAGAAAACCTCTCATCAACACTTCAATTCAGCAGATTAAAGAAGCCTCTCAAGCTCTTCGAGAAGCGACTGTAAGCCACGATGAATGGATCAATCAGAAAAAGAACGTTGAAGATCTCGCCGCACAGGATAAGCAACTGCAACTGAAGCTGAATCAGTTCAGTAAAGATCTGTTTGAGAAAAAACGTTATCTGAAAGGTCTTGAAGCCCTGCCTTCATATCGTTCGGTAACAAAAGAACTTCAGGCATTATGTAACATCCCAAACCTTGAAAAGGGTTTTTCTCAAAGTCATATTGAAACACAAACCGCACTAAAAGAAGTTCAACAGCAGAAAAGCAATCTTGAAAAGCAGCTCACCGAACTTGGTGAAAAGCTTTCCTCTCTTTCTGTAAACCTTGAATTACTAAATAACCGTCTGGCCATTGAAAAAGCCGCCGGTGAAGCAGAAGTACATCGAAAAGCTCACAACGACGATCAGGGGATCAGGGCTCGAATTCATCTCATTCATGAACAGATACTGCGTCAACTGGAAGCAATACGCCCCGGCCTTAACCTTGAAACGCTTGAGAAGCTGAAGATTTCGTCAGTCTTTCTTCAACAGGTACAGCAACTTCACAATGAGAAGATTCAGCTTGATCAGCAGGCAGCCCATACCCAGCAATCACTGCACAATCTTGACCGTGAAATCAGCAGAATTGAATCTGCCTTAAATGATACCCAAAATATCCAGGATATAACCGAGCTTGGCAGAACCTATACTCTTTGTGTCGAACAGGCTTCACTCGAGAATCTTTGTCATGAACTTCAAGAAGAAATCGACAGCACCAACCATCAGGCATCAGGACAGTTGCTGCGGCTTGGACTCTGGAAGGATGAACTGAAAACAATTATCGAAGTGCCCATTCCCTTAAAAGAAAGTGTGCGACTTTTTGCTGAAAAATTCCATTCGGTCGGACAAGACCTTTTCCAGCTTAACGAGAGTATCCAACTCAACGAGGATTCTTTTTCACAACTGCAACAGCACCTTTTTGCCCTCACCCATGGCGATACGGTGGCAACCCTTGCTCTACTAACCGAAAAAAGAAAAGCGAGAGACAATCACTGGAATACTATAAAAAAGCTCTGGCTCACGCCTGGAAGCTCACAGCTGCAACCTGGTGAAGATGCAGAGACTGCAACGTTGCTTGCCCATTCTTTTTCCTCAACTGTTGAAACAGTAGATAAAATCAGTGACGAACTGATTCACAATGCTGACAGAACCGTAAAGATTAAAAATATACGGGAAGAACTCAAAATTCTTGGAAAAGAAAAGCAGGTCCTTGAAAAGAAAAAAGAAGAACTCGTCAACAAACAGAATCGTAAAAATACAGCATGGAAAGCACTTTGGGCACCCTGCCGGATATCACCTTTGAGTCCGCCGGAAATGCTCAGCTGGCTCGACCGATATCAGGAGTTAAAAAATACGCTTGAAAACCTGAACAAACTTGAACATCGATTGGCTCAGGTAACAGGCAGATACAATGAATTCTGTGAAAAGCTCCGACACAGCCTTCAAGCCCATATGGTACTTCCGCAGGAGACCGGTTTACGTCAACTGCTTGGCCTCACCAAAGAGATCCTTGATCGATCCCAATCAAAACTGAACAAAAAGGCCCAATTTGAGGAGCGGCTTGCTGAACTGGACGTCCACAAATCGCAGTTATCACAGCAGGTTAACAACATTTTATCCAGCCAGAACAGCTGGAAGGCAAGATGGAACAGCAAGGTTGCCCACCTTGATTTTCCTGAACAAACGGCCACTGAAGACATTGTTCTCTTCCTCAATTCAATAGGAGAACTTCTTCAGCAGGTGCAGTCTTCAAAAGAACTGCAGATACGCTCTGATGCCATATATCGCGATTACAAAAAATACACAGAACGCATTCAGCAGCTCGACGCCTTATTGGCAACCGGTTTATCGTCCCTGGCTCCTGAGGAGGCAGCATATCAGCTTCATTCTCTTCTCAGAGAAAACCTCGACAGTCAAAAAGAACAACTGAGACTGCAGGACGAACGTAGCAAACTGTATAAAAACTTTGAACAGGCTGAAGAAAAAATTGTTTCTTTGCAGGAAAAGCTTAACCTCCTCTGCAAACAGGCCAGGGTTTCCAACGTGGCAGAACTCTTCGATGTTGAGGAAAAAGCACTCCAGAAACAAAACGAACAAATCAAACTCGAGAATCTCTCTGCACAGTTATCAGAGGTTACTGCAGGTCAGGATCTTGAAATTTTTTTCAACAGGATTGCTGGGCTTGATGTTGACCAGCTCACCCTTGAGATTGAACACCTGACAGAACGGCAGCAGCAAATATTGACCGAACACCGCGAGGTAGTTGAACATCTGGCCGTAGCCAAACAGCACCTCTTTTCCTTCTCAAGTGATGACGATGCCGTCATCCTGGCCGAACGGATTGAAAGTCTGCGTCTTGAAACCGAAGAACAGGTCGAGCAGTATCTGACCCTGAAAACGGCATCGGCAATTCTTGTCAAAGCCATTGAGGAGTATCGTAAACACAATCAGAATCCGGTACTTGAGCTGGCAAGTGATTATTTCAGAGAGCTTACCGAACAAAATTTCAACGCTGTTTGTGCCGATTTTGATGAAAAAGGACGGCCTATACTCAAAGCGGAACGCAATGACGGCACCAGACTGGCTATTGAAGAGATGAGCGACGGTTCAAGAGATCAGCTTTTTCTTGCTCTACGACTGGGAGGACTTGCAAGGCATATTGAAAAAAACGGTCCGATGCCGTTTATTGTCGATGATATCCTGATTCATTTCGACGACAGACGCGCTCTTGCTGCACTGCAGGCGCTGCACAGGCTTGGACAGAAAAACCAGATCATCTTTTTTACCCACCATCAGCACCTCGTATCACTTTGCCAAAAACTTCCTGCACGCAGCCATTTGCAGATCCATACCTTATAATGCACACATCACCATTCTCTATCAGAATAAACATGTGGCCAAAATCTTATGTTTAAGATAGGATTTTTATCTGATGACAGACAAAAAAACAGCTAACTTGAAGCCTGCTGTAAATCGACAACAAGACACCATTTCTCAGCCATAATTCCGAGCCCATTATGATTCTAGACATACTTGACAACGCAGACCGCTACAAAAATCTTTACAAGGGATTTGACCTGGCATTTGATTTTCTCACCCAATCCGACCTTGCCAACATGGCACCTGGGAGATATGAAATTAACGGCAAGCAAGTTTACGCTTCAATCTCGTTGGATAATGGCGTGAGGAAGGAAGATACCGTTCTTGAAGTTCACAGAAAATATATCGATATCCAGGTTGTACTGGAAGGCTGTGACAACATGGGCTGGTCCCCGAAAGCTGCATGCAGCCAGCCGAAAGGCAAATATGATCCGGCATCAGATATCGGGTTTTACAATGACACCCCAAACACCTGGCTTGCCGTTCGTCCCGGGTTCTTTGCGATTTTCTTTCCTGAAGATGCGCATATGCCACTGATCTCAGACGGCAAACTGCGTAAAGTTGTCGTCAAAGTTGCGGTTTAATGAAAAAAAAGCCGGGTGCAACATCATCTCTGGACATGTTTTTCCCGCATCAGCCAGGCATCTTTCGAAAGCTAAAACAGCATTCCTGTCGTGAAAGAATTGAGACAATAAAACTGATCGCAACAGGGAATTAAGACAATGACTCTACTGTATGCACTCGATTTAGTTGGGACTTTCGCTTTTGCAGTGAGCGGGGCCCTGGCAGGTGTCAGAAAAGGATTCGATATCTACGGCCTCAGTTTTCTTGCCATAGTGACAGCTGTAGGCGGCGGCACCGTCAGGGATACCATGCTGGGACGTCTGCCGCCTTTTATCTTTAAAGATATCAACTATATGTTTTTGTCTATTCTTGCCGCGGTGATTGTCTTTCTTTTTCATTCAAATGTGACAAAGAAATATAATCTCCTTGTCTGGACAGATGCTCTTGGACTTGGCGTTTTTAACGTTATAGGCATCAATATCGCTCTTTCGAGCGGTGTCGGATATGTCGGCAGCATCATTTTCGGGGTCATGACCGGAACTCTTGGGGGAATGATGCGTGATGTTCTCATCGGCGCAACACCATTTGTGCTGACCAACGATGTTTATGCGTCCGCCTGTCTGGCCGGAGGGCTTGTCTTTTGTCTCTTTGATTACGCCGGTTTTCCACATGCTCCCAACACGGCAATCAGCGCATTGCTGGTATTTGCCATACGAATGTATACCTTTAAAAAAGGCGTGCATCTTCCCAAAGTTAAAACTTCATTCTAAAACTTCAGCAGACTCATCAGGGAAATGCCAAGGCAGTTGTTGCCACTCGCTTTATCCGTCTAAAATAACGAAATATATTTACGAATAGTCTCTGCAAGACCTGCCAACGATGATCTACCAGCCTAGAAATCGTTTTTGCATTCAACATTAAAAACATTGATATTTTCCTTGCCAAACGATTTAAATGGTCTATATTCCGTCTTTTCGTATAAACTTAGTAAAGATTTAAATCGGGTTCCCTCACCCCGAACAACAAAAAGGTGATCATGAATACCTTATCTGACGCCCAAATTAGACGGGCAATCATCATTCTTTCTGCAGCACATATTTTTATCATTGCCGCAAGCAACTATCTGGTACAGGTTCCCTTTGATATTGTAGGGATATTAACAACCTGGGGAACTTTTACCTTTCCACTTGTCTATCTGGCCACCGACCTCACAGTAAGGATTTTCGGTCAGGCGAGAGCACGGTTAATCGTATTTTTTGTTATGATCCCGGCCCTTTTGATCAGTTATCTTTTTTCCGTGCTGTTTTTTGAGGGGACATATCAGGGGCTAAGCGGGCTTGCAAGTTTTAATTCCTTTGTATTTCGTATCGCTTTTGCAAGCTTCACCGCCTATGTCTTTGGACAACTTGCTGATATTACGGTTTTTTCTAAATTGAGAAAAAACAAACACTGGTGGGTTGCCCCGGCAGCATCAACCATTATAGGTAACCTGCTGGATACGCTTATCTTTTTCTCGGTGGCATTCTATCACAGCACCGATGAGTTCATGGCAGCGCACTGGCTTGAGATCGGAACTGCCGATTATCTTTTCAAGCTCTTTGTCAGCCTGCTTCTCTTTGTTCCTGTCTACGGTATTGTATTGAAGAAACTGACCAGAACCATTTTGCTTGCAGGGGAAGAAAACGGGGCAACACCTTGTTTCAGCACCGGCACCCTATAAATACAACGATTGATTATCTGTTCAGTAGTTCATCTTTTTTAGCAAAAACCTGAGCTACTGCACAGAGTCCCTGGTGAAGTTTTCCTTCTGAAAGCGTCCTGTGCAGATGTTTGGCATAAACAATCTCCAGGGATCCAAGTTCATCAATCAGCTGATCGTAGGGGATATAAAGTTCAGCCTGACTTGGCGGCGGCCCGCCTTTCCCTTCCATTTCGAGCTGTTCAGGAGTGAACCCTTCAAAAATGAGAACGCCATTCTCTTTCAGGCTCCCGTTCAGCTCACCATGCAGCCGTTTTCTTACGGCGGGAGGGACATGAGCGAAGATAGAGACAACGCCGTCCCATGCATCTTGGCCTAGCTCAAGATCCTTGATATCGATTGCCTGGGTTGAGATAGTCACACCGTAACTTCTTGCAAGCTCTTCAGCCTTTTTAAGACCGACAGCGGACTGGTCGACGGCATGTACCTCAAATCCCTGACGGGCAAGAAAAACCGCATTTCTGCCCTCGCCTTCGGCCAGACATAAAACTCTGCCGCCATCTTTTATATTCTTATATTGAGTCAGCAGAAAATCATTCGGCTCTGTGCCATAGACAAATTCCTGCTCACTGTATCGTTCATCCCATTTGCTGTTTGCCATTTATACACCATTATCCGTTATCAATTTTCAGCGATCCGCGCTAAACTTACTGCAAAAGCATTTTAAAATCAGTGTATTGGTTCGGTTATATAGTGTATACACTGATCTCGTTTTTAATACCTTCCAGAATATTTTTATTTTTCAGGATACATTATGACAATGCCCGAAAGCAGACAGATAGCACAAGTTACAGGAATTGCCGCCCATCAGATCGAAAATGTTCTTGCCCTCATGGCTGATGGTGCAACAATCCCCTTCATCGCCAGATATCGTAAAGAAAAGACAGGAAGCCTTGATGAGGTGCAGCTGGCTACCATTCGCGATCATTCCGAACTCCTGCAGCAGCTTGAAAAACGGCGTGCTGCCATCATCGAATCATTGACCGGCCAGGAGCTCTACCAGGGAGAACTCAAGCAGAAAATCGATAAGAGCTCGACTCTTCAGGAACTTGAGGATCTCTATCTGCCGCATCGGCCGAAGAGAAAAACAAGGGCTGTTATGGCCAGGGAAAAAGGACTTGATCCTTTGGCAAGAGCGATACTTTTTCAGCAGAAAGAGCTTCATGTCAGAGGGTATCTTAATAAAGAAAAGGAAGTTCACACTGAAGATGATGCTCTTGCCGGGGCACTCGATATTATTGCTGAACAAATCAGTGAAGATATCAAGGTCAGAAATGCACTGCGCCTTCTCTTCAAGGACAAAGGCCTGATACAGTCTGAGAAGAAGAAATCAGAAGACGATGCAAACAGCAAGTTTCGAGATTATTTCAGTTTTTCACAGCCCGTTAAACGCATTGCAGGCCATCAGCTGCTTGCCATCCTGCGGGGTGAATCACAAAAGGCCCTCAAAATCAGTGCAAGACCGGATGAGCAAGCTTGTACAGGACAGATTGCAGCCATCTACAACCTCCGTCATCACCGCTATCATGACCTGATGGAACAAGCAATAACCGACTGCTACAAGAGACTGATTGCACCAAGCCTTGAAACAGAGCTGATCAATGAGTTAAGAGAAAAGGCTGAAGAAGAGGCTATTGAAATATTCGGCAAGAATCTCCAGCAGCTCCTGCTTGCCCCGCCGCTCGGTCAGGTAGCAACGCTGGGGGTTGATCCCGGGTTCCGAACCGGTGCAAAAATCGCCTGCCTTGACAGCCAGGGTCAACTGCTTGCACATGCAACTATCTACCCCACCCATGGTGAAAACAAACAGGCGCAGGCCGCTCAGATTATCAACGATTTCATTAAAAACTTCGGTTTACAGGCAGTGGCTATAGGAAACGGCACTGCAAGCAGAGAAACGGAAGAATTCATTAAGGACACTATCGAAGATAAAAATGCGATTGTGACCATGGTCAACGAAGACGGCGCTTCAATCTATTCCGCTTCTGAAACGGCGAGAAAAGAGTTTCCCGATCTTGACCTCACCATTCGCGGGGCCGTTTCCATTGGAAGAAGACTGCAGGATCCTCTGGCAGAACTTGTTAAAATTGACCCGAAATCGCTGGGCATCGGTCAATATCAGCATGATGTTAATCAGGCCAGGCTCAAGAAAAAACTTGATGATGTCGTAAGTTATTGCGTCAACCGCGTCGGTGTTGAACTCAACAGTGCAAGTGTTGAACTCTTGTCCTTTGTTTCAGGTATCGGCCCGGTCATCGCAAATAATATCGTCAAACACAGAAACGACTCCGGCCCGTTTCAGTCAAGACAGGCATTATTAAAAGTGAGCCGTCTTGGTGGGAAATGCTTCCAGCAATGTGCCGGCTTTCTCCGGGTTTCTGCCAGCAGCAACCCGCTTGACAACAGTGCAGTACACCCGGAACAGTATGCAGTCGTCGAACAGATTGCCTCTGACCTGGGAATCAAGGTGCATGAGCTTGTCGGTAAAGCCGGGCAATACAGAAAGATTGACATGAATCGTTATACAAGTGAAAACACCGGCCTTGAGACGTTAAAAGACATCATGCTCGAGCTCGACAAGCCAGGCCGTGACCCGCGTGAAGAATTTGAGCTTTTTTCTTTTTCCAAACACATCCAGAGTATCAGCGATCTCCATGAAGGAATGATCATTAACGGCGTTATCACCAACGTTACCCAGTTCGGCGCCTTTGTCGATATCGGGGTTCATCAGCATGGTCTGATCCATGTCAGTGAACTGGCCAATCGTTTTGTCAAGGACCCGGCAGAGATCGTTTCCCTCAATCAGAAGGTTAAAGTGATGGTATTGTCAATCGATCTCCAGAGAAACCGCATCGGCCTCTCCCTGAAGCAGGTTCCGCAATAGCAGGCTGCCCGGACTGCATAATCCAGGATGTGATACTGCAAGGTTCAATCAAAGAAAAGAAAAAGCAGCCATTTTTAGTGAAGCAGCTGCTTTTTCAGGCGGTATTTAAAAATTTTTCCTTCAAGGATATAAACAAACAGAGCTGTCCAGACCAGGGCAAAACCGATGTAGCGATCTGCCGGGAAGTATTCGTGGTATACGGCAAGCCCCAGAACAAAATTGATGCTTGGTGCAATATACTGCAGCAACCCCAACCTTGACAGGGCGATGTTTTTCGCAGCATAGCCGAAAAAAAGCAATGGAATCGAGGTGGCAAGCCCGCTAAGAGCAAGCAGCAGCGACACCTTTGTGCCGTCTGTCAAAAACGCCGCGCTGTTATTGTGTTCGAGAAAAAGAAGAAAACCGAGTGCCGGCAGAAAAACCGGAACGGTTTCAAGCGCAAGCCCCTCAACGGTTCCCAGTTTAGTCAGTTTGTGCATGAGACCGTAGAGCCCGAAACTTATGGCAAGCGACAAGGCTATCCAGGGCACCCTTCCATAGGACCAGGTAAGATAGGCAACGCCTAAAAAGGCGATAAAAACCGCCAGAATCTGTCCTTTTCGGAGTCTTTCACCAAGTATGGCTACAGCGAGCAGCACAGCAATCAGCGGATTAATGAAATATCCCAGACTGGTTTCAACCAGATGCCCTGCATTGACCGCCCAGATATAAATAAGCCAGTTTACCGCCAGCAGACAGCCGCTGACCGTAACACGCAGCATGGTCTTTTTCGACCTGACATGTTCAAAGAAGAGCCGTCTCTTTTTCAAGGCAAAAATCAGCAGAAGAGTGAAAACCATCGACCAGATCACCCGATGGCATAGAATTTCCTCTGCAGGCACCTGTTCCAGTGCTTTCCAGTAAATCGGCAGCAGTCCCCAGAAAATGTAGGCAAAGGCTGCGCTGATAGTTCCCCGTGTCTGATCCATGTCAAATAAATATCCTTCCGCCCAAATAAACTGACGCTGTTTATACAGTCTGATGTTGGGGAAAACTTTACCGGCGAAGAAGAGGCGTTGCAATAATCCGCTTGCAGTCAGCGGAAAGTTTGAATTCTCGTTTCAGCAGGTTTTTATCAAGCTTTATCGACCTGTTGCCGATCATGATGGTGGTACCGGCAAAGATTTTACCATGTACCTTGATGGAGACTTTATCGATGGCAATGCCGCCCCTTTCATTATAATCTTCCTCAGTGCTGCCGATTACCATATCTTCGCCGCCGCCGAGCGAGTATTTGCCTGTTCCAGGGATGAGATTGAGCTGGAGAAGTTTCAGCTTGGTATTGGATATTTCAGCTTCCATGCCTCGAATTTTTTTTGACCGCTTATTGCCGCCATATCGCTGAATCCATTGAATCAGGGCATCGTGCTGATCTGAAAGTTCTTTTTTCAACCGCCAATGCTCTTTCAGCCGTTCATAATCAATGCCTGCACACAATATGGCTGCATCACTGTTTTCCGAGCCCACTTCACCAAGGTTTACAGATCCTCCAGCCACAAGGTATTCACCCACCAGTTTCGCGCCGCTCTCAAAGAAGATATTGCCTCCGGCAGTCAGCCGGCTGTAATATGCCTGTTTTCTTATGACGATATTTTCACCAACGTCGAGCCTGCCCATTTCTATGAAATGAATATCAGCATCTCCCTCGGCACTGACTCGTGACTTTTTCCCGGTTATGCCGCCTTTTATTACAACATTTGCCAAGCTCTCGACATAAGATGACATCACACTGCCGCCAATCTCTATATCTCCGGCAGCTTTAACCTTGAAACCCGGCTGAATATTCCCTTTAATAGCAATGCAGCTCATGGAGTCCAGGTTGCCTAGCTCATAATCAACATCGCCGTTGATAACCTGATTGGCACAAACCCTGATTTCCTTGTCACGCACAACGGAAAGAATGCCGTTTTCTGTCGCCCTTATCTCACCGGTGCTTTCATCAAAAAAGGAGTCCTGACTGGCCTTTACTTTAATCTCAGCTCCGCCGATCGGATCGACTTCGTCTCCGTAGATATTCCTGCCGGGTTCGCCGGGCTGTGCCGGATGCATCGTCGCTATGTGATCATTTCGGGAAACAGGCACCATGATTTTCCTTTCCCGGAAATCAATTGTTCCATCCTTCATGATCTCACCTGCTATGGGCCCGATCTCTATATGAAATTCAAGCCTTGCGTCAATTCCCTCACCGGGGGCAAGCCCTTCAGCAACAACGAATTCATTAAAATCCTTACATCCATCATCTATAATAGACTGTGCTTCAAGCAGAACATCTTCTTTAATACCGAAAATTATCCCTTCTTCAGTCAGGATATCCCTGATATTTTTCCCGATCAGGGACTCTGCGCCGCCAAGTGCAGGATGAATTGTCAGTTTGCAGCTCATCTTGTTCCAGGTCACATTCAGCAACGGAACAACGGAGAGAAGCAGGGTCTGGACATCTTCGCCTGGAAGAGTGACCATATCAACCTGCGGATAACCGGTAAGCTTCGCAACCATGGCCGAAGTTTCTTTGTCCCAGGCAACGTTGCTGCCCGCCATAACCGGTGCTTTAATTCCCCCGTTTTCTTTAATGGCTTCATAATCGGGAAAGTCGAGAAGCTTGTCGCCAGACTTTTTCAGCTCTGATACACTAACCTGCAGACCGATTTCACTGGACGGCTGTACAATTTTTTCTCGTTTAAAATAGAGTTTCGTTTCCGCTATCTTTGCCATTTATTTTTTCACCGCTCAATTTCATTTCCCAGCAACAATCCGGCTAAACCCTCTCTTTAAAAAAGGCCGCTGGTCAGCCAGTAATAGATTATATATCCGCCCGCAACAAGAAGAAAAACAGCGGAGATCTTGTGCACCATTGGCTGGATTTTTCTCATGGTATCAAGAACAACCCCTCCTTTTATGAAAGCAAGAGAGAGCGTCAATGTCAACAATACCAATCCGGTACCGGAGACAAAAGCCAGAAATTGATACATTCCCTGGACAAAATCACCCTGATTGATACTGCTGCCAACGACTGCCAAAAAGATTGGCAAAGTACAGCTCATCGACGTCATACCAAAGGCCAGCCCGAAAAGAAAGAACCCTTTTATTGTCATTTGACGGGGATCTCCGATCTTTGACGACAATCTCATCAGGAAGCTGCAAGACAGATGCTTTCCAAGCATCAGCCAGATACCGAGAGTAAAAAGAAAGATGCCTACTAAAACAGCGACCCACGGGGCAAGAGCCATAATGGCATTGCCGCCAGCTAGAATAACCACTCCGACCACCATAAAAAGGAGGGAAAAACCTGCCGTAACCACAGCAGATACGCCAACCGCCCGCAAGAACCGGGAGTACCAGGAGCGCTGCCCGTATTCACTCTCGTTGGCCCCGAGATACAGTGTAAGATAGACGGGCAGCATGGCAAAGCCACAAGGGTTTACAGCGGAGACCATACCGGCCCCGACTCCGTAACCGAGCTGAAAATAATTCGCCAGCTGTCCCACCCACTGACTTACTGCAATCTGAATGTCCATGTCTTATCGTTTAGCAAAAGTTTCCATGAAGAATCTATTTCAACCATTCTGTTATTATCATTCGCTATTTTATAAACATCTTTAATATAAATCCAAACGTTCCTTAAACACAAGCCGCACAAAGAATCAAGACCTGTGATTTTGTAGGATTCACATTATTAGAAAGGATCAGTCACATCTGATTTCGAAGATAATGTAGCAATATTTTCATTAAGACTCTATTTTTGCATCTTTTTTTCTTGTAATTCCTGTCAAGGAATCTTAAAAGTCGACTGTGGTCATTTTTTTACCAAGGAGACTATGACAACCAAAAGAGAACAGAATAAGGCCCGGACCAGAAAAGCGATTCTTGAAGCGGCAGTCCGTCTTTTCACAAAACACGGCTATGACCATACCAGTATCGAACAGCTTGCAAAAGATGCAGGCATCGGCAAGGGAACAGTCTACACCTATTTCAAGACCAAGTCTGATATTCTAAAAGCCTTCTGTGAAGAAGAACTCGAATTCGTCCACGCAGAACTCGCAGCCAAAACCAATCCGGATACACCGTTCATTGATCAGATGCACACCATCTTTTTCGCTGAATTTCAGTTTATCATTCAAAATAAGGAATTCGGCAGAATACTGATGCAGGAGATGGTTTTTCCCCGAAGCCAGTCGATGATGTGCAACTGTGAAAATGAAGAGGCATCCTATTTTTCCATGCTTTTCCCGATTATAGAGAAAGCTAAACAAAAAGGCGAGTTACAGGAAGATATCCCGCTTCTTTTTGTCGCCGGACATTTCTATGCCCTGCTGCTGCTTGTCGTCTCTTCCTGGTATCTGCAGAGAATTACCACCATGGAACAGGCCAGCGAAGGGCTGTACACCCTATTTAAACAGATAATGGTCGGCTTGACGCCGTCAAACAGATAAACTTTACGTATGGACAGACAATGAATAACGAACCAGTTCTCCCGCCCGGCAGCCCCAGAGCCAAAATTGTTCATTTTATCTGGAGAAACCTGCCAAGGTTCACAATGCTGGCTCTCTTTCTTATGGTTTTTATCCTGTCAGGTGCAATTTCTTCCAAAAAAGAAGCACTGAAGCAGGAAAATGAATCGACCGCCGCACCTGAAAAGCCGCTTATCAATACGGTAACGTTAAAAGTTCTTCCTTCAACCATCAAGGACAAGGTAAATCTGCCCGGTCTGATAGAACCATGGACAGCCCTGAGTCTGATGGCAAAGGTACGCGGTAGCATCACTGAGATATTGGTCACGGAAGGTGATCATGTCGAAGAAGGTGATATACTGGCCCGAATTGAAGATAACGACTATAAAATTGCGCTTGAACGTGCCGAGGCTTCTTATTCACTGGCAAAGACCGATTACGAACGCGATAAAAAGGTTCACGCCAAGGGTGCCATTCCCACGGCACAGCTTGAAGCAAAACAGACAGCACTGCAAACCTCCAAAGCCGACCTTGAAAACGCCAAGCTTCAGCTTTCTCGCTGCACTATTACCGCACCGATCAGTGGTGTGATAAACAAAATAGACGCAAAAATCGGTCTTTTTCTGTCAGTCGGAGATCCGATCGCAGAACTGTTGAAGATTGATAAAGTAAAAGCCGTCGTTGGTATCCCCGAATCGGATATTGCTGAAGTCAGATCAATTCAATCTGTTGATCTCACAATCAAGGCCCTCAATGATAAAGTTGTCACCGGCAAGCTCCATTTTCTCTCCTCAGCACCGGAAAACATCGCACGATCCTACCGTATGGAACTTGCGGTGGACAACAGCGATGATATCATCCTGCCCGGCATGTTCATAAGAGCCCTGATTGTTAAAAAAGAAGTGCAAAATGCCCTTGCAGTGCCCTTCTATTCGATCATAACCAAAAACGATTCCCACTTTCTATTCGTCGAAAAAGACGGCGTGGTTGAAAAGCGTGTTGTTGAGCTCGGCATTATGGAACACTGGATGGTTCAGATAACCAAAGGTCTGCACGATGGCGACAATGTCATTATAGAAGGACAGAGAGACGTTGAAGACGGCCAGAAAGTCAAGGTAGTCAAAGCAGTTACCGATATGGAGCAGCTCACACTATGATAATTTCAGATACCGCTGTTCAAAAAAGCACCACCGTTGTCGTGCTGGGACTACTGCTAATTATTTTCGGGGTATATTGCTATAAAGTTCTGCCGCGCGAAAGCTCACCTGACATCACTATCCCCAATGTCTTTATCTCAACTACCTACCGCGGCGTCAGCGCTGAGGATATTGAAACATCCATCACCGTCAAGATAGAGAAAAAACTCAAAGGCCTCGACGGCCTTAAAAAGATTCAGTCGGTTTCTTCCGAGGGTTTATCTTCAATTAACGTTGAATTCGTTACTGGCGTTGATATCGACCAGGCTCTGCAGGATGTAAAAGACAAAGTCGATGAAGCCATGGGGGACCTGCCAAGTGATCTGGAAGAAGATCCTTCGGTATTTGAAGTTAACTTCTCTGAAATGCCCATTGTTATTTTCTCACTTTCCGGAACCTGCGGCCTGCCCTGTCTTAAAAGTATCGCAGATGATCTCAAAGATGAGATTGAGGCCATTAAAGGGGTGCTTGAGGTAGAGGTGACCGGCGGGCTTGAACGGGAAATCCGGGTTGAGGTCTTCAGTGAAAAACTTGCCCATTACGGTCTTTCCATCAACGATTTTCAGAGTAAAGTCAAAAGCGAAAACCAGAATACCTCCGGTGGTGCAATAAGGCTTGGCAACGGGCGCTATCAGCTGCTGGTTCCAGGAGAGTTCACTACGCCTGAAGAGATATACGGCCTTGTTTTAGGCGTCCATGACGGGAAACCGGTCTACCTGAAAGATGTCGCCAGGGTTGTGGACGGATTTAAAGATGAATCATCGCGTTCACGGCTCAACGGTCATTCAGCGGTAAACATCTCAGTGAAAAAACGGACCGGTGAAAACATCATCTCCATCACCAAAGAGATCGATGATATCATCACCAAGGAAAAGCTGAAGTGGCCGCAGAACACCGAAATTACAAAAGTTATGGATCAGTCACAGGATATCAAAAACATGGTGGCCGATCTTGAAAACAATATCCTCTCCGGTCTGGTGCTGGTTCTCATCGTCATTTTTTTCGCCATGGGAATACGCAACGCCCTGCTGGTCAGTCTGGCCATCCCCTTTTCAATGCTGCTGACTTTTACTGTACTGCAGATAATGGGGATTACCCTGAACATGGTCGTCCTGTTCAGCCTCACTCTGGCACTCGGCATGCTGGTCGACAATGCCATTGTTATCGTTGAAAATATTTACCGTTTCATGGAGCAGGGAGCAGGACGGGTTGATGCGGCAATGAAGGCAACCTCCGAGGTAGCTTATCCGGTCATCGGTTCAACACTAACCACCCTCGCAGCATTTTCGCCGATGCTCTTCTGGCCGGGCATTATGGGCGAATTCATGAGCTACCTGCCGCTTACCCTGATCATTACCCTTGCTTCGAGTCTTTTTGTTGCCCTGGTCATTAATCCTGCCATGGCCTCCATATTCATGAAGATCAAGAATCCTGCCTCTTCGGAGATTAAAGATCTGGCGGCAATTTCCGAAGCAGTTGAAAAACCCATAGAGATAAAAGGGTTTATATTGAAAAAATACCAGAATATCCTCGAAACCGCTCTGAGAATGCCGATCACCGTAATCGTCTCCTCATTTATTATTCTCGTCATACTTTTCCAATTCTGGCTTTTCAATGTCGGTCTGACTAAACCGGTTGAGTTTTTCCCTGATATCGACCCGAAGGGAATATACGTCAATACAGATGTACCGGAAGGTGCTGATCTCGATTATATTGACACCATCCTCAATCGAGTCGAACTTGCTCTTTCAGGAATGAAGTTTCAAAAAGAGAGCGACGAAAAGGATATCCCTTCACCCGGAGTAGCTCTTGCCTCAAAAGAACACACAGATGCCAAGGGCAGGAAGTATTACGGCCCCAGTGACATGGAAAATATCAAAACCGTCTACACCCGGGCAGTTCAATCCTCCGGCGGCGCGTCCTCCTTTTCTGCAAACACCCCGAACCACGTCGGAATCCGTTTTATTGATCTAGAGAAAAGAAAGCGTTCAACGAACGAAGACATTGAGGACATACGCGAGAGAATAAAGGACATTCCGGGCGCCAAACTGACCATTGCCAAGGAAGAAGAAGGTCCGCCTACCGGCGCCCCGATCAATATCGAGATTGCCGGCGACAACTTTCAGGTTCTA
>QKIH01000180.1 GCA_003249645.1 Desulfobulbaceae bacterium | reverse complement strand
GGCAAGCTTAGACCCTTTTGAAATTGAATTTTGTTTTTAGGCATAATCTTTCTCCTTTGGTTTTTAGGAGGATTATGCCATGGCTTGGGTGTCATATAGTGAGCACCCAATTTAAAAACTGAGTTTTAGTGGTAACCAGATAATATTTAGTCAAAATGATTTACACAAAGAAATTAAAAATGACACTTATTCAGAGTTTAGGAAAGTAATAAGATATTTGTTCGACTGCTCATGATGATAATTAATTCGACGTAAGACATTTGTTCATTTGCAATTAACATATTCCGTTATAAAGATATTGTCCTGAATACTCTTCTAATCAAAAAAAGATGATTAATTTTCTGCAATTAATTCGAAAATCTAGTTGGTATAATAATAGTTTTAGTATGGATAAGATTAGTGAGTTACCTCACAATAACATTTTCTCCGATTTAAAAAAATCAGCCATCTGGTCTTCAAAGCTAGCTTGGGAGTCCTCAAAAAAGTTGTTTTGTATAATAATATTATGCTTTTCGTTGCAGGCAGTAATTCCTGCAGCTTCAACTGGGGCCATCGGAATGCTTGTAGGAAAATATCAGTCAGGCTTACAAATAACGATTGATTTTAAGTCTCATTGTTTTTGGTTAGGGACTGTAATTTTCTTATTTGCAATGGAGTTTGTGTTAACGGAAACAAGCAATTACTGTCGAATTAGGCTGATTGATGAGACGGGAATTTCGCTCCAGAAAAAATTATATATGCATACCGCTAGTATGGATCTTTCTTTTTTTGAAAAGCATGATTCACTCAATAAGCTGTTTCGTGTTTCTATTGGCGGTGGTGCTAATTGTTTTGGGCCGATTCAGAATGCGATGATTGTGCTTGTCGGATTTATCCAAATAGCGACATTGTTCGGTCTAATGGTGTATTTGCAACCATTATTAGCGTTCTTACTAATCCTAGCAGGCATTCCGATGTTGATGATTCGAGGAAAGAATGCTGTAGAAAAATACAATCTCTCCATCCGGACAACTCAACGAAATCGTTTAAGTCGTTATTTTACTTCAAGACTGACAGGATCTGAAAATGTTTGTTCGATTAAAATATTTAATCTTGCCGATGAGATGATAAGGCGCTTTGAAGGAACGACCAGGTCTGTTATCAACGAAAAGAAAAGATTACTGAGAAAAATATTTTTTCGCTTAAGCATTTCTGTTTTTGTTTATTTAATTGTTTTCACTCTTGTAATTTTCTGGCTATCCTATCTCTTCTATATAGGCGAAATTGAAGCTGGATCAATGGCTATGTTTATGTTAGCTGCTTTCAGGACCATACGCAGTTTCAATAATATATCTAACGCTGTTTCATCTGGTACTGACTCAGCGTTATCGATCGTTCCGATTCTAGATTTTTTAGCAGAGAGACCGCTAATCTCAGACTCAAAAAATGGATGTTCGCCGAAATCTTTTTCCGGTGCAATCCGGTTTAATAATGTTTTCTTTTGTTATCCTGGTACAACCAAAGAAGTCATTAGAGGTCTTTCTTTTTCTATAGAGGCAGGGCAAAAAGTTGCAATTGTTGGTAGCAACGGTGCAGGGAAGAGTACTTTAATTAAATTACTTGCTAGATTTTATCTTCCAGATGAAGGGGAAATCTATCTTGATAAATTATGTGTTAATGACCTTTCTTTACGATGGTTGCATGACCATATCGCTTTGGTTTCTCAAAGACCAATTCAATTTGAAGCAAGTGTTTATGACAATATCGCATTTGGTGATTGGGAAAACTTGAAGGATCAACCTGAAAAAGTACAGGAATTAGCTGCACAGGTAGGAATCATGGATTGGGTGAACAGGCTTCCGGATAAACTAAATACTCACTTAGGAAAATTATTTGGTGAAACTACTTTATCACAAGGTCAATGGCAATTGCTCTCTGTTGCTAGAGCGATGGCTCGTAAAGACGCTATACTTTTATTTGATGAACCGACTTCAAATCTTGATATAAATGCTGAAATAGCAATGTTTCGAGCCATCCGTAACAATTTTGAAAATAGAACAGTGCTATTTGTTTCACATAGATTTTCAACTGTTAGAGAGGCTGATCGGATATTGGTTTTGGACGGAGGTTATTTAGTGGAAGATGGTACTCATGAACAACTGATCAACAACAACGGATACTATGCAACTATGGTTAGACACCAAACATTCGACCAAATTACAAAATGACCTAAATGAAAAACTCTCTTCGAACTCCTGTAATACATATCGGTATGCCTAAAACTGCAACGACCACATTACAGAGCCGCTTATTCAGTGAGCATAGCGAAATATTTTATCTCGGACGGTTTGACGGGAGGGATTATGCAAAAAATTACAGGAAGTTTGATTTTTGTCGCGATGTATCGGTTCAATCCTTAATGAATCAGATATGTTACGGCGATGTTTTTTCTCCAGATTTTAAAAAATGCAAAATCCTATTACAAGATATTCTCACTCCAGCTTTGCGGAAAAATCTTCTGCCTGTATGGTCCTGGGAATCTTACTCAACAGATATTTCTGCAAAAAGACGAGTCCGAGCACGAAATCTTAAGATGGTTTTTGGTGATGCTAAAATTATCATGACTATCCGTCATCCAGTAGCTTTATTGGAATCAGCATATTTTCAACAATTGAAAAGAGATAACGTGGGGTCAAATGGAAGGTGTGGGAAATCAGTCTATTATCGTCCGATAGATGATTGGCTGAAAGAAAATTTTAATGGTGAGATAATGCCTCATCTTCAATATGCAGAAACAATACAGATGTATATTGATCAATTTGGACAGGATAATGTTCTTGTTTTCTTATTTGAAGAGTTGCTGGCGGACCAGGAAAAATTTTTAAAAAAAATGTGTGCAATAATTGGTATTAACGCGGAAGAGACTCTTTCTTTAGTGAAGAAAAGAGTTGAAAATAGCAGATGGACAAAAGAACAACTCACGATTTTAAATTGTATAGTCAGTTCTTATAGTAAAGCTTTGCTCTTTAAATATTCCTCAAAAAATATTCGAAAAAGAACGCTGAAACTTGATGACAATGGGGTGCCTTTGAACCCCGGGGAGAAAGCTCACGCAGCAATTTCCCGACCCTGGCAGGAAAAAATATTACAGACGACTAGAGACGGGGATTTATGGTTGCAGGAAAAGTTGAATCTTCCCCTTACTCAATATGGATATTCCAATTTTCAGAGGATGATATGAGTGCAAAAGACAATTTTGTTTTACATATTGGTTTTCCCAAAACCGGTACAACAACCCTTCAGAAATGTCTTTTTTCCAAACATCCAGAAATTCATTATTTGGGTAAAAATTGTGAAAACGGTAATCCAAAAGGATGCCGGTCAAAAAATGTGTATAATTTACTGTCCCCCATGCTGTGGAATTTCACTAAAGAAGTACGCCATATACCATTTAAAGAAGATCTGGAGCAACAGCTTTTGGAAGACAATAGTGAAGCAAAAGTTGTTGTCGCATCGTGGGAAGGAATCGTCAATTTTCCAGAAGAACGATTTATTGAGCTAATAAAAAGAATGCGATCGGTTGTTAGTCCTTTTCGGATTATGGTAACTATTCGAAATCCCCTAGACCAGCTTCCTTCTTTATATCTGCAAAATTTAAAAGGTCAGTTTTTCCATTCCAACAAGATCATAATGGGTAATTCTTTTTTTCTTGAAATTGATGAATGGCTCAATAAATATTTTCAGATGAGGACTGCTGCAAACCCGAGATTTTTTTATTGTGGGAATATCTTATCGTCTGTTGAAATGTTAGGGAGAGAGAATGTCGGTGTGTTCGTTTTCGAGGAGTTAGTGACTGATCCTGATAGTTACTATCGTAGAATTTGTAATTTTATTGATATTGATTTTGAACAATCAATGGAGTTGCTTCAAAATAAACACCTCCATGAAAGAATTACACAAGATCAAATATCTTTCCTGAGACAACTGAATCGATCACGTTGGCAAAAATTATTTTTAAAAGTTAAAGGGCGACGATACAGACGTCGTCTTTTCCCTCAAAAAGCTGGAAACAACCACCCAGCAAAAGTTATTTTATCACCTGAATGGAAGGCAAAACTCTCAGACGCTGCTAAACCTGACAATCGTTGGCTTGTTAATACTTTCCAACTTCCTTTAGAAAAATACGGATACTCACTGTAATGAAGCTATCTGCAAAACAGCCAAATTTACTTAAAAATAAGCGACGAATTTTCATAGAATGTACCAGCACTTTTATTAATGGAGGTAACAGTGGTATTCAACGTGTTGTAAGAAATCTTGTTAATTGTAATTTGGCATTAACATACGATGAAGCAGATGTCTTCCCGATTATATGGACTGGAAATAAATTCTTTAGGATTTTTTCTGAACTCAGTGTAAGGCCACATATTACGGTAAGAATAAAGCAAAAGATACGACAACTTCTTTATGCCAAGTCAGGTAATCCTCGAAGAATATTAAAGTCTGTATTGTTAATCAGCAGAGTCTTTCTACCTAAAAGCGCAAGAAGCACTCTCACACACATTATGAGGGAATCAACCTATATTTCCATTAAATTTGGAGCAATTCCCCTCAAACATTTTTTCGGTCGAACAGTATGTTTCCGATCAAACGATATTGTCGTACTGGTTGATGCAACTTGGCAAGCACATTCTATGTTATGGTTTCTTTTTGAAGCCCAACGCTCTAATGGTGTCAAGATTGTTACAATGATTCATGATCTCTTTCCGTTAATATTACCTGAAACCTGTGCAGAAAATACCATAAAAGCTTATGTAAATTGGTTCGAAATAATTGCTCCAAGAACCGATTTTTTTCTTACGAACTCTGAAGCAACAAGAGCTTCATTGCAGAGCTATCTGCAGCAGCATCCTGAATTAGCGCCACAACAATTTATCAGTGATTCATTCAAATTAGGGGCAACTCTTGATGCTATCGATAAAGGTAAGAATCTGCTAGAGCATCAACATAGGCTGTGGAGTATTCCTGGAAAAGTTCTTTTATCCGTAGGTACTATTGAACCCAGAAAAAATATAGGTTTTCTATTAGATACGTACGACACTTTGCGGGACCAGGATTTGAACATTTCTCTTATCATTGTTGGCCGTTATGGTTGGAAGTCTGCTGAGCTTATCGAAAGGATTAAAAAACATAGAGACTACGGGACGCGTCTATTATACCTTGATAATGCAAGTGATAATGAGCTGGCTAGTGCAATAGAACGCGCAGATTGTCTCGTATGTTCATCCATTGCCGAAGGCTTCGGTTTGCCCGTTGTGGAAGGACTCTCGTATAACCTTGAAGTTTTCGCCAGCGATATTCCATCATTTCGTGAAATCGGTTCAAGCTATTGTCATTTTTTTGATTTAGAAAAAGCTGATTCGTTATCTGTGCAACTTCAGAGTTGGTTGCTTACCCCCTCTAGTGGAAAAGATGTGATTCCGGTCAAGGAGTTCAGTTGGCCAAGTTGGCAAGAAAGTTCCGTAGAATTCATACAAACAACGCTGAAACTCATAGAGAAAGATACTACTTGCTCTAAAATACAGTGATTGTTTTTTGAATTAAATTTTATGAAAATAGCATTTAATAGTCATATATTTTCATCCCAATATTACGGTGGAATATCGCGTTATTTCTGTGAACTTGCAGTTCATTTGGTAAAAAACAAACATGATTTCAAGATTTTTGCTCCATTTTATAGAAACAAGTATCTGGATGATCTACCGAAAGACGTCGTATCCGGTATTCAAATAAAAAATTACCCTTATCAAAGTAACATACTATTTCATTTTTTGAATATGGTATTATGTAAAAGGAGGATTGAAAGTTGGAATCCGCAGCTTATCCACGAAACTTATTTCACAAGAGTGCCGGTAACGTCAGTGAGGAGCCTTTCTATCGTGACAGTACACGATATGATTCCTGAACTTTTCAACCATGGAAACAAACATATATTGAGTTCAAAGAAGATAGCGATAGAAAGAGCCAGCCACATTATTTGCGTATCAAAAAACACGCAAAAAGATTTACTCAATTACTTCAATATACCAGTAGAAAAAACATCAGTAATTCACCTGGGCGCAAAAAAAATACCAATAAACCTGACTAATGATTGGGATATTAGTGTATTCCGACAGAAGCCTTACATTCTTTATGTTGGTCTTCGGAATAGTTATAAGAATTTCAGTTCTTTCCTTGAGGCATTCAGCTCATCAGTCAGACTCAAAAAAGAATTTAATGTTGTTGCCTTTGGAGGTGGAAAATTTTGCAGGAGTGAATGTGCCCATATAAAACATCTTGGCTTGAATAATAAACAGATCGTGCAGATTGGCGGGCCGGACAAATTACTTGCAGAATTTTATCGGAATGCGAATGCATTTGTTTATCCATCTAAATATGAAGGATTTGGCTTATCTCCATTGGAGGCTATGGCTCATAATTGTCCTGTAGTTTGTAGTAATGCTGGCAGCTTACCAGAAGTTGTTGGATCAGCAGCAGAATTTTTTTCGCCTTATTCAATAGATGAAATGGCTCAATCCCTTGAAAATGTTGTTTATAATAAAACCAGATCAGACAGTTTAATAAAGCTGGGAAAAGAGCGTGTGGAAAAATTTCAATGGGAAAATTGTGCAGATAAGACTGTCAAATTATATCAATATATTGTTGATAGTCATGGTTAGTTGAATGTGCATTGCAGATTAGCAGAAGGACACATCATTAATTCAGAAGTCCTAGTATTAATAATGTATCAGCCGGAAGCTTAATAGCTTTGTATTAACCCGAGATTATTTAGATTTTAAGGATTTGGCTGATCCTCTATTTTTGAGGTGCTTGAGCCGGTTTTGAAACGATGTGAGGCATAAGGATGTTTTTCTGCGAGCTTTCAAATTAATTGAAAGCGCATTGCTGTGTTGAAAATTCATTATCAGAAACCTCTGTTTCAGTAAGTTCAAAGTAAGATTGATATTATTGAATTCCAAATTATTTGCTTATTACATGTGAAATTAACATCTTATACGATCTGTCTTGACGCTTTTAATAAACAGCTCTATTTTAGTTCAATATATTGAATTGCATGATAAACGGAACACGGTGAAAATCCGTGGCGGTCCCGCCGCTGTAACCGGAAATGTTATGATGTCGTTATGCCACTGGTCATAAGATCGGGAAGGTGGACTTCGTGATTTAAAGCCGGAAGCCAGAAGACGTATCGGCATTTGTTTTTAGAAATCTGATGGTAAAGGGTTTTGTAAGAAGCTGATTCTTGCAAAACCCTTTTTTTATTGCAGGATCGGCATACATAGCGAGGATACTATGAAAACACAGCTGGAACTGGCAAGAGATGGAAAGATCACAGATATAATGCAGCAGGTTGCTGCAATGGAAGGCCTGCCACAGGAATATATCCGTGAAAAGGTAGCGGCAGGTGAAATAGTTATTCCCTGTAACCCAAACCGAAAAAACCAGAAAGTCGTAGGGATTGGAACCGGCTTAAGAACGAAAGTAAATGCGTCTATCGGAACTTCTTCTGATATCTGTGATATTGAGCTTGAGGTAAAAAAGGCTAAAGCTGCAGAAGAGGAGGGAGCAGATACCTTGATGGAGCTCAGTGCCGATGGTGATCTTGATGCCATTCGACGTCAGGTACTGGCCAATACCAATTTACCGGTTGGCAATGTACCCCTCTATCAGGCGTTCAAAGAGACCATACGTAAAACGCGTAATCCTGCCAAACTTGATCCTGCATACCTTTTTGACCTCATTGAAAAACAGCTGGCAGACGGCTTAAGCTTCATGGCCATTCATTGCGGTATTAACCAATACACCATTGAGCGACTGCGTGCTCAGGGATACCGTTATGGCGGACTTGCATCAAAAGGCGGAACCTTTATGGTCGCCTGGATGGATGCCAATAAAAAAGAGAATCCGCTTTACGAACAGTTTGACAGGGTTTGTGAGCTAATGAAAAAATATGATGCGGTCCTTTCATTGGGTAACGGTATCAGGGCTGGAGCAATCCATGACAGCCATGACCGTGCGCAGATGGCTGAAATGATCATTAACTGCGAGTTGGCGGAGCGTGGAAGAAAGCTCGGCTGCCAGATGATGGTGGAAGGTCCCGGCCATGTTCCTTTAGATGAAATTGAGGCAAATATCATTTTAGAAAAGCGGATGTCCGGTAATGCACCATATTATGTTCTCGGACCGTTACCCTGCGATACCGGAGCAGGTTATGACCATATCAGTTCTGCTATCGGAGCTGCGAGTTCGGCACGATTCGGTGCTGACCTCGTCTGCTATATCACTCCGGCCGAACATCTGGCATTACCGAATGTTGCCGATGTGCGCGAAGGAGTTAGAGCAACCAGGCTGGCAGTTAGGATAGGTGACGTTGCAAAATATCCTGAGCGGCGTGAGCAGGAGAAACAGGCGGCAATGGCAAGACGTGACATGCGTTGGGGGGATCTGGAAAAATATCTTCTCTTTCCGGAAAAAGCCAGAGAGGTGCGAGAGACCAGAATGCCGTCAGAGCAGAAGACCTGCACCATGTGTGGTGATTTTTGTGCAATGAAACAAGGCATGAAGATTTTTGAAACCGATTTGAGCGATGAGAAGAAAAGCGAATGTCCAGCTTGAGGTAAACATTCTATAGGCGTTTGAGTAAAACAGGAGCGGCAGATTATTCCATTGCTTCAGTAAGTATCTTTTGCAAATGCAGCTGGTTGAACGGCTTCATCAGGTATCCTGCAGCTCCTGTTTCCAGCATGGTATTCATATTGATATCACGGGTGAAACCTGATGAAATTATAACTTTTGCATCAGGGTTTATTCGGATCAGATGTTCAAATGCCTCTTTCCCGTTCATAACAGGCATGACGATGTCGAGAATGATACAATCTATTTGGTCATGTCTTTCCTGATAAATTTTTACTGCTTCGGCACCGTCTTTTGCCAGAATAACCGTATAACCCATGTGTTCGAGCAGTAGAGATCCGGTCTGTCTGAGAATATCTTCGTCATCAACCAGTAAAATAGTACCGTGACCCTGAAGGCTGGTTTGTTTGTATTCTATTTCATTTGGTGATGCAGCTTTATCTGAAAGCGGAAGATAAACGTGAAAGGCGGTTCCTTTTCCGGGTTCGCTGTAAAATCGAATGACACCGTGATGCTCCCTGATCATGCCGTATACAGAGGCCAAGCCAAGCCCTGTTCCCTTGCCAACTTCTTTTGTGGTGTAAAAAGGTTCGAAGATATTGGCCTGAATTTCAAGCGGGATTCCGTGACCGCTATCCTGAATCGAAACCTGAATATACTTGCCGGGTTTAAAATCGGGGTCAACTTGACAGTATGTTTCATCAAATTCAGCGAGAGCTGTTTCTACATGTAGATTACCACCATCGGGCATGGCATCTCGAGCATTGATAAAAAGGTTGAGCAGTCCGTTCTGAATTTGGGATGGATCACCGTTAACGATGTGGAACTCAGCTGCGCAATCGGTAGTGATGGTAATGCGTTTATCGATGCTTCTTTCCAGAAGAGCAATAGTGTCTCTGATAAGAGAGTGTAAATCTACCGGCTTGGTGACGATTTTGCCTTTACGGCTGAAAGTGAGGAGCTTGCCTGTAAGATCTGAGGTTCGTTCGGAGGCATTCTTAATCAGGGAGACACATTGCATGGCTTTTGGGTCTTCGGCGACTATTTTCTCAAGCAAGTCGGCAGCGCTGGAAATACCGCAGAGCATATTGTTGACATCGTGGGCAATACCGCCAGTGAGCTGGCCGAGAGCGTGCAATTTCTGGTTTTGCCTGCGTTCTTCCTCAATTTTATTATGTTCGGTGACATCACGTATTACCAGGACAACACCGCTGGTTACACCTGTTTCATCATCTCTTATAGGTGCGGCACTGTCACTCACTGCAATAGTAGAGCCGTTTCTACTGACAAGGTTGATGTCTCTGTCAGCAGTATGAGGTTGTTGAGAAGTGAGAACATTGTGAATCTGACTTGGAGCATTCTTCTGATTATCGGGATAAATAAATTGCAGTATATGTTCATGGGGCTGGCCGATAGCTTCTGATGACTTCCACCCGCAGAGTTTTTCTGCAACCTGGTTCATGGCGGTGATAACTCCATAGCTGTCGGTGACGACTACACCATCGGCAATTGAGTGAAGAGTGATCCGTAATCGTTCTTTACTCAGCTCCAGCTGTGCATTTTTGCTTTCAAGAAGTTTTCGGTTTCGCCGTGATCTTTGGACGTAGAGATAACCGATGGGGGAAATACCGATCAGGAAAACAATCAGGCCAATTATGAAAAAAATGTTGCTCTTGCCGAGTATTACATCGACATAATCAACCGTATATTCGGCACAGGCAAGATAGATGGAGCCATCCGGATTTTTGATCGGCACGAATACTGCCTGAAAGTTCCCCCAGAGATCAGAAAAAGTTGCATAAACGGGGACCTTTTCTGAAAAGGCGCTCATCTCTTCTTTCGAGACTCCATTGGGATATGGCATAAAATAATAGATTGCTGCATCAGGACGATCAGGACCTGAAGTGCGATTGCAGGAGGTGAGAAAGACCTTTCCGTCGATAATGACATCTGTCCAGATATATTTAGCGCCGGAATTTTCGGCAAGCAGAGTGAGTTTATCCTCAATCATCTTATATTCGGTCTCACTTATGGCCTTAGGGGTTTTGGCTCGCGAGTGGTAATCTTCGGGTAAAATGAGGGGAACTACCTCTGCAATGACGAGCAGATGTTTATTGAGATCGGCATAGAAGTGCTGATAAACGTGTGATCGAACCCAGATAAGAAAAGAGGTGGAAAGAAGACAGAAAAAGAGTATTGCGACAATCGGTGCGGCCACGCCTTCTCTGAATCTGTTTTTTCCGGTTCTCATACTTATCATTTTAACGATCGGCAAGGCGAATGCAAATTGTTCCGAAGATTACTGGTAATAACTTCAAAAAATTTTTGTCTTCAATCAATTCTGCTCTATATTGGAAAAAAAGAAAATCGAAAAGACAATATATTATAAAGTGTTATCTGATATCTTCTTTTGAAGAATTTCTACCAGAGGGATATCCGCTGGTGCCCATTGAAGCCTGGGCAACTGTGTGATAGTGAGCCATTGAATCTCATCATGATCGGTGAGCGTGAATTCACCTCCGGTGTGGGTCGTGAGAAAACCGAGCAACCGGATGGTTTTTTCATGGTATTTATAAACAGACTCGCCAACGAAGCTACCGATTTCTGCCTCTATGCTGAACTCCTCGAAGAGCTCCCTCTGCAGACACTCTTCAGGTTGTTCACCCTCTTCGAGTTTTCCACCGGGAAATTCCCAGAAACCGGCAAGATGAAGGCCGACTTTACGTCTTGCGGCGAGTATAAGCCCGTCTTTAACTATTATGGCTGCAGTGACTGTGATCATCGCTCTAATAATATTATTAAAAAATTCACTTCAGGATAGAGTTATGGCAGCAAAAGCACAAGCAGTTTTGTAAGAAGAATCATACTGATCAGGGCAAGTGGGTAGACTGTTGCATAAGCTGAAGAAGCAAAATGAGTTGTGGATAAATCGGTTGCTGCAGCGAGTCCCGGAGTTGAAGTCATGGCACCGGTTATAACACCGAGAATGCGAAGAAAGGGGATTCTCAAAAAATATTTACAGACCAGAAGAGAGACGATCAAAGGTACGGAAGTTACAACGCATCCGGCGATAAACAGATCCAGGCCCTGCAACTGGATGGTTGAAAGAATCGTAGCACCTGTTTTGGTACCTACCGTTGCCAGAAAGAGAATGAGTCCGAGATCTCGTAAAAATTTATTTGCAGTTGCAGGAATTTCCCAGATAAATGGTCCTGTTTTATAGAGATTGCTCAAAATAATGCCTGCAGCCAGAACACCGCCGGTAGTACCAAGATAAAAGGTGCCGCCGAATGGAATATAGAGTGGAATCTTGCCGATCAGAAAACCGAGGAAAATACCAACAAATATCGGCATGAGATTGATCGAAAATACATCCTTTACGTCGTTACCGAAGATCTTTGTAAGGTTTTCCAATGCCTTACTGTCACCAATAGCATGAATTATATCACCAATATGCAGTCTTAAACTGGCCGTTGCAGGAAGATCGATGCCGTTTCGGGTGACACGGGTCAGCCGTACATTGAAAACTTCATAACAGTTAAGCTGGCCTATGCTTATGCCGGACATACCTTTTCTGGACACGAGGATGGTCTTTTTTTCAAGAGCACGTTCGAATTCTATCTCCTGTTCGATGGGCTGGCCGAGAAAGAGCTGCATTTTTTCAAGGTCTTCTCTTCTTCCAGCCAGACGCAAATGATCACCTTCTCGAAGAACAGTTTCCTTGCCGACCAGGATCGGTTCTGTGGCCCCGACCCGCAGCAACCTGGTAATAATCACTGTTGCAATACTGCTCAAACCGATCTCGCCTACTTGTTTATTAAAGATATTCGGGTTTGTGAGTTCGATATGCTGAATGGAAATAGGTTGATGAGAGTCTCTGATTTCCTGTTGCAGGGCCTGTTCTTCATCGGCAATGGATATGGACAAGATTTTCGGCAGGAGTTGGATGAAAATAATGACGCCGGTCACACCGAAAAAATAGGTGAGCCCATATGCTGCCGGGGCAATGTTTTCACCTGCCATCTCAAC
This sequence comes from Desulfobulbaceae bacterium, assembly GCA_003249645.1. Lineage (GTDB taxonomy): Bacteria > Desulfobacterota > Desulfobulbia > Desulfobulbales > Desulfocapsaceae > SZUA-575. Next base: position 34,691 of record QKIH01000180.1, on the reverse strand, counting down.
TGCGACGGCAAGACCGGGGGTGGACGTGAGGGCTCCAGAGAAAAGCCCGGCTGCCGTTTCTGCATTGAAACCGTAAAAGAGAGAGACAAGCAAAGCTGTGCAGAAACCGCTTAAAAGGGTTGCGAGTGCGCCAAGAGTGAGTTTTATGCCGCTTCCTCCAAAGGATCGGAAGAAGCCGGGACCAGCCTGGAGGCCGATGGAATAAATGAAAAGAACCAGACCGAGAGTTTGAAAATCCCCTGGTAGGGTGTAATTGAAATGCCCGAACACGAGGGCAACGAAGATGATGCCGGAAGAACCGAGAGAAAATGAACCGAGCTTGATTTTCCCAAGCCCTGTTCCTAGAAGCGTAACCAATATCAACAGAAATATGTGGTTGTGGAGAAGTTCCATTTCTTTTCGGAGAGTGTTGATTTGAGTGACTATTGCTCATCAGCAGTTCATCCTAATGAATGGTATACATCAATTGACAAAAGATATACAGGTGCTATTGAATTTTCTACTCTTTTTTTAATAGTGTAAAGTAACAGTAGACCGTACTTATTAATACAGGGTTATAGATCATAGAATAGGCGTGAAAAGACTTATTAAGAATCCTTTGAACCCGCCAGATCAATCTGTGATATGCTTGAAGCGTTAAACAAAAGGGATAGAATATTGAGAGGTTAATGAAAAAAATTCTACATAGTGCTGTACGAAGCTTGTTAGCGGGTTGCCTGTTCTCCCGAGGAACCGGAGACCTCTGAATTTTCACGTGCTTTAAATGATGCGGCCTTAAAAAATTGACAAAAATTTTTCCCTTATCCGCCCGGAGATTGTTCCAATAGACTGGAAAATTGAAAAAATGTATCTGTCTCAAAATATGTAGGCTGCACTGGCGTCAGTTAACCGGTCTAAATATGTTCTGACGGAAAACGAAGTCATGTATAAGTCGGCCGATAACGGGAAGAGTGCAGTTTTTGTTTCGGGCTATGTGCCGATAGCTGAGAACATCAAAAACATTGTCCGTTTTTACTCGACCATTTCATCCGGCATCGACCGGATGTGTTAAGACAGGACGACACGGGTTATCTCTGTAGTCGACTTTTGTTGTTGGTCAACCATATCTTTCTGCATTCAAATGATAACTGTCTGTTTTGAGGTGCTATTTTGTATTCTATAGTTTCTTTTTCTACTTTTTTGTCCTTTTCTTAATAAAACTTTACAGAGATGTTTGATTAGGTCTAGTCATATCTGTATAATAAATTAAGGGAGAAAAAATATGTGATCTTATACACATAAGAGATGATGTGAACATTAATATGGGAGTTGTAGAGGGCCATTGGCTAGTCGTTAATTAACACCGGCAAATGAAGGGGATGTTTGATTGCCGTGTCATGGTTTTATGGGAGAGCCAATTATCGGCGTTATTTGAAACCGGGAGGAGTGAGTATGAAAAAAGTTTTACTGGCAGCAGTATTATTGAGTTTTTCTGCTCAGGTTTTTGCCACTGAGGGAATAAATCTGGTAGGAATAGGTCCGGTTCAACAAGGCACGGCAGGGGCCGGTGTGGCTGCAGAAAAAAACTCAACATGGACAATTCTCAATCCTGCTGGAATCAGCAAGATTAAACCTGAAATAGATGTTTCACTTCAGCTCTTTGCCCCTGTAAGAACGATAACTTCGTCAGTCAGTGGAGCCGGAGAGCAAGAAGATGACAGCATATTTTATATCCCTGCGCTGAGTGCTGTCATGGACAGTGGAATAGAAGGCGGCACCATAGGCTTTGGTATATATGGTACGAGCGGCATGGGGGTTGATTATGATTTGGGGCGGATTGGTGATATGACGAGCGGCATGCCTCAGTCGTATGGTGATACCATGACCGAACTCAGCGTCATGAAAATCGTTGCTGCGTATTCGCACGATTTGGGAGACGGTCTAAGTATTGGTGCTGGTCCTGTTTTAGTTTATTCAAGATTGAAAACCGATATGCTGGATGGAATGTACCAGTTTTCAAGCGGTGATTGGGATGACGCCTATGGTATCGGTTTTATTTTCGGCATTGATAAAAACTGGGAGAAATTTTCTGTAGGATTAAGTTATATCACAGAACAGTATATGACCGATTTTGATGAATATGACAGCCTGCTTTCTGGGTCAATTAACTTGCCACACCAAATAACAATCGGTACTTCGTATGCGGTAATACCGTCAGTAGAACTGTATCTTGATTATCGCTGGATAGGGTGGGCACACCTTGATACACTCGGAGAGCAGTTCGGATGGGACGACCAGAATATCTTTAAAATCGGAGCCAGTTGGGATGCCACTGAAAAGCTGACGCTTCGGACAGGATTTTCAATCGGCAACTCACCTATAGATGGAGATACCGCTTTTGGTAATAGCCTTTTCCCGGCAATTATTGAAAAACATCTTTCATTTGGTTTTTCGTACCTGATAGGAAAGTTCAATCTTCATGCGGCTTATACCCATGCATTTGAAAATTCGATTACAGCTAACGGCAATGATAGTGCAGCTATGGGAATGGGAAATTTTGGTTCAGGTACCGAGATTACCATGTATCAGAACTCGTTCACTGTTGGCTTAACCTACCTGTTCTAAAGTGTAGTTTTATAGTTAAAAGAGAAACGACCTGATTGATGCGCAGCAGGTCGTTTCTCTTTTTTTTCCCCTCTAACTGGTCATTCTTATTCTATAAAAAAAGAGTTTATACAGTTAATAGAGATTTGAGCTTATCAAATTTTTTCTGGCCAATTCCTTTAACCTTCAGCAGCTCATCGGGACTTGTAAACTTCCCGTTTGTGTTCCTGTAATCAATGATCTGCTGAGCTGTTTTCTTTCCAATGCCTGGTAATTGTGAGAGGGTTTCAATATCAGCTGAATTGATATTAATCTTGTCGCTGATATTGCTTTGCTGTGAAGCGTTTGACGTTGATGCTGCTGTTACGAATGTTGGTTGAACGGCGACAAACATACAAAGAGTGAAAAGAATTGCAAAGATTTGAGTGAGTTTACGCATAATAGGCTCCTTTATTTGAGGTGTGTTTAAGGGCATCGCCCCTTGTGAATTAGAGCCATCATAAAATTCAAATCATATATTTTTCCCATTTGCTGAAAAAACAAATTTAATTATTAAAAAAATGCACTTTTATAGTTTGATTTCAGGGGATGTAGACAGCCGCATTTAATTCGTTTGTACCATAATCCATCAGTCTAGCTGTTTTCTGAGTAATATTTTTTTCTACCTGGATTGGAAAATATAGAATAGGGTAATGATGGTAATACCTTGAGTGAAGGTACTAAAATTATATGAAGAAAGTGCAAAGTCAATGAAATATAAAGAACTTGTAGCAGAGGCAGATGAGCAGGTAGTGAAGCATTTTTTACTGGAATATAATGCTTCTCTTGATTTTCAAAGTATTTGCGGATTTATCTACGGGCTGGCCATGACTCCTGAAGATATTGAATGTGATGAATGGTTGAATTATGCTTTAGGTAATGAGAATTCTGGAGAGAATTTTGATAAGGTCGGTGAAAGTCTGACACGGATATTCGATAATCATGTTCAGGCGTTTAGAGCAAACAACTTGAGATTTCCCTTCAATCTGTCTCATATGATAGACAATAATAGTTCGATGGAGCCTTTGATCAGCTGGATTAGAGGCTTGCTCGATGCTCTTTATTTTCGTTCATCATTCTGGGATGGTGAAGCCTTTCCTGCATTTGACGGTGATCGTCAGCAACTTCTCTATCACAGCATGTTGATGATTGAGGGAATTGTTGAACCAGCGATGGTAAAGGAGGTTTTTGAGAAACTCCCTCTTAAAGTATTACACCAGGTATACCCTACCCTTGATCTTTATAGTGATGCAGTGGAACGCCAGATTATTATGATTTGCATCATGTCTAGTCAGGATGCTGTGGAAGCCTTGCAGCAGTTTGCCAGAGATATTCAGGAGAAAGAAAAAGAGCAATCTGAGGAGGTCGCAAAGAAGGCCGGTGAGATAATAAAGGTGAATTTCACCGATAGGACAAGGAAAGAGTAGTGACGTATCAAGAAGACTTGAATAAAAAAAGCCGTTGAAGCATTTGCTTCAACGGCTTTTTTTTATGTTTGTAGCGAGCAAGACGAAAAATTAGAACTGGTAAGCTACACCAAGCCGGAATTGGTAGTTACTCATCGGGAAAGTTCCATCCTGTGAAATGGTGATATCGCCGCTTGCATCGATTCCATTAAAAGTACCGTCAAGATCAAAACTGGTATACAGAAAGGAGAGATCAACGAGGAAATTTTCGTTTATCTGATAGTAACAACCGGCACCAAAAAGAGTTGCGGTAGTGCTATCAACATCTATTTCACGGTGATAGCCGTTATTAGGGGTGCTTGGGCTTCCGGCAGCTGCATATGTGGCAGGATTTGTGTAACCAAGTCCCCAGTGGTCTGATTCCGAGAAATCGCCTGAGAAGAGACCTATACCTACTTGAACATACGGTGTGAAAGCGCTCGCGTTTGGATATCTTGCAACGATACTGAGGGTTGGTCCTGAAGCACTGATATCTCCGTCACTTTTCACGCCGTATCCTGTAGAAGTTGCCTGTGTTGCAGCCTCAACTGTGTCATAGGCGAGTTCAAAGCCAATATATTTATAGAACACTCGACCGAAAAATTTAAACGGAAGGTAATTTTGATTTTCATCTAAAGCATAGATGGTGCCAAGGAAAGTTCCGCTGCCCTGTCCACCACCTTTGTGGCCGGAATCTCCATCAGTAAGAGAAAAGTAAGAAATTCTCGTTCCTAATTGGAATGTAAATGGGCTCTCTGACTCATTCTTTGATTCTTTTTCTACAACGGGCTTAATTTCTGCTGTTTCACTGGTTTCAATAACAGCTTTTTCTGCTTTAGGTTTGGCAGAATCATTTGCAGTTGGTAAAGTAGTCCATTCCTCTGCGTGGACTGTCGGAACGGCGAACAAACTAATAGTCAATAACATAAAAATGGTATTTCTCATAATTACCCTCTCTGGTATCCATTAGAAAATTTGATAAAAGAAATAAGAATATCTCCTGAATTTAGCACCATACACCCCATAAAAATCAAGTTCAATATTAAAAAGCGAAAAATGAGCGGTTAAATCACTTCTGTAATCAAATTCTAATAAAGAATGAATGTTAGAACTGAGTTTGTAACTATTTGATAATGGTCACTGGTAAGGAGCGTCAGGCTTAAAAAGATAATAAAAATATGAAAATCTATGGAATTGTCCGTTTCTTACAAAATAAGTAAAGATAGATGAGTTTAAAAACATTCAATTCGGATAACTCAAGTTGCAGTAAAAAGAATTTTTCCGGTTTCAATCAATATGCATAAATCATCATCCATCAAAACCCTCAAGACAGTTTTTGGGTATGATAGGTTTCGCCCCTATCAGGAGGACATCGTTGAAGACATAATTGCCGGCAGAGATGTTTTTGTCCTGATGCCGACCGGAGGAGGGAAATCTATCTGCTATCAGCTTCCGGCTTTGGTCAGAAAAGGGATGGGGATTGTTGTTTCTCCTCTGATCTCCTTGATGAAAGATCAGGTAGATGCCTTGCTTGCCTGCGGAGTGCAGGCTGCCTATTACAATTCTTCCCTGAAAAGCACAGAAGCCAGACAAATTCTTGCAAGAATGCATAGCGGCGAGCTTGATCTTCTCTATATTGCCCCAGAAAGGTTGATGAGCAGTGATTTCCTCTCAAGGCTTCATGATATTGATATCTCCCTTTTGGCCATAGATGAAGCTCACTGTATATCTCAATGGGGGCATGACTTCCGGCCTGAATACAGAAAACTCGGAGAACTGCGCAGCAGCTTTAAAAATGTTCCGCTGATAGCCCTTACCGCAACAGCTGAGCCGCATACCTTGCGTGATATCCTGTCGAGGCTGGGGTTGGAAAATGCAAAACAATACATCACCGGTTTTGACAGGCCCAATATCAGATACAGGGTACTGGAAAAACATAAGCCTGTTCAGCAACTGCTCGAATTTCTTGATCAGTTCAATAAGGATTCCGGTATTGTCTACTGTCTGAGCAGAAAACGGGTTGAGCAGGTTTGCGAGCAGCTGGCGGACCATGGCTATTCTGTTGCCGCCTATCATGCCGGATTGCCGGCAGAAATGCGCAAGAAGGTGCAGGATGACTTTTTACGTGATGATGTCCAGATTGTTGTTGCAACCGTTGCTTTCGGCATGGGAATCGATAAATCGGATATCCGCTTTGTTGTTCATCACGATATCCCGAAGAATATAGAAAGCTATTATCAGGAAACGGGCAGGGCCGGAAGGGATGGCCTGCCGGCAGAGGCTCTGCTGCTTTTTGGCTATGGTGATGTACAGATGGCGCGCGGTTTGATTGAGAAAAGCAGGAGCGAGGAGCAGCGCCGGGTAGAGTCACATAAACTTAATGCCATGGTAGGCTTTGCTGAGGCACTCAGCTGCAGAAGAAGAGTTCTGCTGCGGTATTTTGGTGAAGAGACCTGTGAAGATTGCGGTAATTGTGATATTTGTCTTGATCCTCCTGAGATGATTGATGTAACCGAAGACAGCCGGAAAGCAATGTCATGTGTATTCCGGGTGGAGCAGCGTTATGGTGCAGGTCACGTTATCGATGTGCTGAAAGGCTCACAGAAGCAGCGCATTTATCAGTTGGGCCACGACCGATTATCCACTTACGGCATTGGAAGTGAGGAAAGTGCAGAATACTGGGGGGCAGTGATTCGAAACCTCGTGCACAGGGGATATTTGCAACAGGATGTCGGCAACTATTCTGTGCTTCAGCTGACAAAGGCTTCCTGGCCATTGCTTCGAGGAGAAGAAAGGCTGAATATGGCAAAACCCCGTATAAAAATAGGAGTGAAAGCGAAAAAGAAACTTTCCGAAACAGAATTATCACCCTCTGATCTTGGATTGTTTGAGCAACTGCGCAGCGTACGAAAAGAGCTTGCCGATGCCAAAGGTGTGCCCCCGTTTGTTATTTTCAGTGACAAAAGTCTGGTTGAAATGGCAATCGTGAGGCCGGTTGATTCGCAGACGCTGCTGACGATTCATGGGGTCGGTCTTGCCAAGTGCGGACAATATGGTGATCCGTTTATGAAAGTTATAAAGCAGTTTAATGACGCCGGATAATTTGAATGAGTCAATTCACCTCAATTCCTATTGATTTGAGTTATTAAACTGAGCAGTTTTGTTGAGAGTTCTTAATTTTTTTGATCGATATGATCAGCCCATTTGCCCGACCATTCTTTAAATGGCTTCAGGAGCTGGAAAAGCTCTTCACCAATTGCTGTCAATGCATAGCCATCGTCAGTGAGTTCGATAAGACCGGCTTCTCTCAGGTCTTTTAAACGACTGTTGAGTACTGAAGGCGAAATGGATTCACAGGACGTCTGAAGGTTCCTGAAGGAAGCAGCACCACGACTGAGGTTCCAGATGATTCCCATAGCCCAGCGCCTTCCGAGCAGATCGAAAACTGCCATTACGGGTGTTCCGGAAAGAGATCCTCTGACGGGTTTGCCGGGACGGGGGATTGCCATATAAAAATAACCTCTATATATTGTGGAACGTTATGATTAAGTTCACCCTCCTGTATGCTGATTCTATTGGGTGCTACGGATAATGTAGCACCCAGAGCATAAAAAAGAAAGCCTTGTCTATTTCAGTGTCGCGTATTTCTCTTGCAGTGTCACACCGCCAACTCCTATGGCATCGTGGTTGAGTTCGTGAATGAGAATCGTGAATGATTGTGGTGGTAATTTCATGATCTCTACCGCCCGGTCTGTAAAATCCTTAACAATCATTTTTTTCTGTTCGGGGTTAAGCTGGCCTGTTCCCATGGTCATAGTAATAACGGGCATAATCTTCTCCTAAATGTAAAATTGAATAATTTATTTTGATGCATCTGCCCGGCCGGAGCTGATTGCTATTAAAATAGTAGCGCGCTATTGAAATGATAGCAAGTGAAAAGTTTCTGATGTTGTGAAGAGATATTCTGCCATCACGATATGCATTGTCATAAAACTCTTATGGCAACCGATTCCGGCAAAAGAGATAGCTGATTTTTATCAGCTTTCCCGGGGCATCAGCATCATAAACTCTAAGAAAATAACGGACTGAAAATTGATAAAATGCGGTTATGCAGATGTCGACCGGGATTCTTTGGGGAGGATAGGGGGCAGGTTAAAAAACACCTCTTTTGTCTTTTATAAAACATTCCATGAGATAGCGTGAAATGGAGATGTTTGACGGGAGAACGGGCAGATTGCGGACGTTAAACCACCTTACGTCTTCAAGTTCTTCCTGTTCTATGATAATTTCTCCATGATCATACTCTGTCCGAAAGCCGAGCATCAATGAATGCGGGTAGGGCCAGACCTGGCTGGTTATGTAGCGAAGATCTTTAACCTTTACTCCGGCTTCCTCTTTTACTTCACGCAATACTGCTTCTTCTGCGGTTTCACCTGCATCTACAAAACCGGCCAGAGGACTGTACATTCCCGGAGGATAATGCGGCGATCTGCCAAGCAGAATATTATCTTCCTGTTCAATAGTCATAATTACAACCGGTGAGGTTCTTGGAAATGCCATAAAATTGCAGGCTGGACATATCCTGGCACACTCTGTGGAATGGTCTGCCATTGCTGTTCCGCATCTGCCGCAGAAAATATTGGTTTGATACCAGGTGGCAAGTTCGGATCCTTTTCCAGCAAGCAGATAATGGTCGTGACTAAGTAAACCGTGCAGGGCGCGAAGATTCATCCATTGACAATCCTGTACCGGGGTAAATTGCTCCTCAGCGAGGATCAGATAACAGGGAGTATTGTCATAGAGTCCGATGTGCCGTATGTAGTCGGCAGAAGAACCTGCATATTGAGTCACTAATTGCCTTGGAATGGCATAGCCTGAAAGGGAAGGCGTGACAAGGATCTGGTTATTGCTGAAAATAAACAACAAAGGTGGTTCATTCTCGGATTGATTTTGGCCGAGTTTATTTGCTGGTACAAATGTTTTCTGCAATGAAAATGGGAAAAGCGAAACTGTCATGAATGATTCTTGCTGAAAGGGTTAACGTTTATATTGAAGGAATATCTATGCACAATATACTGCAGAAAGGCGTGTCGGCAAGTGGATTGAAAACATATTAATGAATGAAACGGATGAGGTAAAGCCTGTTTGGAAAATCGGCTGCTTTGTTCTTGAGCTGGCAATAAAAAAATGATTTAATAACTCGTTGTATAAGCAGGGAAAATAATTTTACTAATAAGGATGAACAGATGATCAGAGATTTGGCTTTAGCTGCAAAAGCCGCCTGTAGTGTGGAAGATCAGGAATCGCTTGTTCCTATTGTGAAACAGCTTCAGGGCTTAAGTGAGGTCGCTAAAAAATCAGGCATGCTTGCACTGGAAGATGAACAGAAAAATATAGATGATAAATTTCTCAGACTTGGCCTGCAATTAATCATAGATCAGACCGAGCCGGAGAACGTGATGGACGTGCTTGATTCTGATATCTATTACAATGAGTCCAATGGCCGAGAATTGTTAAAAAAAATAATTATTCGTGAAGCTTTGTTGCGTATTCAGGCGGGGGATACTCCAAGAAATGTCAGGATTTGTACATCCATTTTTCTTGGCAAGGTTGACCAGAGTGCTTTTTAGGGGGCGACGGACGACAATGGTAAAAAGAAATGTGCTGCTTCTGATTCTTTTGGCACTGCTCTGTTCATGTGGAGGGACAAGAACAAGAGTGATTTTAAAACATCCTGAGACGCTTGATTTTAAAGAGTGTGATACGGGGCTATGGTCCGTATCCTCTCGGGAGCGGGATGAGTGTGTAAAACAATATGAGGCACAGGGATACGAGGTATGGGGTGAACGATAGGTATCCTGAATCAGGACGAAACTCAGCTCCCTGAAGTATCAAGGGGGCTTTCTGTCGATCTTGCAGCTTTGTATCTTAGGAGATAAAAGAATTATTTCTTCTTTTTCTTTCCCTTCTTTTTCTTGTCTTTTTTAGTCGATTTCCCTGGCTTGGATTCTTTCTTCGCTTTTTCTTTCTTCTTCTTTTTGCCCGTTTTTACTTTTGTTTCGGCTTTAATTTGTTTGGTCGCCGGTGGTTTTTCTTCAGGTGCTTCATCTTCGGGTTTGCCGGCCACTGGTTGCGGTTTGGCCAACGGTGCTTTTTTTTCTGTCTTTACGGCTTCGAGCAGAGATTTGGGAAAGATACTAATGCCTTTTTTATTGAATATAATCATAAGATAACGCACCTGACCAATTGACATCCCGGTCTCCGATGCTGTATCGGCCTGAGTATAACCTCCATTCATGAGAAGCAGTGCCTGAGCACGAAGACTGAGGAGCTTGATATCAAGATCAGCAATAGCCTTGCATATACTTACTTCTCGCGGTGTTAAAATATTTGTGTTTCTGGCAGTGGGGGATACAGGGCTCATGAGTTTTCTCCAGTGTCAGGTTTTTGATATAAATAGAAAAATTGGCAGTTGAATATCTAATTGGTACCACAATTAGCAGGAAAATCAAAATATTTGGTTAAAAAAACACGGATTAACAGTGGATAAGTAAAAAAATCGAGTTCTTTTTCCGGGTTTAAAGAGAAAACCTGAGAGCTGCGGTTATCTTTTCACTTTCCTACAGAAATTTTTTCTGTTTAGTGCTAGTTTAACAAGTTTGAGAAAATTCACTTAACCGAATTAATCATGAGCAAATAGTGATCTGTGCACAGTCCTGTGACCGGGAGCCAGTTATCATATAAAAACAATCAAGGATCAGAGAGATGGGAAAACACGTCAGGCAGCTGTATCGGAAAATTGATCAGGAACGCGGCTATTGCTTCAATATTGAATCAGAAAGAGCGCTCAGTTCAGATGAGTTGCATTGCCTGAAGCTGATACTAGCTGATGGACTGCTGGCTGATACGGTGAGCGAGACTCCGGTTTTACAGGGTGATCGAGTTGTTGAGGTGGGGCCGAGGTTAAATTTTGCCACAGCCTGGTCTTCCAATATGATCTCAATCTGTAAGGCCATCGGTCTTGACATTGTTACCAGGGTTGAACGGTCAAAACGCTTTATTGTACCTGATGATACTGATATAGACGAGTTTGTCGCAGCACACCATGACAGGATGACAGAATGCAGATATCTTGAGCCGTTGACGACCTTTGAAACCGGAGTAGTTCCGGAAGATCCGTATGAAGTTGATCTGAAAACCAAAGGCCCTGATGGTTTGCTTGATATCCCAGGTATCTCCATGGATGAATGGGATAGAAATCTTTATTACGATTATTTCGTCAAGAAAAAGGGGCGTAATCCCACTATTGTTGAGATTATGGACCTCAATAATGCCAACTCAGAGCATTCAAGACACGGATTCTTCAAAGGAAAACAGGTTATCGACGGTGAAGAGCAGCCGGAAACCCTGTTTCAACTGGTAATCGAGACCCTGAAGGCTAATGATAAAGGCTCGGTTATAGCGTTTAAAGATAATTCCAGTGTTATTCAGGGCTACACCATCGATACCATTATTCCTGAATCTCCTGGTATCTCTTCTAAATTTAATAAGGTCAGCGTGACCTATCATCCGCTTTTAACGGCTGAAACACATAACTTCCCAACCGGTGTCGCCCCTTTTCCGGGCGCGGAAACCGGAACCGGTGGAAGAATCCGTGACGTGCAGGGAACCGGACAGGGTGGTTTTGTTATTGCCGGTACAGCAGGATATTGCGTTGGTGATCTGAACATCCCGGGTTATACGCTGCCGTGGGAACATCAGTATGCTGTCCCAGATAATCTTGCAAAACCTCTGGAAATTGAAATTGAGGCCAGTAACGGTGCCTCCGACTACGGCAATAAATTTGGTGAGCCGCTGATTCAGGGTTTTACAAGATCGTTTGATATGCGTCTTGATAACGGTGAGCGCTGGGCATACCTTAAACCGATCATGTTTACCGCCGGTGTTGGACAGATTGACGGTCGTCATACCGTAAAAGCCAAAGAAGAAAAGGGCATGAAAATTGTTCAGGTCGGCGGGCCGGCTTATCGTGTCGGTTTCGGCGGCGGTGCAGCGTCCTCTATGATGCAGGGTGAAAATGCCTCCGACCTTGATTTTGATGCCGTTCAGCGTGGTGATGCTGAGATGGAGCAGAAAATGAACAGGGTTATTCGTGCCTGCAACGAAATGGGCGACAAGACCCTCATCGATGTGATCCATGACCAGGGTGCTGGCGGTCCGGCCAACGTACTGAAAGAACTTGTTGAGCGCTCAGGCGGGCGGGTTGAAATCCGTAATATCCGCGTCGGCGATCCGACCATGTCTGTACTTGAGATCTATGTTGCCGAATATCAGGAGCGCTGCGGTTTTCTCATCAGGCCTGAAAATATCGATCGTTTCCAGCAGATCTGCCGCCGTGAAAAAGTCGGCTGTGAGGTGCTTGGCGAGGTAACCGGTGACCTGCGTTTTGTATTGCATGATGAAAGAGACGGTTCAACCCCGGTTGATATTGAGCTTGATGTGCTGCTTGGTGAAATTCCGCAAAAGACTTTTACCGATACACGAAAGCAGGCATCTTCTTCGGCGCTTGAGCTGCCTGCAGATCTAACTGTTGAGGATGCATTGAACAAGGTGCTGCGGCTTGTGTCTGTTGGTTCAAAGCGTTTTCTCACCAACAAGGTCGATCGTGCTGTAACTGGTCTGATTGCCCAGCAGCAATGCTGCGGTCCTGTTCAGCTGCCGGTGAGTAACGTGGCTGTGGTTGCCCAGAGTCACTTCGCTGTGACCGGTATAGCCACCTCCATTGGTGAGCAGTCGATCAAGATGATACTTGATCCGGCAGCCGGTGCCAGAATGGCTGTCGGCGAGTCACTGACCAATATGATCTGGGCAAAAATCGATGCAATGGATCAGATCAAGTGTTCTGCTAACTGGATGTGGGCGCCGAAGCTTGAGGGTGAGGGAGCTGCCCTGTTTGATGCAGCCAAGGCAATGCGGGATGCTATGATTGGGGTCGGGATGGCCGTTGACGGCGGAAAAGACAGTCTGTCTATGGCTACCATGGTCGATAATGAAATGGTCAAGTCACCGCGCGAGCTTGTTATTTCTGCCTATGCGGCGATGAAAGACCTTAGAATAAAAGTTACCCCGGATATTAAAGCGCCTGGTTCTGCGCTTCTTTTCATAGATCTTGCTGCCGGAAAGAATAGATTAGGTGGTTCAGCCCTTGCCCATGTACATAAACAGCTTGGCAATGTCTCCCCTGATATGGAAGATCCGGCACTTTTGAAAAAGGCTTTTGGTGCCGTTCAGTCACTTCTTTCCGATAAACTGATCCTTTCAGGACATGACCGCAGTGATGGTGGTCTGATCACCACCCTGCTTGAAATGGCTTTTGCCGGAAATTGCGGTTTTACACTCGATTTCAAAGGGGAAGGCTCTGTCTTTGAGACCCTGTTCTCTGAAGAACTTGGCTTGGTGATAGAGTGCAGTCAGGTAAACCTGCAGGCTGTAACCGATCGCTTGAATGGTGCCGGTGTGTCCGTGCAGCTGCTTGGTTCAACTGTTACTGAAAAAACGCTGCAGCTTCGTTACAACGATGAGCAGGTTCTTGATAAAAGCATGGTCGAGGTTCGCGGCTGGTGGGAAGAAACATCCTATCAGCTTGAGCGTCTTCAGGCTAATCCGTCCTGTGTCGAGCAGGAAAAAGAAAATATCTATGATCGTAAGGGAGTCAGCTACAGCCTGCCGTTTACTGTTGAGCCGAGTCCGGAGGAGCTTCTGGCAAAACCGGATAAGCCTAAAGTTGCTATCCTGCGTGATGAGGGATCAAACTCTGATCGTGAGATGACATCGGCTTTTTATTTGGCCGGTTTCGAGCCGTGGGATGTCTGCATGCAGGATATTCTCGATGGTGTTGTCGATCTTGCTGATTTCAGAGGACTTGCCGCTGTTGGCGGTTTCTCGTATGCCGATGTCCCTGAATCTGCCAAAGGGTGGGCCGCAACCATTCTGTTTAATGACAAAATAAGAGAGATGTTCGACACCTTTTATAATCGTCCTGATACCTTTACTCTGGGTATCTGTAACGGTTGTCAGCTTTTCGGTCTTCTTGGCTGGGTGCCGTGGAAAGGTGCCGGGGTTGAGCAGCAGCCACGCTTTATTCATAACGAATCCGGTCGCTTTGAATCACGCTGGACAACTGTAAAAGTCCAGAAATCACCGTCGATCATGCTTAAAGGCATGGACGATCTGATTTTCGGTATCCATGTTGATCATGGTGAAGGCAAACTCCATTTTCCTGATCCGGCATTCCGTGAACAGGCCAAAGCCTCGAACCTTGTTCCGATGGTGTATGTGGACGATGAGGGCAATGCAACTGAAAAGTATCCATTTAATCCAAACGGTTCAGTAGAAGGTTTGGCTGGGCTTTGTTCTGAGGACGGCCGTCATCTGGCACTGATGCCGCATCCTGAAAGGGTGTTCCTGTCCTGGCAGGCACATTATCTTCCTGAAGAACTCAAAGGGCTGAAGGTGACTCCATGGATGAAGATATTCCAGAATGCCTATGAGTGGTGTATGAAATCCAGCTAATCTAATATTTTCGTGCCCCTTTTGGGGAGGGGCGCGTCTTTTTATCATAATAAAGTTATATCATTTTTGGGGTGTATTAGTATGTCGATTGAGCAATATCTGAAGTGGACTGACTCTGATGGTAATGAGTTCAGGCCGGTCTCCCTCACAGGGGTAGATCTGTTAAATGATAGAATATTGAATAAAGGAACAGCTTTCAGTCCTGAGGAGAGGACGGCGTTTCATCTTAAAGGTCTGATTCCACCGAATGTCCAGACCTTTGAAGATCAGTTGAAGCGGGTCTATCAGGGATACCTGAATGCAGAAACTGATATTCAGAAATATATGTTTTTGCGGTCGCTGCAGGATAGAAATGAAACGCTCTTCTATGCCTTGGTCAAAGACCATATCGAGGAAATGCTGCCCATCATCTATACGCCGACGGTAGGCCTTGCATGTCAGGAGTTCAGTCATCGCTACCAGAAGCCGCGAGGCTTGTATATTACCCCGGAAAATATCGACTCTATGGACGATATGGTGCGATACTTTCCATCGAAAGATATTAAAATTATTGTTGTAACTGACAGCCAGGGCATTCTGGGTATTGGCGATCAGGGTGTAGGCGGTATGGGTATTCCCATCGGTAAACTCTCTCTGTATACCCTCGGCGCAGGCATCCATCCGGCTTGTTGTTTACCTATTGCGCTTGATATCGGTACTGATAACAAGGAGCTGCTTGATGATCCGATGTACCTCGGCACTAAGTGCCGTCGTATTGGCGGTGAAAAGTACAGCAATTTTATCGCCGAATTTGTTAAACAGGTTAAACGGCACTTTCCCAAAGCACTTCTTCAGTGGGAAGATTTCAGTAAATCCAATGCGTTTAACAACCTTGAGAAATATGTCGATGAACTTCCTTCATTTAACGATGATATTCAGGGAACAGGGTCTGTCGTACTCGGTGGCTTGATCACTGCGGTAAAAATTAAAGGACAGACACTCGCTGATCAAAACTATGTTGTCTACGGGGCAGGTGCCGGCGGTGTAGGTGTCGCCGATCAGATTTTCGCCGGCTTGATCGATAACGGCTTAAGTGAGGAAGAAGCCCGAGCACGGGTATTTATTCTGGATTCACGGGGACTGGTCCTTGAAAACCGGGACAATCTTGATGCTTACAAGATGCGCTATGCTAAACCGGCTTCAATGATCGACGGTTGGAAACTCAAGAAAGAGGGGCAGGCTGATCTTACTGAACTGATCAACAACATTAAAGTTGATGTACTGATCGGAACCTGCGGTGTTGCAGATTCGTTTACCGAAGAGCACGTTGTGAAGATGATGGAATATAATGAGCGTCCGATTATCTTCCCGCTTTCCAATCCGACCAGCAAATGCGAAGCGCTTCCTGCCGATTTGCTCCTTTGGAGCAATGGCAAAGCTATTATTGCTACCGGCAGTCCTTTTGGTGATGTGGAATACAATGGCAGAAATTTCAGGATCGGCCAGGGTAATAACGTCTTTATTTTCCCCGGTGTGGGCCTTGCTGCGATTCTTGGAAAAGTGGAAAAGGTCACCACTCGCATGTTTACCCAGGCTTCCTACGCACTGGCAGAATGTGTAACAGAACAGGACATTAAGGAAGGGTCCGTTTTCCCGCAGATCGGGAACCTGAGGGATATTTCAACCCGTGTGGCAATTACTGTGCTGAAGGGACTGCTTGCTGAAGATCCTGAGCATCACCTGCATGGCTTTGACCTTGAAGAGTATGTTCGGGCCTGTATGTGGCAGCCTCAATATCTACCTTACAGACGAGTGTAGCCTGTTCGGAGCTGAAGCTTATTTACCATCCTGCTTTTTTTTGCTGAGTTGTTTTTCAAGCATGATCTGCAGGATGGTTTTGTCGGTTTCAACCATGCCGCTGGTACTCAGTGTACCCATATTCTTTACCGTCTGGCTGGTTGAATTACCGATGATACCGTCAGTATCCTTCACATTGACGCCCTGCAGGGAAAAAAGAGCAGCCTGAACTGCTGCACCGGCAGCTGTGTTCAGTTTCAAGGCACATCCTGCTTTGGCACCGTCACAAATTACACCGGCCAGGTCTTCGATGATATTTTTTATTGCCCCTTCCATGTGTGATGCATCGCCGCCGACAAGATATGTTATCCCTGCTGTAGCACCGGCACCGGCTGCCACGGAACAGCCGCAGACAGCTGAAAGCCGGCCGGTATGCGCTTTGACGTAGGCGGTAACTATATGACTGAGTCCGATGGCTCTTAGCAGGGTTTCTTCGTCGGCATCGATAAAATCTTTGATAGCCCAGATAGGCAGAATGGCAGTGAGACCATGATTCCCGCTGCCTGCAGAACTCATTGCCGGAAGCCTGGCTCCGCCCATTCTGGCATCAGCAGCGGCGGAAGTGAGCATCCTGGCTGATGTTGCCATATCTTTTGCCAGCAGTTTCTGTTTTACCAGGCGGTCGATTGCCTTACCGATTCCGAGACCGTTACCGTACTTCAGTCCGTGTTCAGCAAGTTTGAGGTTATAGGTGACGCCTTGTTTGAGAAATAACAGGTCATGACTGTCGAGATCACTGACCAGTTCAAGAATCTCTTCAAGGGTCAGATTGACAAGCCATTCTTCTAGTTCTGCAAGTTTTGTCTTTCCTGAACCTGGTGTTTGCGGCGACAAAAGCTCTGATTCAAGTACCGGCGCGCCATTGAGCCGAAGGTCGGCCAGATTATTATGCAATTCGGTAATAAGCGATTCGGCCTCTTTTTCTCCAGAGGCAATTCTTGTCCTGACATAGAGTCCGGTTTCCTGACGCAGGTTAACCTGAACACCTTTTTCGGCTAGAAATTCTTTTGCCTCTTCAACATTGTCAGCGGTGAGCGTGTCGAGCACCTCCATACCAAGAGATGGATTACCGCCAAAGGCCCCGAGAGCTGCAGCGCTGTCCAGTCCGGTCATGCCGCCGGTGCCTGGAATTATTACGGCCATACCGTTTTTGTAAATGTTCGGGTCGACCCAGATTTCAATAGTGTCAAGGGGCGCTTTTCCCAAAAGAGAAGCAGCTGCAGCTGCGCCGAGAGCGATAGCTACCGGTTCGGTACAACCAAGAGCCGGTGCTACTTCGATATTGAGGATGTCTTTTACTGTAAATGTGCTCATCAGTGTCAGCTTTGATTTTTGGGCTCAGTTGAGAGTGAAAACTGCTTCAATTTCAATGTTGGAACCAAGCGGCAGCCCTGCAACCTGGACAGTTGATCGTGCAGGGGGGGCCTGTTTAAAATAGGAGCCATAGACCTCATTGACTGCAGCAAAGTCTGCAAGATCAGTGAGAAAGATTGTGGTTTTAACGACAGATTCCAGATCAACTCCGGCCTCTTTTGCTATCGCTGTAATATTTTTCATGATCTGATGGGTTCTTTCTTTGATGTCGCCCGCGATAACGCTGCCGGTTTTAGGATCTATTGGGATCTGGCCGGAAGCAAAAAGAAAGCCCTGGCTTTTAACGGCCTGGGAATAAGGTCCTATGGCTTTAGGTGCTTCAGGTGTGGAGATAATTACTTTATCCATGGTAGAACTCCTTTGTTGCAGTTAGAGCTGATTGTAATGAAGCCGTGACTGAATTTTTTTTCGGTAGTTATAAATAGTGAATTTAGACACACCGGTTAAGGCTGCAACCTGTTCTACGGCACCTTTAAACTGAAAAACTCCAAGTTCTTCGAGTTCTTTAACCAGCTCAATCTTTTCTTCAGTGGACATGGTGGAGGGTTGCCGCCCGATCTTGGTCACGGCCTGTTCAAATAAATTTCTCAAGGTTTCTTCTGCAGCAAACGAAAAGGTTTCCATCGCTGTCAAATCATGTTTCTCAGAAGATTGCGCGATAAAAGGCGATAAGGCTTGTGCAGCATTAAAAAAATCGGTGGTATCAAAGTTGATGCAAAGAGCGGCTACAATGACGCCGCTACTGTTTCGTATAAAGCTTGTGCTTGATTTCAGCACTCTTCCGTCTGCTGTTGTTGTTACATAGTTATGCAGGTCTTCAGGCGATTCATGTTTGAGCGCCTTGGTTAGCAGGTCGGTTGCCGGGGCGCCTTTAGATCTGCCGGTAATATTTCCGGCAAGGTATATAAGTGACTTGCGCAGGTCGGTAACATCGTGAACGCATACTTCGCAATTTTTGCCGAACGTTAAAGCAATTGAGTCTGCGACGCGGGTCAGATTTTCTATAATCTGTCTGTTTTCCTGATACATGATTACCTTTTTACAAATGTTTTTTCTAATATTACAATCTTTGATTGATATTTCAATCAAAGATTTGTTGAACGAATATAAAAAATTGTAATAACTGAAAAGATGTGGGGCAGATAAGCCTGCAATTAGAGGCTGGTGAGGGAATTACGGATATGACTGATAAAGATCTGCTGGATGTCTTCAAGTTCGCCAACACCCTGTTCGATCACAGAAACGGCAAGGTCGAGGGATTGTAGCCTGTTTTTCCAGCTTGTTGCGTCTTCTCCCATGATATCCCGTTTGAAGTGAAGACCGAGAAGAAAGAAAAAAGGTATAACCAGAACTTTTTGAAACCCGTTTGCTTTAATAAGAGCGGGAATATGATTTGAATTCGGCGATTTCTCAATAACAGCAAAAAATCCCTGCGGCCCGAGAAGCTGCTGTATCTTTTTTTCAAAGCTTGCATACATCGCCCAGCAAGGATGGCTGGTGCCATGGGCAAGAACCAGAATTGCAGTGGAGGCTTCCGGTCGTGCAAAAGAGAGAATAGCTTTTGCTGCAAGTTCAAAATCTTTTTCGCTGGTCAATAAAGGAGAACCGATTGTGGTGGCGATTGAGGATTTTTTCATGCTGCTGACAAAGCTGTGAAAGTCGTGGGCAGGTAACAGGTGGAGCGATTGAACAACGGCTCTTTTCACTCCTTCACGTACAAGCAGTTCCAGTAGCTCATCCGGATGAGGATAGGGCGCAGCAGTTCTACCTGCCACGGTTCTCGAGGTGATGGTGCTGTAGACAGGATGAGCGGGAAAGCTGTCCTGAACTTTCTGCCGAAATTTTTCATAGCTGTCCTGTGCTGCTCTGGAGCTGCCGAATGCGGCAAGAATGATCGGAATGGTCATAACATTACAATTGAGTAATAGATTGAGAAATGCGCTGAAAAATTTATAGTATACAGTAACTATTATACAAGAATTATTTATTTGGCCCGTTATTTATGGGCTTAAGATATTGTTACTCAAGAGACAAGAGGAGTACAGGGCAGTTTTGCAGATAGTACAACAATTCTTTGACCGACATAATGGGGTGAGTGAAACACCATTTGCAACTTCAAATGTCAGCTTCTCCGTAGGAGATGATGCTGCGTCTGTAAAGGCAAACAGAAGACGCATTAAGGAGCAGCTTGGTGCAGACTTCTTGCTGTCGGCGAGACAGGTGCACGATGATAAAATCTACAGTCTCAAAGAGCCGCTCTCGGCTGATGTTGAGGTTGACGGATATGACGGTCTTGTTACTAACTGCTCAGGAGTTGCACTGCTTATTCAGCAGGCAGACTGTCAGGGTGTTCTCCTGTATGACCGGAAAAACCGAGTCATCGGCGCTGTTCATTGTGGCTGGCGCGGCAGTGTTGTCGGCATTCTCGAAAAAGCTGTTCAGGCTATGGTCGATGAGTTCGGGGCGGATGTGAGAGAGATACAGGCTTCAATCAGTCCCTCCCTGGGGCCGTGCTGTGCTGAATTTGTTAATCATAAACTGGAATTGCCTGCCGCATTTTTAGATTTCAGGGTGAGGGAGAACCATTTTGATTTCTGGAAGATTTCAACCGCCCAGTTGGTTGAATGTGGGCTTAAGGTTGAACATATAAGTCAGACCGAAATTTGCACGGAATGTGATGAAAATTACTTTTCCCACCGGCGTGCGGTAAAGCAGGGATTGAAAACAACAGGAAGACACTGCTCAGTCATTTTACAGAGGTGAATATGCGACTGCTACTGATAGAAGATGACCAGAAAATTGCTGGATTCATTGAAAAGGGTATGCGAGAAAACGGTTTCGCCGTTGACGTGTGTCATGATGGAATTCAAGGGCTTGATCTGGCACTGACCGAGCCGTATGATGCAGCCGTTGTCGACATTATGCTTCCGGGCATGGACGGCCTGGCAATTATCGAAAAAATCCGGACAAGAAATATTGATTTTCCTGTTCTTATATTGAGTGCCAAACAGACGGTGGATGACAGAATTACCGGCCTGCAGAAGGGCGGTGATGATTATATGGTTAAGCCCTTTTCTTTCAGTGAATTACTGGTGAGAGTTCAGTCCCTGATCAGAAGAGACAAGAAGAACGCATTGCCGGCGGTTCTTGAAGTCGGCGAGCTCAGAATGGATCTTCTGCGTCATGAAGTGTATCGGCATGATGTGAAACTTGATCTGCCTGCCAAAGAATACTCTCTTCTGGAATATATGATGCGGAATCCGGAGATAGTACTGTCAAAGACCGCAATTCTTGAGCGTGTATACGAATATTCTTTCGACCCGCAGACCAACGTGGTGGATGTGCTGGTATGCCGGGTAAGAAATAAAGTTGATAAGGATTTCCCGAAAAAAATGATCCATACGGTCAGGGGCATGGGATATGTTCTTAAACCCTGAGATCGATTTTTCATTTTCAAGATTGCGACGGGCTGTGCCTTTGGTGCTGGTGCTCTGGTTGAGCATCATGGCAGTACTGGTGGCTTACCTGATGATATCGAATCAGCATCTCAGGCAGCGGGAACTGGCCGAGGTTTCACAGATGCTCGAGAGTTATCTTAACGAGAATATCAATGCCGGTAACAACCTACGGAGACAGGGTAATGAGCAGAATCTTCATGGTCTGAACTTTATCAGGTTTATTGCCGGTAAGGAGCATGTACTGCTAACCCAGACTAGTGGCGAGCAGATCGATTTCTCGCATTTGATCGAACTGGACCCGAAAAAATCGCAGGCTTGGCTGACAATTGGAGGAGATGACCAAAACAGTTGGACGGTTGTTTCAAAGGTGCTTGACAATGGCCTTCTGGTTCAGGCTGGAAGGGTCGGGGAAGCCCGCCATCACTCGGGACGGATCTTGTTTTATATCCTGACTGGCATCGGTACGGCGGCCTTTATTCTGCTATGGATACCAGCTCTGGTTGTCGTGAAAATGGGTGTGAGACCTCTGGTCGATCTGCAAAAAAGTGTTGATGAGGCTATTGCCTCGGGTCATCGTCAGATCGATATGAAAGCAGCCAAAGGATCTCCCGAAGCAGATCGGCTGCAGGAAAGTCTCAATCAGCTGCTTCGTCAGAACCGCCAGTTGATTATTGAAATGCAGTCATCACTTGATAATGTTGCCCACGATTTAAGAACCCCTATGACTCGATTGCGTTCATCAGCCGAATACGGCCTGCAGACAGATGCGGACGAACAGCGGCTGCGTGATGCTCTTTCAGATTGCCTTGAAGAATCTGAGCGCGTTCTGTCCATGCTCCGTATTATGATGAGTGTGGCAGAGGCAGAGGCAGGCACCATGCAGCTTGAAAAGCAGCCAATTGATGCTGCTGACTTGATAGAAGATGTTTTTCATCTCTACGAGTATGTAGCAGAAGAAAGTAATATTAGTCTTGAAAAGGAGATCACACCCAATTGTATTATCTCTGCCGATAAAACCCGGTTCGGTCAGGTTTTGGCTAATCTTGTTGATAACGGGATCAAATATGGTCATGAAGGAGGATGGGTGAAGATCAGGCTCTCTAAAGAAGGAGGGCAGGTCAATATTGAAGTCAGCGACAATGGTATGGGGATCTCCGAGCAGGAACAGGGCAAGATATGGGAACGTCTGTATCGCGGTGACCGGAGCAGAACCAGAAAGGGACTCGGACTGGGCCTGAATTATGTCAAGGCTGTGGTGGAGTCCCACGGCGGACGAGTGACTGTCCGAAGCCAATTAAAAGGCGGATCAACATTCACCGTGACCATGAATTCAGCTGCAATCTAATCGTTCAGAACAAAGTCGCAGACCAGGGGCATGTGATCTGAAAGCTGTACCTTCGGAATAAAAAAATCGCTGATAGTGATGTTGTCTGAGTGAAGAATGAAATCAAGCTGTCTTGTCGGGGCGTGACTCGGGTGAGACGGCAACCCTTCCCTGTCTGCATTTTTAAGACCGGTTGCAGCGAGAAACAGATTAAGCTCGTTGCTGCCCCACAGGGTATTAAAATCACCTGCCACAATCACATGTTCACGACTGTGTTCTTTAATAAATGTGTGAAGTTCTTCAAGCTGATTCTGGCGTTTCCGATAGGTGAGGGAGAGATGAACCAGATATATAGACAGACTTCCCATATATGAATGGATCACCATTTTCTTCATCCCCTTGCTGAAATAATGAACGAGCACGTCATCTGCCGGCTCTTTGGTAAGCAGCGCATTGGATTGCTGACTCAAAACCGGAATTCTTGTAGGCAGTGAGCCGAGACCGTATTTTGTTTCCACCAGCGGATAATAGCCGAGTTTATTGGCGATTATTTCTGCCTGACATATCCTGCTTGACCGGTATGAGCCGGCGTCCACTTCAACCAAACCGATAATGTATGGGTCGAGCAGTTCTATAAAATCAATAATCTGCTCCATATTGGCTGTCGTTCGTCTGAAAAAGCCGGAATACGGCAGAGGAAGGTGGTAGCCGTTCTTGTGGCCGGTGGCATAACGGATATTATAAAGCAGCATGCGCATGGCCGATTCTCCTGTGCAGTCATTGATAGGTCTTGCAGCTCATTTTGGCTTGGCAAATATCAAGTCTCATTGTTGCCATTCGAAGCCAAGTCATGTAGAAAGAGGATACCTTTTATCAAGATATGGTATCACGATAATCATCAGGTGCAAAAAAGGAAAATTATGGTCACAATAACTATCGGTACGAGAAAATCCAAACTTGCCATGTGGCAGACTGAACTGGTTGCCTCTCTTCTTGAGAAAAACGGAATGGACACAGTGATTAATTCCATGGAAACCAAGGGAGATAAAATCCTCAACACCTCGATCGCCAAAATCGGATCAAAGGGTGTTTTCACAGAGGAACTGGAAGATCAGCTCCATTCAGGGATTACCGATATTGCCGTACACAGTGCCAAAGATATGCAGTCAACGCTGCCTTCTGATTTCGAGCTCATTGCCTTCACTGACCGTGAAAAGGCCAATGATGTGCTGGTAAGCCGCAGGCGCGATCTCGATCTTAATGACACCTCCAAAGAAATAATCATCGGCACATCATCGGTGAGACGGGTGGCGTTGCTCAAACACTATTATCCGCATGTTAAAACCGTTGAAATGCGGGGCAATCTGCAGACCAGAATCAAAAAGATGGATGATGGTGCCTGCGATGCCCTGATGCTGGCCTATGCCGGTGTCACCCGGATGAGATATGATGACATGATCGTCAAAGTGTTTTCAGAACAGCAGTTTATCCCACCAGTCGGTCAGGGCTGCATTGCAATTGAATCGGCTAAAAATCTCGATCCGACTAAGAAAGCAATGATCAGAGATGCCCTGAACAACCGTCAGAGTGAATATCGGCTGCTGGCCGAGCGGGCTTTTTTACGGAGACTTGAAGGCGGTTGCTCTATTCCGGCTTTTGGCTATGCCGAAATCGATGGTGATAATCTGCATATGATCTGCGGTCTGGCGAGTCTTGATGGTGCAATACTGTTAAAAGAAGAGGCAACGGCCAAACTTGACGAAGCCGAAGCTCTAGGAGATACCCTGGGGCAGCGTATTTTAGAAGGCGGCGGTAAAGAGCTGCTTGCCCAGATCAAAAAGGCGCAAAAGAGTTGATTTGTTAACTGATTCTGCTCTAAAGCATTTTTTTATTAAAAAAGCGTTTTAGAGCATTGTCAGCTACAATTTGCCTCGGAAATACTTGCATCTTCCGGCTAATCAGATAAAACTTCTGCGGGTAGTATTATCTTTTCATCGGCAGGAGCTTTTGTATGGTGCGCTTTTCCAAAACAGGGATTTACATCACACTGCTTGCAGGAATTTTCCTGTCGTTGTTCTTTTTTCTCGGTTATTTCAAATATAAGCAGGACCTTAGAGAAAGCACTGCTCAATTCTCCAATCACGCCTCATTTATTGCAGAGGATATTTGGGCGCTGGATAAATACGGGACTCTTTCGTACCTTCAGCTTGCTGTAAAAGCAAACCATTATAAACGTCTTCAGGTTGTACTTATCCCTGATGAGTCATTTGTCGAAGAAATTTCCCCTCGATTAAAAGGAATTGATTATGTCCTTTATAAGTTGGGGTTAATACCGCTGAGGCATCTACGTGCGGATATTGTCCATCAAGGGACCCTTATCGGGCGGTTGAAAGGTGAACAGTATGTACGGTTGCTGTTCCCTCTGACCAATACCCTGATATCGCTGCTGCTGGTGTTTTTAATGGTCCTTTTCATTATGCACCTGATGCACAGCAGACGATGGCTGGAAAATCTGGTTCTTGAGCGTACCAGAAACCTGCAGAAGAGTGAAAAAAGATTTCATGATTTTATCAATCTGCTGCCGGAGATGGTCTGGGAATCTGATCGCAGCGGCAGGATACAGTTTGCCAATCAGGAGGCAATTGATCGTTTTGATATAACCGTTCATCAGGGTATAGCCTGGTTTGATCTGATTGTTTCGGAACAACGGACAGCTGCCGGTCAGGAGTTTGAGACTGTCATGCAGAATAAGGGCGGCAGTCTTAAAGAGTTTGTCATGGTTGACAAGAGTGACAAACAGTTTCCGGTACTTCTTCGCTCAGCGCCGATTTATAATGAAGGGCTGATTGTCGGTGCAAGAAGTGTGGCCATCGACATTTCAGAGCGTCATAAGCTTCAGGAAGAGCTCAATCAGGCCATCAAAATGAAAGCAATCGGGCTCATGGCTGGCGGTGTGGCCCATGATTTAAATAATATTCTTTCCGGGGTCGTCAGTTATCCGGAACTGCTTTTATTAAAGCTTCCCGAGGATAGTGAATACAGGCCGCCGATCGAGGCCATAAGAAAATCGGGTATACAGGCAGCTGAAGTTGTTTCGGATCTGCTTACTGTGGCAAGAGGAATTGCGGCGGCCCGGTCAGTAAGGCAGCCGAATAATCTGATTAATGAATATTTCTGTTCCCCTGAGTTTTTCAAACTCAAGGAGATGTTTCCGCAGGTTAATTTTACCACATCTTTAGCTGAAGATGCCGCAAACATAAACTGCTCACCGGTTCATGTCCGGAAATGTCTTATGAACCTTGTCAACAACGGGGCTGAAGCCATCAGCGGTACCGGTGAGGTACGCGTGACAACTGAGAACCGGACTATTGGCAGCAGTTCCTCTGGAACAATTTCCCTGCAGCCGGGAGACTATGTCATTATTACTGTCAGGGATACAGGCAGCGGCATCTTGCCTGCAGATATTTCTCATATCTTTGAACCATTTTACACCAAGAAAGTAATGGATCGCAGCGGGACCGGGCTTGGTCTGACCGTGGTATGGAACACAATGCGTGATCACGATGGGCTGGTCACAGTTCATGTAACTGAAAAAGAAACTGTTTTTACCATGTATTTTCCTTCGTCAGGTGCGCATGCTGTCAGTAATGATGAATTTCCCAATTTAGGTGTTATTCGGGGAAAAGCAGAGAAAATTCTGGTTGTTGACGATGAGGAAAGACAGCTTGATATAACAGGAAAGTTATTGGAATCGTTGAACTATACTCCATATGTGGCCTCATCTGGTGAAGAAGCCTTACAACTGGTAGCAAACGGTTCATTCGATTTAATTATCCTGGATATGATAATGACTCCGGGCATGAGCGGTTATGAAACATATAAAAAGATACTGGCCATCTGTCCGGGGCAAAAAGCGGTCATAGCCAGTGGATATTCTGCAAGTGACGATGTAAAGCAGACTCTGCGATTGGGCGCAGGCGCGTATATTACCAAACCGTTTACCATGGAACAGCTTGGTAATGCGGTTAGAAATGTGTTGAATCCTGTTAAGAATTAAGAGGGGTAGGTATCTATTACCCCAGAATATAGAATTATTTCGTTAGGGGAGAAAGGTTTATGAAGAAATGGAAGTATGGCAGTCTGTTATTATTATGCGCTCTGTTGTTTAATGCTCAGTTGGTATCAGCGAAAGATGCTATTACCTGGATGGAGGTGGATTTTCCGCCGTTTTTAATCCATGAAGGTGAATTCAAAGGATTGGGATACGGCGACATCGGATCAGCAATAATTAAAGAGAACCTGCCGGAATATGAGCATCAGGCGACAATTGCCAATCTGAGTAGACAGTACAAAGCATATAAAGAGGGAGATCATGTGTGTACTGTAGGCCTGTTTAAAAATCCGGAGCGGGAAAAGTTTATGTATTTCTCCATTCCGGTGTTTTTCAGTCTGCCGAACCATCTTATTGTACTCAAGGAAAAACAGAAAGAGCTTGGAGGGGTCAGCAGCGTCAAACTGGAAGATATTCTCAAGAATAACGAGCTTATCATCGGACAGACACCGAATCGCAGTTATAGTGCAGAAATAGATCAGGTACTTGCTCAATATGGCAATGAATCGAATATTTATAAATATGAGAGCCGCGGGGATTTTACTTCCAATTTTTTCAGAATGCTCGAGAAGGGAAGGGTTGATGCCATTATTGCTGCTCCTGAGGAAGTCCTGTATCAGGCTGAAAAACTTGGCCTTCGGGATAAACTGGCAACTATCGCCATAGAAGAGAATTCCATTCAGGCCTGGCTCAGTTATGTTACCTGCGTAAAGAATGACTGGGGCAAAGAAGTGATAGACAATGTGAACAAGGTGCTGATTGAACAACGGCCGACGGAACGTTATCGTGCTGCATATGAGCGTTGGCTTGATGAGGGACGTATCGGTCAGTACAGGGAATTGTACAAACAGGAGTTTTTGAGTGTAACTGAATAATTATGGCATATATTCCTCCTTATTCTCTTTCAGGCAACAAGGTTTTTTGCAACTATTGTCCGGCCTATTGCTGTTACAGGCTGGAAGGGTCTTCCCTGCTGATTACTGCAGAAGACATCAATCGAATCGCGCGGGCCTTTGCCATCAGTGACGGAGAGGTCAGAAAACGATACCTTGACGGGAAAAATACCTTCAAGGTTCGGGATGACGGAGCATGTATTTTCCTTCATGACGGCAGATCCTGTAAACGGTGTTCTATACATAAATTCAGGCCGAAACAGTGCCAGGATTTTCCTTACCATGATCCATGCCCCTATCTTGAGTGTGAAGAACTGCTTCAGAAGATTCAGCCAAAGATAGAGAAAAGTCTTAATCTCACTGAAACAGCTTTGGTAGATGATGAGGAAAAATAAAAAAGGGTGTGTCGGAATCCGACACACCCCTTATTTTTTATGAATAGAGAAGAATACTCTATTTCATGGAAAGAACTTTCGCTTTTATGTGAACCGGATCAAGCGACTGGTGTGTAACCTGCTCACTCAGTCCGCCGTGACCGATACGATGGGTTCCCATATTGTCATATTTGGCGGTGATGCCGTTTTTCAGCAGCCATGAACCGAACCTTGCACCAAGGCCGGTCTTGGTGTTCTGTGATTCGACAACAAGAACAAATGGTGCATCTTTTAAGGTGGCAAGAGTCTGTGCATCCCATACGTTCAGGGTAGGCTTGTTGATAAGACCGATATCAACGCCTTCTGCTTTAAGACGTTCAACGGCATCAAGGCTGCGGTAGAGCATTTCTCCGTAGGAAACGATGTATCCGGCAGTACCTTTACGAATAATCTCATCTTTACCGGAAACGAAGGTGTAGTCACCGTCAAAGAATTTTTCCTGCTTTTCATCAAGGATAAATGGTGTCGCCGAGCGGGTTGAATACACGTAGCGAAGACCTTTGTCATCGAAGATTGTCTTTAACAGGGCTTTAAGCTGCATCGGGTCTGCAGGAAAGTACAGTCTGGTTGTTTCATCATCCTCAAGACCATTGTCGGCAAAGAGGTTGTTGATACCGAAGTGGCAGGTGTTGTCAGCCATATCGTCTACACCGGAGTGAGAAAAGTGGGCGATGACATTTGCACCGTTGAGCCTTGCCATGGTTGCTTCTGAAATAATCATTTCCTGAAAGGCGGCAAAGGTGCCGAAGATACCCACATTGCCTTCAACGGAGCCGAAACCTGCTGCAACAGAGAAGTTATTACGCTCCATAATACCGCCGCTGACATAGACTTCAGGATGGTTTTTCCTGATATGGTGCAGCCCGCAGGAACCTTCAAGGTCAGAATCGACGACCAGAACTTTCTTTTTATTTTCACCTTTACCATCAAGGATTTCGCAGACAATTTTTCCGAAGTCGTCACGGTTTTTGCCCTTTTCAGGAGTGCTTCCGAGCAGTTCGGTTGTGCTTTTGGCAGCAGTGGTGTTTTTCAGGATTTCTACTGCGTCGGTAAGACCACGCGCTTCAAGATAAATGATAGCTTTGTCAACCGGGATAACATCATGGCCTTTAGGGGTATTTTCAACACCTTCAATGCCGACTGCCATAAAACGCTTGTTAATCAGTGCGACAGGGCCTTGCTGTACCAGAGCATTGCGAATTCTGGTGAAGAGAGCATCAATATCCTCGCCGTTGCCGGTGTTGACGGAGAGTCCATGTCCGGCAAGGGTTTTGGCAATATCGTAGCCGCGAAGATATTCTGATGGATGGCCGGTAATGGTAATATCGTTGTCATCGATAAACAGCTTCACGTTAAGATTTCTGGCTACTGCATAGCGGGCGGCTTCTGCATCGTCTCCTTCCATCTGTGAACCGTCACTACCGAACATGACAACGGTTTTGTCGCGATAGGCTTCTGCAACACCGTTTACATGACTCCACATGTGGCCAAGACGGCCGGAACTGAAAAAGACACCGTTTTCAACGTCGAGTTCAGGGTGACCGTAAAAACCTTTGTTATATTCACGGTAGTGGAACAGACTTTCTTCATCTTTGTGACCATTAAGGACAGCCATCATATACTGAATTGCGACCCTGTGACCGGCCTCATCAAAATAGACCGGATAAAATTTCTCAGAGCCCTTCATAAACCCGTCCATGATCAAAAGTTCAGGGACAATATCGAAAGCACCGCCGGTATGGCCGCCAAGACCTTTGCAGTTGGCCAGAGCAGTGAAGAATACCAGGCTGTCGCGAACAGTTTTAATATTGGTTGTCAGAATCTTGCGTTGCTCATCGGTTAGCTTATCCTGATCGGTGGAAAGCTGCAGCTGTTTGTAATTACTTAAGTCAATTGGGAATTTCATCTGTATCCTCTAGGTTACTGTGGATGCCCGCGTCCCACAACCGCATACATGCCACGAATAATGTGTGCCAGCTGTTACATGCCGACAACTCAGATAATCCTTGGACAGGACCTCTCTCACCGCCGAACATAATAGCATGTTCTGCATATATTCAAAAGGAATATGCTCTAAGGAAAATTGAATATCCTGATAGCAGAAAAGTACGGAAATGTAAAGGGTTGAAACAATGGGGAAATGGAGGGGAAGGATAACAGCCATTTGAAGGCTGTTATCCTATAGGCTATCAGGCCTGTTTCTTCTTGAGAGCTTTGGCGAGTTCTCTTAAATAGTCAAGCCACTTCTCGAAACCCTCTCCACCTTTGGTAGAACATAGATCGATGACGCGAAGGTCAGGATTGAGTTTCAGGGCATCACCCTTGGCCTCTTCGATTGGAAAGTCGAAGTATGGCAGCAGGTCAGTTTTAGAAATAAGAAAAGTATGTGAACTGGTGAAAGCCTTTGGGTATTTGGATGGTTTATCCGGCCCTTCGGGAACTGAAACAAGAACGACTCTTTCGTGTTCACCAAGATCAAAGGTAGCCGGACAGACAAGATTACCGACGTTTTCAATGAAAAGGATGTCCAGGTCATCTCCGCCGGGTTCTTTCTGCAGCTGGTGAAAACCTCTATGGGTCATGGACGCATCAAGGTGACATGCGCCGCCGGTGGTCAGCTGAATAACCGGAACACCTTTGGCCCTGATACGTTCTGCATCGCGCTCAGTTTCAATATCACCCTCGATAACACCAATTTTGAGCTCATCTTTAAGAGCCTCGATGGTATGTTCGAGAAGGGTGGTCTTGCCGGATCCTGGGCTGCTGATCAGATTGAGCACAACGATTCCATCAGCTTCAAAATGTTCACGATTTGCCTTGGCGAGCGCGTCGTTGGCGGCAAAAAGACTTGCATGAACATCTACTGTTTTGGTGCCACTGTGATCGTGGCTGTGACCATGATCGTGACCATGATCGTGATCATGACTATGGCTATGAACTGGTACGTGACATCCGCATGCATCACACATATTCAATCCTCTCTTGCTATCGTTTATTATTCCATTTCTACCTGACGCAGGATGAGATCCTCACCTCCGTTGGAGATAAGAAAACTGTCACCGCATTTCGGGCAGGAATCTAAAGTTTTACCTTCAACTGTTTCCACATGATTACATTCTGTGCAGGTGTAGGTTACCTCTGGGTAGACAATGTTCAGTTTCGCTCCCCGTAAAAGGTCGTCATCGCCAGAGAGAATGTCAAACCCGAACTGAAAGGAGTCGACAACTACTCCACAGAATGGACCAATCTCCATGGTTACTGAGATTATTTTTGTGGCTTTGTTTTCAACGGCGAGTTCACGGATCTGTTCAAAGAGTCCTTGAACCAGCGAAATTTCATGCATTACTTTTCTTCTCCACTTTGACGCCAAGATCTTCAAGCTTATTCAGAATCATCTGGGCAACTTCCTCCAATCTGCTTTGAGCGACCTCGGATAAGGTGATTACTTCTTTTAACGAGTGCGGGATGATGGTAAAAAACTCAACCTGCTCAGGCGCAGCGTCGCGAAGCTTACATACTTCAATTATTTCCAGCATGCCGAGCTGATGCGGCGACATTCTGGTGGAGAACTTGCCTGCACGGACATCGTCAAGGGTAAAATGATGAAACGATCCCGGCTCACCTTCGATGTCAACTACATCTATGGCAAAAACCGGATCGCATGCCTCAAGAAACGGAGACATATAGATCCCGGCGGTACCGGCATCCTGAATTTCAACGTTTTCAGGAAATTCGTAATTGTCTATCAGGTATTGAACAGTGTGTACGCCAAAACCTTCATCTTCCAGCAGCAGGTTGCCTATACCTACTATTCCAATCTTTTTCTCGCTTGTCATGATATGTCGTTAACAGATTCTCGGCAGGGGTTCACCATGCAGCGGAGTGACCACTCTGGCTCCACCTACCGGAGTATTAATGGTTACGCGGCCGCTTTTGCCATCGGTTAAGGTGCCGATAATGGTTGCCTCTTTTCCTTCTTTTGTGCTGTGCATGAGTTCAAGCACTGCTTTGGCTTTATCTCCGCTGACGATGACAAGGCACTTTCCTTCATTGGCCAGGTAAAGGGGTTCGAGGCCAAGTATTTCACATGCTGCCCGGACCTGAGGCCTGATCGGCAGAGATTCTTCCTCAAGCT
Source organism: Desulfobulbaceae bacterium (assembly GCA_003249645.1). GTDB lineage: Bacteria > Desulfobacterota > Desulfobulbia > Desulfobulbales > Desulfocapsaceae > SZUA-575. Next base: position 2,487 of record QKIH01000180.1, on the reverse strand, counting down.
CTATGGCAAGGCCGCTGTTGGCGGCAATCTCATTGAGGGATGTGGCAACTCCGCCTCGTGTCGGATCACGCAGTGTTTTAAGATCTTCAGGAAAGTTTGCCACCAGTTTTGCAACCAGTGTATGCAGCGGCATGGTATCACTTTCGAGTTTTCCTTCCATGGTGATGCCGGCTCTTCTGGTCATGATGGTAATGCCGTGGTCACCAAGGGTACCCGAGATGATAACCTTGTCACCGGCTCTTGCATTCTTAGAACTGATGCTGATGCCTTCAGGCAGAAAGCCGATGCCTGCGGTGTTGATAAAAATTTTGTCTCCCTTGCCTTTCGGCACAACCTTTGTATCGCCGGTCACGATAGGAACGCCTGCTTCTTTTGAGGCATCGGCAATAGAGATAATTACCTTTTCAAGGGTTTCAAAATCGAGGCCTTCCTCGAGAATGAGACCAAGACTCAGATATTTCGGAACAGCACCCCGCATTGCAAGATCATTAATAGTCCCGTGAACAGCAAGCTTACCGATATCTCCTCCGGGGAAAAAAATCGGATCAACAACATAACTATCTGTAGTAAAAGCAAGTTTTCCTTGAGAATTGTCGAGAATGGCACTGTCTTCAAGGTCATTTAAAATGGGGTTGTCCAGATATTTGAGGAATAGATCACCGATCAGTTCCTGACTGGCCAGACCTCCACTGCCGTGATCAAGCAAAATGGATTTTTGTGACATTATAACTATCCTGTAAAATCATATGTTGTTGAAACGTGAATAAACACTGTTGATTAACCTGAACACTCTATCTCTAATAACCGGAATATTTCAAAGACCGTACTTGTGATAAGCGGCGCAGGTTCCTTCGCTGGAGACCATACATGGACCAATAGGATTGGCAGGAGTACAGCGTTTGGCAAAAAGAGGACACTCTGGTGGAATGTTTAACCCTTTAAGAATTTGGCCACACATGCATCCTTTTGCTTCGTCGACCTCAGGCAGGGTGATGTCGAATTTAACCTCGGCATCAAAATCGGCATATTTCTCTCTAATTTTCAGACCGCTATTGGGGATAACACCAAGACCACGCCAGTTCATATCAGCGGGTTCAAAAATCTCATCAACCATTTTCATGGCTCTGGCGTTTCCTTCATAGGAAACGGCGCGGGTATAGGTGTTTTCAACCTTGAAATCTTCGGTTGCAACCTGACGGGCCAGCAGGATGAGGGCGTTGAGCAGGTCAGCCGTCTCAAAGCCAGCAACAACGCAGGCAAGTTTATAGTCTGCTGCCAGCGGCTCCCAGAATTTTGCCCCGATTATACTGGAAACATGGCCCGGACATAATAATCCGTCGATCTTCAAATCCGGATCACTCAACAGGGCCTTCATAGGTGGTCCCATGGTTTTCTGGGTAGAAAACACGCTGAAGTTTTTGACATTGTCATTTTTGGCAGCCAAGATGGTTGCCGCAATGCCCGGTGTGGTAGTTTCAAAGCCGACACCAAGAAAAACTACATGTTCTGAAGGATTGTTTTTGGCAATCTGCAGGGCGTCCATAGGCGAGTAAACTACATCAACTTTAGCACCGCGTGAACTGGCGTTTGACAAAGAGCCTTTAGTGCCGGGAACCCTGAATAGATCACCGAAGATAGCGACCCTGATGCCCGGCATATCCGCCATGGCGATAAATGCGTCCATGTGGGGGGCAGACGTTACACAGACCGGACAGCCTGGGCCTGATATCAGCTGGAGTCCTTCCGGCAGGATAGACCGAATTCCGTTTCTAAAGATGGCCATGGTGTGGGAACCGCAGATCTCCATGACCCGCAGTGGTTTGGTTACGGCTTTTTCGAGCTTAGCAACCAACGGTTTAGCAAGGCTGGCATCTCTGAATTCATCCAAATGTTTCATGCATTACCCCTAGCTGATCAGTTCGTCGGGCATGCCTTCGGCAAGCTCCCTCAGGAGTTGCAGGTTGAGTTTTGCCTCTTTTTCTTCAAGGGTGTGAATGGCAAAACCTGCATGAATAATCAGATAATCTCCAACATTAGGCCATATATCAACTACATCGAGACGCACCTGCTGTTCAATGCCATCCGCGTCTACGGTTGCAATCTGGTTACTGGTGAAATCGTCCGGGTTCCCTTCAACTTTAGTTACCCGCATTGGTAGTGCTATACACATGTGACAAACCTCCTATTACAGCCTGGCCGACCGAAATTCCCCCGTCGTTAGCAGGAACGGATGCGGCAGTAAGTGGCTCAAGACCTTTAATGGTCAGAGCATGAATGCAACCCTGAAGCAGCAGACTGTTTTGAAAGCAACCGCCGGAGAGAACAACCCGGTTGATGCCCGTTTGATCAGCCAACTGTCTGATGAGGGTAGTAAACTGGTCAATGATCAGAAAATGAAAAAAGAGGGCGATATCTTCGACCGCTGTATCGTTTTTGATCAACTCAACAATGACTTTAACAAATTCTGTAGAACTTATCTCCCACTTT
>QKIH01000018.1 GCA_003249645.1 Desulfobulbaceae bacterium | reverse complement strand
AGGCAAGCTTAGACCCTTTTGAAATTGAATTTTGTTTTTAGGCATAATCTTTCTCCTTTGGTTTTTAGGAGGATTATGCCATGGCTTGGGTGTCATATAGTGAGCACCCAATTTAAAAACTGAGTTTTAGTGGTAACCAGATATGTTTTTGCGACCACTGGCTTGGATCTAGTCAGGTTTTATTTACGACAAGGTTTATCATTTTCTGCAGAACACAAGTTCTGCCTGGCGCTTACGAATTTGCTTATTGGAGTTATTGTGCTTCAATCCTGACAGCGACTTCCACCCTGTTTCTGCCGTTCTCCTTCGCTTTATAGAGAGCGCTGTCCGCAGATTTTAGCAGTTCGGTAGGGCCTCTGCCATGATCCGGGCAGGCGGCGACCCCCATGGAAGCAGTAATATGGATGCTCTGGGCTTCGTAAGGTATTGTAATATTTTCAGCAATGGCTGCGCGCAGGAGCTCTGCTTTCTTGATTGCCTCTTCAATGGCGGTATTGACCAGAATGATGATAAATTCTTCTCCGCCAAAACGGCATGCGAGGTCTTCTCCGCGTGTGTGGTCTTTGAGGTAGGTGGCAAGTTTTTTCAGCACCAGATCGCCGGTTTCATGGCCGTATTTATCATTAAACGATTTAAAGTGATCCACATCGATCATTATGATTGAGCATGGCGTCTGGTGACGAAGGAAACGATAAAACTGCCTTTGCATGATATCTTCCATATGACGCCGGTTGGCCAGTCCCGTAAGACTGTCCTGAATTGATTTCAGTTTCAGTTCTTCACGAAGACGCAGATTCGAAAGCGCCAGGGAGAGATGTTCAGCAAGCCGGCTGGCCATTCTCAGCCGTTTTTCTGAAAAGGCCATAGTGAGATTGGTCTGTTTGCTGCCGAATAGAATATGCAGCAAGCCGATGGTAACACCATGGGCGATGAGCGGCACGCAGAGGTATCCGCTGCCGGGATTTCTTACATGGTCGCAGATAAGTTCGTGTTCGCTGTCATTAAAGAGATAGCGTTTCCCCTGGCGCAGGGCCCAGCAGCTGTCATTTGTCATGTTGATAAACGGCCGGTCGCCATCGATTGGCGGAATAACCTGATCAATAACTTCTCTTTCCATGTCATGCAGGAAAAGATAGCAGGCATCTTCGGGATAAAGTTTGCGAAGATATTGGCTGATAATTGGAAAGGTCTCACTGATTGTCTTGCAGCATTGCAGCATATCTGCCATTTCCGCAAGCTGCTGGTTGACCTCGTTTCTCTGTTCGAGTTCGGCAATTCGACTGGAAAGCTGCACGGTCCGTTCAGTGACCATTAATTCAAGGTCTTCCATCAGTTTCTGCTGATCTTCCTGAGTGCTTTTCTTGGCATCGATGTCTGAGATAAAACCTTCGATGGTTTTTATGCTTTCTCCTTCAGAATCGTACAGGCCTCTTGCATTAAGAAGACACCAGAAAACCGACCCGGATTTTTTTCGAATCTGTATTTCAAAGCCTTTTACAGTTCGTTCGCCGATTATCTGGTCAATGAGCGGTGACCAGAGACTTTTCTGAACCATCAGATCTTCTTTGAAATTGATGCCTTTTTCGAGAAGACTCTGGCCGCTGCTGTAACCCATCATAGCCACAAAGGAGGGGTTTACTTTGAGAAGCCTTCCTTCCAGATCAAAAAGAAAAATACCTTCAACCGAGTTTTCAAAGATTGATCGAAAGCCTCTTTCCGAGAGTTTGAGCTGTTGGTTGGAATGCTCAAGTTGGCTTATGAAGGTATTGAAATAGGTTTCCAGTCGTCCGAGCTCATCGGTATATCGTGGTTTTAAACGTTTGCTGAAGTCTCCAGCTGCAACTGCTTCAAGGCCGGCAGTAAGATATTTGACCGGATTGACAATAGCTTGGCTGAGATGATAGGAGATCAGGCATATTACGATTACAGTCAGGACGATGGTAACCTGAATGATCTGCAGCAGTCTTTTCAGTAGATGGAAATACTCTTCCCGGTCAATTGCTGTTACGAGAAACCATTGCTGTTGCGGGAGAAAACTGATATCGGCCTGATATTTGTGTATTCCCTGTGTTTCCGGAGTCTGCCAGGTATATTGAAGCATGCCGTTTTTCTGTTCTTTTATCTGTGAGAAAAAACTGGCGGCATCATCACTTAACAGATCGTTGATATTCTTTCCTTCAAGTGTCGGATGAACCAGAAAATTTCCATGCTGATCAATGATGAAGCTCCCCGCATTGTTAAAAAGCCTGCCAGCTGACATGGTTTTTTGAATGGCTTGCATGGTTGTTTCATCGAGTAATTCAGCTTTGACAGCTGCTGCGGTTATGACCCAGTCCCATGGACCGAAATATGTCGAATAACTCAGCCATGTTGTCGCTTGCCCGTTGTCGGAATCTTTCTGATACTCCTGGTATCCAGACTTGGCAGCCAGTATTTTAACGGTCTGTTTATCAGCGGAAATATCGTTATTGATCAGTTTTTTGTCGGGGTTGGTCTTGATGATGCCGAAACTGTTGATGGTATAGCAATAGCCTGATGAACCGAAGGTCTGGCCGTTAAGCAGGTCAGCAGCTGTTTGTTTGGCCGTATCTTCTGGAAGATCCTGTTGATATATCGAGGCGATAAGCTGGCGGTTTTTTTCCGTAATGGTTCGAAGAGTATTGGCAGCCGAAGTATCGATGAGCGAGATAACAGCTTTTTCAAGAGTGTGATTGCTGCTGCTTAACTGATCTTGAAGTTTCCGGGTCTGATCAGCATTTACCAGAAAATAGATGAGGCTGGAACAGGAAATAAGAATCAGGAGAAATGATACCAGATAGCCATAAAGCAGGCGATGCTTTATGGGGAGGTTTTTTAGCCATTTTTTCAAAATAATCATCATATTACATTATATCCATGTTCCTGCATGTCATTTCGCCTCCCCAATTATACATAAATTGGCTTGTTCATACAAATTCTGAAATTGAAAAAAAGAATTTGGCTGTCGCAAAGTAACAACAATGAGCAAAAAATTGTGATGCTCTTTTTGAGCTTGGCGAAAATGACGTTATCTGGCATATGTGCAATATCGGAAATGGGAGTTTGTTAATGATATCATGTTCAAGGGGGGTGCAATGAAGAAGCTTATCCAGCTGTTGTTTCTGAGTTGTTTTGTTATGGTATTTGTCATTCCGGCCATAACCTGGGCCGAAGAAGATCCTCTGGCCGGATGGGCGCCAAAGTTTGACCCTTCCAAAGCGCAATACACCTATCTGCTGTCCTGTGTCGGCCATCCTGCCATTGAAGGGGTTATGGCCGGATTTCGTATTCGCGACCGGTTGTGGGAGGAAAGCGGCGGCCGTATTTATGTCGATTACAGACCGCTGAGTATTTTAGGCGGTGAGAAGGATGTTATCAACAAACTGAAACTCGGCGCTATTCAGGGAATGATGAGCTCGTCTGTGGCTGCTGCCAATATTGCGCCAAAGCTCGGCATAGTAAATATTCCTTTTCTGGTTGATAGCTTTGATAAACTTGAGCAGTTCAGAAACACCCCGGCATTATGGCAGCCGTTTGCCTCAGCTCCGGTTTCTTCAGGTCTTGAAGTGCTTGACATAACCAGCTACGGCGATTACGGCTGGGCAACCACTTCAGCAGTTCAAACTGTGGCTGATGCCAGAAAGATCAATTTCAGGATAGCTCAGGCACCTGTCAATATCGATGTCTATAAAGCATGGGGGCTGAAATTTACCGTCCTTCCCTGGCCGGATGTCCCGCAGGCTCTGCAGACCGGTGTAATCAATGGCCTTGATCACACCCCTATCGTCTGCAATATTTCTAAAAAATTCACTGTCGCCAAATATTATACCGAATTAGACTATGCTCAGGGTCTCTATATTCATATCGTCAACAGTAAATGGCTTAAAAAACTCCCTGCTGATCTGCAGGAGATTTTCCGCAGGGTCGTTAAGGAAGAAAGCAAGGTGGCCAGGGATCTTACACTAAAACAGCAGGATAAAGAAGTTGCCGCGGCCAAGGATTCGGGTGTAACCTTTTACAAGATGGCAGATGAGGAGAAAGAGCAGATGAAAAAGATGCTCGACAATGTGTACGAAAAATGGGCTGAGAAAATAGGTAAAGCCTATTTTGACGAGGTGAAAACCACTCTGCAGTAATGTAATGCCTCCGGTTATTCAGATTGGGTTTGACCGGAGGCTTTTACACATTTTACGGCGCTGCCTTGCAGGAAATGAGGGTCAATCGATTATCTTCAACCAGAACTGACTTAACTCTTCCGGTGTCGGTTTAGGTCTGGCAGCTATCTTTTTAAAGGTCTTTTTCATAGCCTCTTCAAGCATCTTTTCAGCCTTGGCTTCAAGATCCTTTTTCTGGCTCGGTGAGCTTTCGTCGGCCTGATTTTGTAACTGCAGAATCTTTTTCTTTTCCTGTTCAGAGCATTCGGCAGAAAACATAGCTTCAAACACGGCATTCCGCAGTCGTGAATCAGCGTCGGCAAAGTTGTTGATAAACTCACGGAAGTTGACGTTGAGAATCTTCAGATCTTCGTCTGGGATTTCAAAATCGGTCTGGTGTCGCTCATTGTAATTGGCAATTAAGGTGGAAATCGCACCTTTTACCAGAAACCACGAGACACCTCCGCTTATGCCGCTGATCAATGGCAGAGAGATCAGGACATGAAGAGGATGAGGCATTTCCAGGTCGGAATTATTGGTTATCGAACCTGTTTCAATAAGCTGCTGTTCGTAAAAATGTCTGAACTGATGGCCGTATCTGAAAACAAAAGAGGCATATTCGTATGCAGTCGTCAGCGGCAGTTTTCTTGTCGTGTAGCCGCAGTGACTGCACTGTATCGATTTATCGTCAACGAGTGTAAATGAAGCACAGCTGGGGCAGGGCAGATCCATAGTGGAAGATTTCTGATGCATAAGTTGCCTTGGTTGATAAGGGAAAAATAAAATAAATGACAGCTCCGGACAAAAAAACAATCAGGAGGGGAAACTCACTCTGTCAATGGTCATCTGGGCTTTTTAACGAAGAGGAGTCTCACAGGGAATGTATATATCTGAGTCCATATCGACGTAGGCTTCCTGGACAAAGCGCGGCGTACATACAGCAAAGAAAATGAGATTACCGTCGCCTGTGTTCCGTATACGCTGAGGACAGCCGGGAGGGATTATGACCACATCTCCAACTTCAACAGGAGTGGCGGGGCGATCATCAACCTCGACAATTCCGCGTCCTTTGGTGATTATATATCTCTCTGTTATGCCAAGAAGTTTGTGCCAAGCCGTGATTTCTCCGGGCTTGACTCTGGCCCTGGCGATCGACACTCGTTCATCCTCAGGATCATTTGCAATTTCAGAGATATAACAACGTTCATCCGTTTCAAACTCGATTACGTCCGCCATCCGCTTGATCTTGGGTTGCATACATTCTCCTTTTATGGTGAAACTTCAGAGTCCTTTGTATATCGCTTTTTCTTTCAAAAAGCAAATCTGTTTAATATTTTCGTTAAATGCACTGTTCTATTGCTTTTGGTCTATAAGCTATTATTATTGTGTGATGTGCAAAACAGGTTGAAATAACAAGGCGTTGGAGTTCCACTTAATTATCTGGGGTGTGGTCATTTATGATTATCAAAGGAAAACGGGGTGCTCTTGAAGAAAAAGCGGCATGGATTATATCCGAAGCGATTGGCTCCATCCTTGAGCAGCAATCATCTCTGGTTCTGGGGGTAGTCGGCGGCAGCAGCGTTTCCACAATCTTTTCAGAGCTGGCAAAAGCTGATGTTGAGTGGCATCGGGTACATCTCTTTATGGTTGATGAGCGCCTGGTACCCATTGATCACCCCGAATCGAATTACGGTCTTGCCAGGGCCTATTTTGAAGATCTTCTGCCTGCTGAAAACCTTCACCCTTTTATCGACGAACGGACAACTCCCGAACAGTCAGCTACTGACTATTATGATAAGCTCAAGGCATACGGAGGACGTTTTGATATTATCCTGCTCAGCAGTGGAGAAGACGGGCATGTTGCTGCACTGTTTCCGGATCATCCGTCTATCCGCAATACGAATGAGGGCTTTATCACCATGTCGAACTCACCTAAACCTCCTGCGGAACGGATGAGCGCAGGGGCCAATCTGCTTCAACGTGCTGAAGTCGGTATACTTCTTTTTCTTGGTGAGAAAAAAGAAAAGGCTCTTGAGCTCTTTCAGAATGATCGTGCCTCCCTTGAACAATGTCCGGCAAAACTGGTCCGCATGATCCCGCAGCATTACATTCTCACTAATCTGGAGGTGCGACGGTGATACCTGAAAATCATATGGTGGTCATCTTCGGCTCCACCGGTGACCTGACCAAAAGAAAAATCATTCCTGCCATTTATCAGCTGATACGCAAAGAACAGTTTTCAGAGAAATGCCCGATTGTCTGTCTCGGCAGAAGAGAATACACCACCGAAGAATTTGTCAGTCATCTTGAGCTTTCACAGTTTATCAAGAATTCCGAACCGAAAATCCTCCAGCAGTTAAGCAGACAGATTGTCTATATAAAGCAGGATCTGGAGGAAGAAGCCGCTGACAGCCTGCGCCGTCGATTTGATGATATTACCGAAAAATTCGGATGCGGCCCCAATAAATTGTTTTATCTTGCTCTACCCGCTTCGGTGTTTTCACAGGCAGCAGGTATTATTCAGCTTTTTGTCGATGATCCCGGCTGGCAACGGGTGGTGTTTGAAAAGCCGTTTGGTGATGATCTGTCTTCAGCTGAAGAGCTGAACAATACTATTACCTCGGTCTTACGTGAAGAACAGATTTACCGTGTCGACCATTATCTGGGCAAAGAGCTGGTGCAGAATATTTTTACCCTGCGTTTCCACAACGAGATTTTTCGCTGGGCCTGGCATTCTGATGCGATTGATCATGTTCAGATTACTGCCAGCGAGGTTCTCGGCGTTGAAGAAAGAGCAGGCTATTACGACAAAAGCGGAGCCGTGCGAGATATGGTCCAGAATCATCTGCTGCAGCTGCTGAGCCTGGTAGCAATGGAGCCGCCTCTTGCCAACAACGCTGAAGAAATCAGAAACCGTACCGGCAAGGTGATAGAATCTCTGATCCCGGTCAAGCCGGACGATGTTGTCCTCGGACAGTATGAAGGATACACCCAGGAACACGGAGTAGATGGTGCGTCGCAGACCGAAACTTTTGCCGCGTTCAAGGTATATGTTGATATGCCGCGCTGGAAGGGTGTTCCTTTCTATCTCAAGACCGGCAAAAAACTCGATGAACGCTATGCCGATATCAAAGTCGTTTTCAAACATAATTATGAATTGTGCAAAACCGGTGATTGTGATCAACCCAACATCATCGTCATTCGTATTCAACCGGATGATGGCATCGCCATAGCCTTTAATGTGAAGCGTCCCGGCAGAAGCATGATTACCGAACCGGTACTTATGGATTTCTGTCACCATTGTTATTTCGGACCTAACACTCCGGAAGCCTACGAGTCTATTCTGCTCAATGTGATTCAGGGCGAGCCGACGGCTTTTGCCCGTTGGGATTGGATCCGGAACAGCTGGAGATTTGTTGACCATTTGCGGGCCACGGCGCAGGCACCACTACAATATCCGCAAAACAGTACCGGACCGGCGGAAAGCGATGGGCTGCTGAAACGTTCCGGCAGACGATGGATTCACGGTGAGATATCACCGCGGAGAAGTCAGCAGCAAACGCAAATCCTCCCTGTAATGTTATAACCCTTTAAGGTTTCTTTATATTTCTTTACGGCAGCAATAAGTTCTTGACAGATTTTTTTGGCTGTGCAATTATTGACATAAGCAATTAAAGAATTTTGTTAAATACTTGGTGATAGAATCACAATCTGTTCAAAACAGAAACGCAGGAGGGACTCATGAGTAATTATATCGCAGGATTTATTCCACGCGATGGTTCATTGCAAGGCAGTCGTTCGGCAGCGTATTCGCTGGCAATGGCTGTAATGGCAGTACTTACCCTGGTGGGCATTGCTTCAGGGGTTTATTCGCTCTATGTCGGACATGAGCATACCTTCGGTATCTCCCGAGAGGTTCCGTGGGGAGTGCTGATTGCTGCCTATGTCTTTTTTGTCGTTACCTCAACCGGGCTGTGCATTGTCTCGTCACTCGGGCATGTTTTCGGCTATAAAGAATTTTTGCCGATTGCTAAAAGAGCTGTGTATCTCTCTATTGTAACGATTATTTCCGGGTTTCTGGTTATTGCCTTTGAGATAGAGAACTCCTGGCGCATGCCTTATGGCAATGTAGTCGGAGCGAATCTTTCATCAAATATCTGGTGGATGGGAACGCTTTACGGTGCCTATCTTGTCTTTATGATCCTTGAGTTCATCATGCTGCAAAGAGGGAATCATAAGTATTCTATTATTCTCGGATTATCCGGGCTCCTGATAGGTATTGCTGCACATTCCAATCTTGGTGCGGTTTTCGGACTCCTTGGCGGGCGGGAGTATTGGCATGGTCCGTATATGCCCATCTATTTCATTGTGTCGGCAGCTCTCTCCGGCTGTATCGCTATTATCTTTTTCACCTGTATGGCCTATAAAGCCAATGGATGGAAGATGAGCCCGGTTACGAAACACTCTGTGCACACGGTTGCGCGAACTGCCATTCTGTTTCTTTCGACCCTGATGTTTTTCACAATATGGAAGGTTATTGCAGGATTGACCGGCGTCATTCCAGGGAAGTATCAGGCAATGACTATGCTTATCTCCGGAGATTACGCTGTCAATTTTTGGGGTGGAGAAGTTGCTATGGGATTGATTCTTCCTTTTGTGATCATCATGATTTATAAGGGAAAAAGCCTGAATGCTCTGTTCTTTGCTTCAATTCTGGGGATGATCGGCATTTATATGATGCGCTATGATCTGGTTATTGTCGGTCAGCTCGTTCCGCATTTTCATGGCATGAGAATATTAAATTATCCTGAACAATTCAGCTATACGCCGTCCATCTATGAGAGTCTGATCGTGGTCGGCGGGATTGCATTTTGCGGTTTCATGTTTCTTCTCGGAGAGCGGGTGTTCTACGGGCATCTCAGTGAGAAATAGTTTCCCTTATTGAGTATACGGGTAATTACTGAACATTCTTAAGAATATGACTGCCAGGAGCAGAAAATGAAAATTTCGGATCTTGAAAAATTGAAAAGCGAGGGCGTTGAACAGCTCCCCTCGCAGGAGAGAAGAAACTTCCTCAAACTGGGATTTGCGGTAACCGGCGTCTACCTGGGGGGAACAGTCTTGTCCCTGGTCTCTACTTTTGATGCTGATGCCGCGATAAGACAGGGTATACCGGATGGATGTGAATGGCCATACAGTCCGCATTATACGATGGTGATACGTGAACGTCGCTGTATCGACTGTGAACTATGTAAAGTTGCCTGTGTGAAAACAAATAATGTGCCGGAATATGGCTACCGAACCGATATTCTTGAAATCGGCGCCGAGGCAAAACATGGGCTTCATGACGCTACCTTTATGCCTGTTCTCTGTAATCACTGCAACCGCCCGCCCTGTGTGCGTGTCTGTCCGACGACGGCGACCTGGAAGGATGAAGTGACAGGTATTGTGCGGATGAATCCATCACGGTGCATCGGCTGTAAGACCTGTATGACGGCATGTCCGTACAATGCCAGATATTTTAAAGAAGAGATCAGGGCCATTGATAAATGTGATTTCTGCTGGGAGTCAAGACTGTCAAAAGGAATGAAAGAGCCGGCATGTGTAGAGGCCTGTCCAGCCGGGGTGAGGATGTTTGGCGATCTTTCCGATCAGAAGAGTGAGGTGTTTAAGCTGCTTCATACACAGGATGCCGTCGTCTGGGTATTACGTCCGGAAACCGGTGCAACCCCTAATGTTTACTATACGAATATATAGATACTGGAGAGACAACATGCCAAAACGTATGATTATTTCTATGTCGGTTTTGACTGCAGCGATCGTTGTCTGGGGGTGTATCAGCATCGCCGCGGAGCAGAAGAAGGAAGCAAAGCCGTATGATGAAGACACCTATGGCCCTGAGGCACAGATTCAGTGGGATAAACCCGTGAAGGGGGCTTTCTTCAGTCATAAAGTCCATACCATGGAGGTTGGGCTTGATTGTGCTTCATGTCACGATGACATATTTGATATGGAAGCCGGGGCTGCCGCAGAAAAGAAAGATTTTACCATGGATGCCATGGCTCAGGGAAAATATTGCGGTGCCTGTCATTATGAGAACGGTTTTGCCTTTTCAACTGAAACCAACTGTGTTGCCTGCCACACACAGCCGGAGAAGATGATAGTCTGGACGAAACCTGTCAAGGGTGTAGTTTTTGAACATAAAATCCATACCGATGGATTTGGTTTTGATTGTGAATCCTGTCATCCTCATGTTTTTGAAATGAAGGCCGGAGCGGCTGCAGAACAGGCTGATTTTACCATGACGGCCATGGACAATGAAAATAAATACTGCGGTCAGTGCCACTATTCCGGTGGTTTTGCCTATTCAGGACAAAAACGGTGTACGAGCTGCCACATTGGTGTTAAGGGCGTCAAGAGAATAGAAAAAGGTGAAGAACCCCACCTCAAAGAGCTTGATGTGGACTTTATCCGCTTCTAAAAAAAATCCCTGGAAGCGAAAGAAGCGCTTTCAGGGATTTTTTGCGTTCAGTTGTATGTCATTAATCAACCGAAACGACCGGTGATATAGGCTTCGGTCAGATCATGTCGAGGATTGGTAAAGATCCTTTCTGTGGGGCCGACTTCAATAAGGTTGCCGAGGTGAAAATAGGCAGTACGCTGACTGACCCGGGAAGCCTGCTGCATTGCATGGGTCACAATAACAATTGAATACTGTTCCTTGAGTTCGGCAATAAGGTCTTCCACCTTGGCTGTAGCGATTGGATCGAGGGCCGAACAGGGTTCATCCATCAAAATCACTTCGGGCTCAACCGCAATTGCCCGAGCAATACAGAGCCGCTGCTGCTGACCTCCTGACAAGCCGGTTCCCGGATCATCCAGTCTGTCCTTTACCTCTTCCCATAGACCTGCTTTGATCAGTGAGGTCTCAACAATATGGTCAAGTTCTGATTTGTGCCTGGTCAAGCCGTGAATGCGCGGGCCGTAGGCGATATTGTCGTAAATCGATTTCGGAAAGGGATTGGGCTTTTGAAAAACCATGCCGACCCGGGCACGGAGCGGAACAACATCGACCGAAGCATCATATATATCAGACCCATCAAGATGGATTGATCCTTCAACCCTGCAGCTTGAGACCGTATCATTCATACGGTTCAGGCAGCGGAGAAAAGTCGATTTACCACATCCGGATGGACCTATCATGGCAACGACCTCGTTGCAGCCGACATCAAGATTTACCCCTTTGATTGCACATGCGTCGCCGTAGTAGACATAGACGTCGCGGCACGACATGCGGGGATTTTTCACATAAGGTTCACCAACAGTTTGACGGGTTCTTTCAGCAGGAATTTCGTCTGCTGCACTTCTAGCAACGTCTTTTCCCATCATGGTTGGAAATGATTGTGAGGTTGTAGTGGCTGCAAGTTCCATAAATTCTTCTCGATTGGTTAAAGATAATCAGGAGGGCACAATTACCCTCCTGACAGTGATACAAATTACAGCGTCTTAAGAGACTTTACTGTTGCGGCATATTCTTTACGCTCTGCATCCGGCATCGGGATCATACCTTTGTCTGCAAGGTAACCTTCCGGTCCCCAGGATTTTTCGCTGGTGAACTCTCCAAGATATTCTTTCATGCCCGGAATGACGTCGACATGTGCTTTCTTCACATAGAAAAACAGCGGACGGGAAACAGGGTATGAACCGTCTGCGATGGCGTCAAAAGTAGGCTCCTGACCATTGATGAAAGAACCCTGTACGATATCAGAATTCTGATCAAGGAAAGAAAAACCGAAAATACCAACGGCATCAGGGTTTGCCTGAAGTTTTTGTACGATCAGATTGTCGTTTTCGCCTGCTTCGATGTAGGCGCCGTCTTCACGAAGGGTATGAGCCACTTTAACGAATGCTTTTTCATCTGCTTTTTTCAGCTCTGCAAGTGAATCAAATTTTTTTGCACCGCCTTCCATTGCCAGTTCAACGAAAGCATCACGGGTTCCTGAGGTTGGCGGAGGACCGAGCACTTCGATTTTGGTGTTTGGAAGAGCAGGATTAACATCTTTCCAGGTCTTGTATGGGTTGGCGATAAGATTGCCGTCTGCAGTCGGGACCTCTTTGGCAAGAGCCATGAAGATGTCCTTTTCACTGAGCTGAAGTGCAGGTTTTGCCTTGGAGGTGGCAAGTACGATTCCATCATATCCTATTTTTACTTCGACAATATCTTTTACCCCGGCAGCAGCACATCTTTCGATTTCAGACTTTTTAATAGCACGGGAGGCGTTGGTGATATCCGGATATTCTACTCCTACGCCACCGCAAAACAGTTTGAAACCACCGCCTGATCCGGTAGATTCAATTTTTGGTGTTTTGTAGCTGGTAGATTTACCGAACTGCTCTGCTACAACAGTCGCAAACGGGTATACGGTAGATGAGCCCACAATCTCGATGTAGTCACGTGCTGCCTGTGCTACAGTGGTTCCGAATACGGAAAGAGTGATAGCACCTGCGATAAGCATCTTTTTCTTCATTTTTTTCTCCTGTTATGGATTTTGATAGGGCAAAACAACAGTATCTTTAACGTGCTTTGACTTGAACCTGATAGCTCAAATCTCCTGTTACCACTTGATTTCAAATTTCTTCCTTAAGTAGACCGCTGCCGCGTTCATGAAGATCAGAAAAGCCAGAAGAACCATAATCGCAGCAGATGTTTTTTCTGTAAAAGCTCTCTCAGGGCTGTCGGCCCAGAGGTAAATCTGTACCGGCAAAACAGTTGACGGATCTGTAACGCTGCCGGGAATATCAACGATGAAGGCAATCATGCCGATCATCAGGAGCGGAGCTGTTTCCCCTAGAGCCTGTGCCATTCCAATGATGGTTCCGGTGAGCATTCCGGGCATCGCCAGCGGCAGGACATGGTGAAAAACAGTCTGCACTTTTGATGCTCCGACACCAAGAGCGGCTTCACGTATTGAAGGCGGTACCGATTTTAATGATGCCCGGCCTGCAATGATAATAGTTGGCAGCGTCATGAGGGTGAGAACAAGCCCGCCTGCAAGAGGAGTTGATCGCGGGACACCCCAGAAGTTGATAAATATGGCCAGTCCGAGAAGACCAAAGATAATGGAAGGGACGGCAGCAAGGTTGTTGATGTTGACCTCAATGATATCGGTCCAGATATTTTTCGGGGCAAATTCCTCAAGATATATGGCAGCTGCAACGCCTATGGGAAAAGACAGGGCAAGAGTGATCAGAAGGGTATACAAGGAGCCTTTGGCAGCACCCAGAATACCGGCGAGTTCAGGTTCCCTTGAGTCGCCGGAGGTAAAAAAAGTGGTGTTGAATACGGTCTTCAACTGACCATTTCGTTTCAGCTGATCAAGCCACTGCACCTGTTTATCCTTGATACGACGATCCGATTCGGCAGTGGTCATATCGATCCTTCCTTTCAAGTACATGTCGACGTCATCATTGGCTAATACCCAGATTGTGGGGTTGGTGCCGATCAGGGAAGGATCTCTCTCAATTTTTTCCTGCAGTGTAAAGGCAGCATTCTGACTGATCAGTGCATACAGCAGTTTTTTGTCATTGCGGCTTTTCACTTCCGGAAACATCTGCTGCAGGCTGTCCTTGATGATGCCCGGAAAGTTTGCATCAGCAATATTTTCGTTTTGAAATTTGTCTGCATCAAGCGAGACGCTCAATGCTATCTTTGCCTGGCTAAAGGCTGAATATCCATTGAAACAGATTGATGTAAAGAGAAAGACTATAAAAGCAATGGTCAGTAAAACGGCGCTGAATCCGAGACTTTTAAAAATCTTTTCAGCTCTGTAGCGCTTTTTCAGTCCTTTGGATATGACGCCGAATGTATTTTGGTTCTGTTCCATATTATTTTCTGTCTGTGTGCTCATGGTCAAGATCTCACGTTGTCGGTTCATCGAATCGCTATTCGTATTGTTCTCTGTATTTTCGCACGACGCGCAGAGCGATGATGTTTAGACAGAGGGTAAAAATAAAGAGAATCAGGCCTAAAGCGAATGCGGCAAGTGTTTTAGGGCTGTCAAATTCCTGGTCGCCGATCAGCAGGGTAACAATCTGTACGGTAACGGTGGTGACGGCCTGAAAAGGATTGGCAGTAAGGTTTGCAGCAAGGCCAGCTGCCATAACGACAATCATTGTCTCGCCGATTGCCCGGGATACGGCAAGCAGGATACTGCCGACAATTCCGGGAAGGGCCGCAGGAATAACAACCAGTCTTATCGTTTCAAATTTTGTGGCGCCAAGACCGTATGAACCGTCTCGCAAGGTCTGCGGAACAGCATGAATTACGTCATCGGAAAGCGATGAAACAAACGGGATGATCATAATACCCATGACCAGGCCTGCGGCCAGTGCACTTTCTGATGAAACTGAAAGACCTAAGAAGGAACCTGTATCTCGAAAAAGAGGTGCGACGGTAAGTGCCGCAAAAAAACCATAAACGACCGTAGGTATACCGGCCAGGATTTCAAGCATTGGTTTGGCTACGGTTCGCATTCTTTCACTGGCGTATTCGCTTAAATAAATAGCTGACATGAGACCGACAGGAATGGCAATTGACATGGCAAGCGAGGCGATAAGTATAGTGCCGGCAAAAACCGGAACAGCGCCGAAAGCTCCCGATGAACCCTGCTGGTCAGCACGAATTGCTGTCTGCGGACTCCAGTCAAGACCGAAGAGAAAGTCATGTATCGGTACAATTTTAAAAAACCGGATGGCCTCAAAAAGTACGGAGAGGACAATCCCTATGGTGGTCATGATGGCAACGGCGGAACAGAGTATGAGAATAATATTGATAGTTTTCTCGACGATGTTCCTCGCCCTGAAGGTACTTCTTACCAGTTTGCTGCTGGTAAAAAGGGCAGCAATGAAAATCGCAAAAATTGCAAAGCTTATGATATTACGAAATTTTTCCTGAAGTTGAATGTAC
>QKIH01000170.1 GCA_003249645.1 Desulfobulbaceae bacterium | reverse complement strand
GGCGGTATGTGGGACTGTGAACCGGACCCGATCAAACACGCCTGGAAAATGATCGATCACATCGATAAAAAACGCAAGGAGCTCGGTATCGACAAGGCGCGTGAACGGGTATTGATGGATATGGCTGACCGTCAAGCCCTGGAAGGCTGATATGAGGATCATAAACGGATAATTTTCGTTACAGATAAGGAGATAAGCATGTCAAAACTGGTCGCATTTGCCGGAATTCAGGGTGGATATAAAGTCGTCTCCCAGGTTGAGGGAGAACTCGAACGGGCATTAAAAAGTTTCGATGCATCGAGCAAAATCGGTTTTCCCAACACCGCCTACTATCTGCCGGTTATCTATTCGCTTACCGGCCTTAAAGTTGAAACCCTTGAAGATCTCATCAAGCCGTTGAGATTTGCCCGGGGGCTTCTGCCTCCTCACATTAAAGGAACCAACCACCTCCCCTATCTCGGCCCCCTGCTTGATGCAGGAATGGCTGGCATCTTCGCCTACGAAATTAAAGAGGCCCTTCGCCTTCTCTATGAACCTGATTTTTACGTTGTCGGTGAAGAGCCCGATATTGCCGCAGGCAAGCTCTGGGTTGGCCCTGCCGATGATACTATCCTCAGAAAAAGAGGGGTTGAATTCGTTGACGGTTCTGCCCCCGGCTTTGCCGCCGTAGTCGGTGCCGCACCCGACCCTGAAACGGCCAAGATGATTGTTGAGGATTATCAAAAAAAGAGTCTCTACATCTTCTGTGCCGCCAACCATTACGGCAAAACAGTGATTGAGCAATGCCTCGAAGCAGGCATGCAGGTCGGCTGGAATACGAGGATCGTACCCTTCGGCCCGGACATCAGCTCTGCCGTATTCGCCCTCGGTTTTGCCAACCGTGCCGCCATGGCTTTCGGCGGTGTTCAGCCGGGTGATTACAAGAAGATGCTCCTCTATAACAAGAACCGGATCTTCGCCTTTGTCAATGCGCTTGGCGATATCGGCACCGAATGGGCTGTAGCTGCTGCAGGATGTGTTAACTGGGGCTTTCCGACACTTGCCGATACCGATATTCCTGAGATTCTGCCGACCGGTATCTGCACCTACGAACATGTTGTGGCCAACGTTCCGCACAGTGAAATTTGCCAGAGATCAGTCGAGGTGCGGGGGCTCAAGATCAACATCACCGAAATCGACATCCCCTGTGCCTTCGGTCCCGCTTTCGAGGGTGAGCGTGTCCGCGGCGGTGATCTTTACTGCCAGATGGGCGGCGGCAAATCACAATGTACCGAATTGGTGAAAATGGCCGACATGGGTGCCATCGAAGACGGCAAGGTCATTATAGAAGGCCCTGACATGGAGTCGATCAATGAACGCGACACGCCTCCGCTCGGCATCTATGTTCAGGTTGCCGGACGTGAATTTCAACCCGATTTCGAACCCATTCTCGAACGACAGATTCACCATCTTGTCAACTATATCCAGGGAGTCATGCATATCGGTCAACGCGATATATCATGGATACGGGTGAGCCACGGTGCCAAGGATAAGGGTTTCACCCTGAGAGATATCGGCGTTGTTCTCCACGCCAAATTCCATCAGGATTTCAGGAAGATCGTCGACAAGGTACAGGTCACCCTGTTCACCAGACCTGAAGATGTAGCCAAGCTCACCGAAAGAGCAAAAGCAGAATACCGTATGCGCGATGAACGGGTAGACAAGATGACCGACGAGGATGTCGACACCTTCTATTCCTGTACCCTGTGCCAGTCCTTTGCACCGAGCCATGTCTGCACGGTAAGCCCTGAAAGAACTGGTCTTTGCGGGGCATATAACTGGATGGATTGCAAAGCATCATTTGAGATCAACCCGACCGGGCCGAATCAGCCGATCAAGAAAGGTAAGGTTCTCGATCCGGTTCTCGGTCGCTTTGCTGGTGTTGATGAGTTTGTCCAGACCGCATCGAAGGGAGCGATTGACACCTACAACTTCTACTCCATGGTCAATGCACCGATGACCACCTGCGGCTGCTGCGAATGCATCGCCGCCATGCTGCCGTCCTGTAACGGCGTCATGACAGTCAACCGTGAATATTCCGGCGAAACACCTTCCGGCATGAAATTCACCACCCTTGCCGGTGTCATGGGCGGTGGTGCCTCCTCCCCCGGTTTTGTCGGCCATTCGAAGTTCAATATCACCCAGAAGAAGTTCATCCTAGGCGACGGAGGCCTGCTCCGCATGGTGTGGATGCCCAAGATGCTCAAAGATGAGATCTATGACAAACTCAACGCCCGCGGTAAAGAAATGGGGGTAGAGAATCTGGCGGATAGGATTGCCGACGAAACCATCGGACTTACCGAGGAAGAGATTATGCCGTTTCTTGAAGAAAAAGGCCACCCGGCCCTGAAAATGGATCCGCTGCTCGGCTGATATATTGCTGCGGCGGCTGAAACCGGCTGCCGCCCATCTCTGCATGCTCAGGAGGCAAGCATATGGCACTTACAGGAATACAGATATTCAAGCATCTTCCCCAGACCAACTGCAAAGAGTGCGGCGTTCCAACCTGTCTCGCCTTTGCCATGAATCTGGCATCGGGCAAGGCAGAACTTGATTCCTGCCCCCACGTCAGCAATGAAGCCCGTGAAACACTGGCCGAAGCATCCGCCCCTCCTATCCGTCCGGTTAAAATCGGCAAGGGGGTCAGGAAAACTACAACCGGCGGCGAAACGGTAATGTATCGCCATGAAAAGACCTTCTATCACCCGACTCTGCTGGCTGCCACTATCACCTCTGACACCAGCTCTGAAGCCACCAGCCAGAAACTGAAGGGCTGGAACGCCCTGCAGTATGAACGAGTCGGCCTGAACCTTAGGCCCGAGCTCGTCGCACTGCGCGATGTCAATGGAGACGGCAAGACCTTTGCCACACTTGCAGAACTTATCGCCACGACCTCTGAATTCAACCTGATTCTGATCAGTGACAATATCGATGTACTGAAAAAGGGCATCGAGAAGGCAGGCTTTAAGCGACCTCTGCTCTATGCCGCAACGGCAGAAAACATCGATCAACTTGGTCCCCTGGCAGCTGAAAACGACCTGCCGCTCTGCCTTAGAGGAAACTCTATCGATGAGCTCCTCACCCTGTCTGAAAAAGCCGAGAAACTCGGTTTGAAAGATCTGGTGCTTGATCCGGGCAGCAGACTGCCGAAGCAGTCCCTTGAAGATATGGTGCAGCTGCGGCGCGCCGCCCTGCAGAAAGGCAACCGAGCCCTTGGTTTCCCCACCATCACCTTTCCCTGTGAAATGGCCAGCAACCTCGATGTCGAAACCATGCTGGCGGCGCTTTATATCTCTAAATACGGCGGAATTGTCGTGATGTCCGACTTTGCTCCGGAATCGATCTTTCCGCTCCTGTTGGAACGACTCAATATCTTCACCGATCCGCAGCGGCCGATGACGGTCACCGAAGGTATTTTCGAAATCGGCAACCCGGATGAAAATTCACCGGTTCTTGTCACCACCAACTTTGCTCTCACCTATTTTATCGTTTCGGGTGAAATCGAGGCGAGCAAGGTTCCGGCCTGGCTGCTGATTAAAGATTCTGAAGGCCTCTCGGTGCTTACGGCATGGGCGGCCGGCAAGTTCGGCGGCGACGATGTCGGAGCTTTTGTCAAAAAGTCGGGCATCATGGACAAGGTCAAACATACCGAACTGATCATCCCCGGTTATGCTGCGGCAATCGCCGGTGATATAGAAGAAGAACTGCCTGGATGGACAATTACTGTAGGCCCGCGGGAATCAGCGCATCTTCCCGGATTTCTGAAAGCACGGCAATAAGGTTGTATTAACCCCAAAGACAAGGAGAACAGCATGCTGCTTTTCGGCGAGAGTCTCAATGTTATTTCAAAAACAATCGGCAGGGCTTTCAAAGAGCGGGATCCCAAACCTATTCAGGAAGAGGTACTCGACCAGAAAGCCAAGGGGATGGACTATATCGACATCAATATCGGTCCCTGCAAAAAAGACGGCCATGAGCTGATGCCCTGGGTCTGTCAGGTGGTGCAGGAGGTCGTACCCGATATTCCGCTGCTGCTTGATACCTCGAATATCAGCGCCATTGAAGAAGGGCTGAAGGTGCTTAAACCGTGCCGTGCCCCGCATATTATCAACTCGATCATGGCGAGAAAAGAGCGATACGAGGTTATGCTTCCTCTTGCAGCAAAATATAATGCCGATATGGTCGCGCTTCTCTGGGGGCCGGAGGGACTCCCCCGCGACGAACACGAGCGTTCATCGCTTGCAGTCGAGCTCCTCTTTGCCGCCAACCAGGCAGGTGTAAGCAATGACAGGATATGGGTAGACGGCATCGTTACCCCGGTCAACATCCAGCAGCCGCAGCTGATCAGCCTGCTTAACTTCATGGCAGAACTCGAAGAGATTGCACCTGGTGTCAAATCCACCTGCGGTCTTTCAAACATTTCCAACGGCCCGCCGACTGAGCTACGGCCGCTGATCAACACCACCTATATGGTCATGCTTGACCGTTATGGCATGGAGGCGGTCATTTCAGACCCGCTCGATGAAAACCTCACGGCAATTGCCAAAAACCAGCGACCCGAGGTGGTTGATATCATCTATCATGCCATGGACGGCACCCTACCGCCTCTTAACACCATAGATGCAGATTTGATGCGCTATGTAAAAACCGTCAAGGTTATCATGGGAGAAACCCTGTTTTCAGATTCATATCTGGAAGAATAGCGTCATCAGGATGCCTTGGGGCAGCCGATGTTTTTCGACTACCTGTTCCGCTGTTCCTTGGCAGTTCTCGTGAAGTTACCGGCCAAAACTAGGACAAGAGTATAGTTGAGTACTTGAGTATTCACCATGCAAACTATGTATCTTGATTATCCAAAAAATACTTTGGACAAATGCTCTTTTGTTTGTTATTAATGCAATTATCGTCCGTTTTACAACAGGATGAGCAATTCAAAATCATTATATCCAGAGATTTTGAGAAGATCTCGATACGACGTTGTGCTTTTGTCCTCACCACCGGATAATAAAAATGCCTTGGGGAGACATCAAACAGGCCTTATCTGCATAACAGGCCTGTTTGATGAAGGCTGATATCAAACCTGAGCTGCAGCACATTTCCCCTCTTGCCATCCAGCAGGGCAATTATCTGCCTGGCGATTGTTTATACTCACGCCCTAATCGTGCCTTATCGACAGCCAGCACGATATCAATAAACATGTTATCCAATTGCGACAGTTCCCGCTTTTTCAGATAGGTTATGCCGTAATCTGTGTGCAGGATTGGGATATCGAGAGGTATCGTTGCCAGGACGCCCTGTTCAATCTCGGGTTTAATGGCTGCTTCGTGTCCTATTGCAATGCAGTCACTGGCGGCTACTATTTTCTTCTGGAGGGGGAACGAAACACAGCAAATTCTGGGCCTGAATGTACTTCCCTCCATATCACCAAAAGAGGAACTGGCCGGAAAGTTCGCAGTAACCCGCGAGCTGAGCTGTATCCCGACAAAGGGATAGTTAAAAATATCGTTGAACCGTATCTTGTCTGCCTGCAGCAAGGGATGATCTGCCCGACAAAACAAACAGCCGGAATCTTTTGACTGTAAAGGAATCGTTTCCAAGATCCTTTCTCTACCCATAAGGCTCTTTTCGCCGATAAAAAAATCCATCGTCTTGTCATACAGCTCACCGACAAATTCGAGCCAGCTGCAGGCAATAACTTTGATATGAACCGAGGGTAATTCTTTGCTCACCCGGGCTAAAATGTCTGCAAGAAACAGTTCCTGCGGGTATGTTCCTGCCCCGATGGTTATCTCACCTGTGATCAGCCCCTGTTCTTCTGCTGCCTGCCTCTCCAGCTTATTCAGTTCGAATAAAACCAGCTTGGCCTGCTCGAGGAATTTTTCACCGGCTGTAGTCGGCACAACCCTGTTTTTCGAGCGCACGAAAAGCGTTGTGCCAAAGTGCAGCTCAAGCTTCTGGATATTGCGCGACAGCGTCGGCTGGCTGATGCCCACCTCCTTGGCAGCCCGTGTAAAGTTACCGGTCGAAGCCAAAATAAGGGCCTGTTTGAGTATTTGAATATCTATCATACACATATTGTATCACAATTATTCAAACAATGCATTGGACAAATGCGTTTTTATCCGTTAATAACAATCAATAGTTGTACGTTTCACAAAATGATGAGCAATATGGAGTTGTTGTATCCGGAGGTTTTTGGGGGGAAATCTCGATGCAACGTGGTGACGTCGATCATCCACGCCGAATAGTCCCAACCACAAAGAAACAACATTCCCGGAATTAATAGAGGCAATACCCGCCGCCGCATCACCTTTGCCAAACAACTGGTGGCGTGGACTTCTTTGCCTCAACAAAAACCATTGCACGAGAAGAAGGTATGAAGAAGACAAGCAAGAAGAGAGGATTAACGGCAAAGTTTTGTTTATTTGGTGTAATCCAGAAGGAAATAAACATATCAAGGCGATATTTTAGGCCACACATCCCGTCAGAACCCGTCAGGCGAAGATTTCATCGCCTGGAAAACCGTCAATCCGTGTTTGCTCTTGTCCTTCTCATCGGCCTGATTACAGGAGGTGTCCCAGCCTCTTTTTCCGGCCAGATAGCACCAAACCCGAATCCTGCCGGCAATACAATAACGATCTCTTCAGGGAGTGGTGATTTTAACTGGGATGATTTCACTAATGAAGGCATCATTGAAATTGAAAATTTAGCCCAACTAAGCAACGATAACACCCTGAACAACAGCGGAACCCTGAACAACAGCGGTGAACTGTGCAACGTTGGCACCCTGAACAACAGCGGAACCCTGAACAACAGCGGTAAACTGTACAACGATGGCACCCTGAACAACAACGGTACCCTGAACAACAGCAACATACTGGAAAACAATGGTACCCTAAACAACAGTGGCAACCTGAACATTAACGGCCACGGTGATCTGAACATTAACAGCGCCGGCACCCTGAACATTAACAGCGCCGGCACCCTGAACATTAACGACGGCCACCTGAACATTTATGACCGTGGTGTGCTGAACATTAATCTCGGCGGCCTGAACATTGTCATCGGCGGCCTGAGTATTGGCAGCGGCGGCATTCTGAACATTGACAGCCTCGGCACCCTGACCAACAGCCAGACCCTGGCCATTGACAGCGGCGGCACCCTGAACGTAAACAATGGTGGCACCGTGGAAAACTACGGTACACTGAACAACAGCGGCATCCTGACACTTTTATCTGGCAGCACATTTAATCAAGATGCTGCTGCTCAATATACGGGGGACGGGACCTTGCTTGTCTATGGTGGGGCCACGGTAAACGGGATCATTGACGATGTTTCCGGGGACGGTACGCTTGGCTTCAGCAATATGGGAACTGTGAATAGTGCTATTCTCACTACTACCTTCCTTAATTTCAAGAACCTGGCCATCTACGGCGGCAGCACAAGCCTCACTGGAAGCTGGGATTTTTCAGGAGGAACAACAACAGTCAACCAGGGGTCACTTACTGTCCCTGCCGGTGCCACATTAACAACCGATGCTCTGGCTGTTGCCTCTTCCGGCACTATGGATATCAACGGTACTACCAACGTTATCGGAGACACCACCGTAAACGGAACCTTGAACATCAACAAGGGCGGCACATTAAATGATGATATCATCGTCAACGGTACTCTGAACATCGATAACGGCGGCACCTTGAATGCCGATGCCATGATGGTAAACAGCAGCGGACAGGCAAATGTCGATGGCACAGTTACCATTACCGGAGCAACAACTGTGGCAGGCTCAATGAAACTCAACGGAGAGCTAACCAGCCCAACGGTAGACATCAACTCAACCGGTCTTCTTTCCGGCAATGGCACAATCAACGGCAACGTGAATAATGCAGGCACCATCAGCCCGGGCAACTCCATCGGCGCTCTGACCGTAAACGGCGACTACAGCGGTAACGGCACCTTGAAAATGGAGGTTGATTTTGCCTCTTCGAGTGCAGACCAACTTATAGTTAACGGCAATGTAAGTGCCAACGGCACCATAGAGATTGATGACATTACCCATGGAACCAGCCGCAATACCAGCGAAATTGTTCTCATCGTTGCAGCCAACGATGCAGACAAGAGCGATGAGAGCTTTGTGCTGGCAGATGATGGGCACCGCTATAACGGCCAGACCAATCTCGGCCGCTGGTCAGGCTCCCCTTTTATCTGGAAGCTGATGACCTCAGGCAATAACTGGGTGCTTGGCGATGCCTATGAAGTGACTGCAGTAAACGCTATAGCTACCAATAGCACTGTGACGACAGCTGGCACCGTTACAACAAATGGAACCGAAGCAACCACGATAATTTACTCAAAACCTGCAGTTGTCGCTGAAATCCCCGCCTATATCAGCCTGCCAAGCTTTTCCTACGAAGTTATCCAGAATAAGATGGAAACCCTGCACCAGAGGCTGGGCGAACTGCGGATGGCTGGCCTCAACTCAGCTGATCAGCCTGTGGTCAATGCCGATTCAAACATCATCAACGGCTGGATGCGCACCACTGTTTCAGGCTTCTCCTTCGATGCCGATAACAGCTTTGAGCTCGACGGCGAATACGGCCTGACCGAACTCGGCTTTGATAAAAAATTCGAGTTAAACGAGCAAAACATCCTCTACCTTGGACTATTCGGCGGCTATACCAGTGGTAATTTTAACAATGACGGAGGCGGCAGCATCTATGGCTCCCTCTATGATGCCGATACCGATATCAACGGCTGGTCCTATGGCGCATACCTCACATGGTTTAATGCCAACGGCTGCTATATTGATCTGGCCCTCGATTATATGGGGCTGGATGCCGATATCGAGGCTGTCGACCATTACGCCACCAACGGTGCAATGATCGGGGGATCGATTGAAACCGGTTGGTCGTTTATGCTGGGCCAGCAGTTTATCATCGAACCGCAGGCAGAACTCCAGGTGGCTGATGTGAGCTGGGACAATTTTTATGACGGCTGGAACGAGGTGAAATTTGAAGATCACACCTACCTTACCGGAAGACTAGGCCTGAGGGCAGAAGAAACCATTACCAGGGAATCGGGCAGCATCATCAAGCCTTGGGTGTATGCAGGCATGCAGCATGAATTTACCGACAGCCCGGCAGTCAACTACATCATTGATTTTGACTCCCAGCAATATGACACCACCGCCAACCTGCAGGCAGGCATTACCTGGCGCTTTAATGACATGATGCAGTTGTACAGTGATCTGGGCTACACCAGCGATTTTACCGACTACCATTCCTATCGGGCTGATCTCGGCTTCAGGCTGATGTGGTAGGGCAGATAAAAAAAATGCCTTGGGGAGATATCAAACAGGCCTTTTCTGCCTTGTGTAAGGCCTGTTTGAGGGAGGCTGATAACTGAACTTGCTCATCTAAAATCGGTGTTCATTAATCAGTTCAGACGTTTCAAGTGACGAAATTGCCAGGAAGCATTTACCGAGTTTCCTCTTTCTTTACGCATATACTCAATCAGATCACCTTTTTCAAATTGGACATCATTGAAAGCAAAAGGAGACATCACAAGGTATACATCCCACTCTTCAACATAGTTTTGCACGTCTGATCGGTCGATACTAATACGACCATCGGTTATTATTGACCAACTTGACACCCTCGGATTTTTTCTTGCCTCATCTAAAGCAGAAGAATTTGTAAAAGGGCATTCCTGGCTTCCTGCCATAATAGCGGTTCTTATCTCACCATTTGGGTAATAGCCTATTACAGAACACTTTACAGGTATAGGGCCTGTCGGAGGTTGTTGAGTTGAGAGAGGACCAAACCGCAGCTGTTGAGAACTCTCTGGATAAAGCCAAACACCTTCAATATCTTTTGAACCAGCCAGCTTCAGTTCAGATCGATATGGCGAAAATGGGCAAGGGTATAAGGTCCAGATAGCAGTCGCCACGATTTTGCTTTCAGAAGGTTCTTTACCACTTTTGCTCAAATAATCTGATACATCCAAACCGATAGATCTGTCTGAAAGAGATTGGTCGGGGCACAAGGTTATCCCTCTGTGCCGAGAAAGCATCTCCCCGACAAACCATTCTAATGATATACTTTCTTCCTGTGCGTACAAGGTTAGAGAATTGACAAGAACAAGAAACAACGAACACACTAAAGTTATGGATTTCATATCACAATTCCTATTTAAAAGAGTTTACTTCTATTTTATCGGGTAAGAAAACGGCCTTTAGAAGGATGGCCCGCATCAAGATCCGCAAGGCAATATTTTTGCCCCACCATTTTTTCTTGCCAGGCACCTGATTACTATTCAGGTTTTATGAGACCATATGCAACAAAGCGTTCATATAAAAGCTGGGTACGAAGACCGTGATTGTATGCTGAGATAAACTCTTCCCTGGCTTTGTTCGGCATGTTTTGACGTTCATATGAGATACCACGATTATAGTAGACTTCGCCAAATCCAGGCTTAAGTGATAAAGCTTTATCGTAGTCAGCCATTGCTTCTTTAAACAAATTAGCCTCGTCATAAGCATTACCTCTATCAATATAATCGTAAAAGACATCCTCAGGATTCATTGCAATTGCCTTATTAAAAGCATCTATGGCCTTTCTTGGCTCTTTTGCTCGATTATAGGCTATCCCAATGTTTCGATATGTTCTCGCCCGGGAGGCATCAGACAGCTGACCCTCCTTCATACACTCATTGAAAAGTGCAATTGCCCCTAAATGTTCCCCGGATTCAGTTGCACGCCAACCGGCTTCACATTTACTAATGTCTTCAGCCAATACCGTCAAAGGCAACAATGCAACCAGCAGTACTGCAAATGTAAAACTTTTCATACGACCCCCTGATCTGAATTTTAGATCTGTTTAGTCATTTGAAAAGCCAGATAGAAGAAGCACGCGTTCTTCCCCTCCCCATGCACCATTAATATCTGATATTTCTATTAGTTAATCAATATATTGGCTAACGTCTACCAAAAATATAACAAACACTAGTGTTTTTTTTCGATATATCAATTTCCCCTACCTGGGACGAAATTTTGATTCCGGCCAGGTTCTCCCCGGAATCCTGACTGCAACAATCGGTGCCCCATCTTTGCACTTATTCTAAAAAATGACCGTTGACAGAAAGCACATGCCCTTGTTCCACTCTTTTTCCCCCTTACACTGAAAGTGAGGACTGGACACCATCCAGAAGAAAATATATTATGCGCATCTTCTCGACTGCGGAAGACGTTACCGCCCTGTCTTCTCACAAAAAGGGAATGCTTATTTGTCGGGAAATAGCATCACGAGAAGACAACGAGAGCAAAAACTTAAAAAATGGATGATTCCAAAGCCAAACATTTATTTTATCCGGCCGGCTTCTCTTCATGATGGCACAATTGCAAAAGAAAATTTACAGACTGTTCTGCCGGGTATGCCTTATATCTGTCGGCCTCTCCCTTGCTGTTGTGCTTATCTTCAGGTTTCTTCCCGTACCATTTACCCCACTTATGGTAATCCGCTGTACCCAGCAACTTGCCACAGATAAAAAAATATCCCTGCACCACAAATGGATTCCGCTGAAAAAAATCTCTCCACATATGCAGCTTGCTGTCATCTGCAGCGAAGACCAGAAATTTCCATCACATTACGGTTTTGATTTTCCAGCCATTAAAAAGGCACTTGAAAACAATCTTGCCAAAAACAGGAAACTGCGCGGCGGCAGCACTATTTCCCAGCAGACTGCTAAAAATGTCTTTCTCTGGCCCGGCCGAAGTTGGCTTCGCAAGGGTCTTGAGGTCTGGTTTACAGGGCTCATTGAACTGCTCTGGGGTAAAGAACGAATTCTTGAAGTGTATCTAAACAGTATAGAGATGGGGAATGGGATTTATGGCGTTGAGGCTGCTTCCAGGATCTATTTTGGAACGAGCGCTGCCAAACTCTCCAGGCATCAATCTGCCGCCCTGGCCGCAATTCTACCAAGCCCGCTTAAATACAG
Source organism: Desulfobulbaceae bacterium (assembly GCA_003249645.1). GTDB lineage: Bacteria > Desulfobacterota > Desulfobulbia > Desulfobulbales > Desulfocapsaceae > SZUA-575. The sequence continues at coordinate 38,555 of QKIH01000170.1, read as the reverse complement.
CGCTACCCACCCAAGCCCCTATGTGCAGAATCAGACCCGGTGGATTCTCGGTCAGATGAAGCTTTTCGGCCCGCTGAAACTAAAATAGCTTTTGATAACTAAAAAAAAGCAAAAAAAAAGGCCTTTCCGGTTCCACGGAAAGGCCTTTTTACATAATCGCTCTTTTTCAGAAAAACTCATTTATACATAGCATTTTCTACATGCACAGCCTTTTTAATCTGGCCCTGCTCAAGCATGATAGCCTCAGTCTGCTTCCATGCCTCAACATCTATGGTACCGAAGACCGGAGCTTTAACCAGCTCACGGGTGGAGTCGAACTGTAATTTAACGATATCTTCGGTATTGCCTTTATCTCTTGAAGCAATTGCGGCAAGTGATGCCGCCTCGTTGGCAGGATCGATGGAATCAGCCCAGGCCTGAACCAGAGCAACGCGGAATTTTTCTACCACATCTTTGTGTTCACGGACCATCTTGCCGGAAGTAACCACAGAGTTGGCAACAAATTTCACCCCGAAATCAGCAGGATTGAGAAAGTGAACCTGCTCATTTTCCTTGGCAAGGCGCTCTTTTAAAATCACGCCCTGGGAGTTACGGTAAACCGGCCAGACATCTACCTTTTTGGTCAGAAAAGGCGAGAGATCAAAACGTGCACTGAACAGGTCAACATCATCTTTGGTCAGATGGCCGACAGCAAAGAGGGTGTTCAGGATACTCTCGTCATTGCCGCCAAAGGTTACACCGACGCTCTTGCCTTTTAAGGTGCTTAGTTCTTTAATTTCAGGGATGTCGGAACGATAGATCCACATCATCGGGTTTATCTGAAAGATCTGAGCCAGAACAACCACGTCAGCACCTTTCTCAAGGGCCATGATCACCTGATCGGCAGAAGCTACACCAAAGGCTGCCTGACCGAGTTCAAGCTCTTTAATGGCATTTTTCTCCGGGCCGCCTTCTTTCACCTTTACATCTAAACCAGCTTTCTCAAAATAGCCTAACTGGTCGGCATAAATATCACCGGCAACGCTGGCGTTAAAGAGCCATTTAAGCCGGTAATTGAGTTCCTCTGCCTGTGAAGATGTCGCAAACAGTATTGCGGCTGCAGCCAGGCCTGCTGCAATGCTCAGAAATTTTTTCATCTTTCACCCTCATATAAAAGAAAAGTCTATATTTCATCCTCCGGCACCATCATCACCCTCTTCACCTTCTCACTGATACTTTCAAGAATGCCCTGATACACAGAAATGACAATACCGATCATAAACAGAGCGACCAGAATCTTGCCAAGGTCACTCTGATAGAGTGCTACTCTGATGGAATACCCGATTCCAGCGTCCGCAGCAATAAATTCAGCAACAATTGCACCAGCCATGGCCAGAGTTGCGCTGCCAGAAATCACAGTGATCAACTTGCTCAGGTTTTCAAAGGCCCTGATCTTCACTTCGAGCTGCCACCGCATTCGTCCGGTAACAATATAAAAATGTTCAATATCCTTGACAGGAGCCGACATTACACCAAGAACCGACAGCAGCAGCGGGAAATAGCAGATCATCGAAGCAATCATCAGCCGCGGGACAAAACCGTCACCCAGCAGGATAAAGATGATCGGTGCCAGCGCCACAATGGGATACGCCTGAATATTGTAGGCGGTCATCTTGATAAACGAGCCGATCCATGATGACTTTCGCCCTGCAATACCGACCGCAAAGGCTAGTATCACTGAGATGGCCTGGCCGAGTACCGCAATGCTTAGAGTGTTAAGAACATCGAAGAAGTATCCTCTGCCGGCTTCTTGTGCAATTGTGATAATAAGAGAGACACCAGGGATAACGTAGTCACTGAGGCCAAGAATCTGTTTGAGCAGCAGCAGACCGGAGACACCGACAATATAGACGATGAGAAACTGATAAATCCTTCTAAAAAGCATTCATAATCTCCAACATTGTCTTATCCCTCTTCTGCTTGTCAACAGCCTGTGACTCAAGGCAATTCTGCGCCTCAACCATGACATAACTCTTCTTTCCGGAAGATGCTCCGAAAACCATGATCTGATCGCAAAAGGTCGAGACCTCCATCAGGTGGTGAGAAATATAGAGAAACATTTTATCCGGGAACAGCTTCTTGATCGACAGGATGATCGACTGACGATGCTTTTCATCGACGTTGGCGAGACTTTCATCGAGGATGAGCAGGTTAAAATCCTGGAGCAGATAACGAATGAGATTAACCCGGTTCTGCTGCCCCATGGAAAGCTGATGGAATCGGGCTCCGAGCAGGGACTCGATTTTAAAAATTCTGATGAGCTCCCGTTTCAGCTCTTCCTTTTCAGGAGCGACAACGCGGTCTATATGTTTTCCAGTACTCGACCAGCCTGGTAGTCTTTCAAGATTATAGGAATAGAGGATGGTGTCAAGCCCTTCAATTGAAAGCTCCCCTTCATAGGAATGGGAGTTACCGGCCGCAATAATCCTGGCAAAGGTTGACTTGCCCACACCGGATGGCCCGAAAACAGAATGAAAACCGGGCCTTGTGAATGAACAGCTGATCCCGTCGAGAATTTTTTTGCCGCCTTCAGCATACCTGAAGGCAAGGTCGCGACACTGTAAACGCATTTTTCTTAATAGATATTTAAATGATAGAATGAATGTTTTCTTGTCAGTCTATCAGATAAACTATCTTAAAACAACGGGTTACCGACGTGAAGAGGAATATCGAAGCTCTTCTTTGTAATAGTCGTCGAAACCAACCACCCTGCGAACCTGATCAAAAGGCATCAACTTTGTTGGAGAAATCCCTTGTTTGAGTGAAGCCAGAGCCTCTTCAACGGCAAGCATGGCAGCTGAAATAAGCGTTAGAGGATAGGCAGCAATCTTAAAACCGATTTCGTGCAGTTCTTCAGGCGTCAGTATCGGGGTTTTGCCACCCTCGATAATATTAGCCATCTGTATGCCGGGCACTTCTTTGCAGATAATCTTCATCTCTTCTGCAGTTTCCGGTGCTTCGATAAACAGGATATCGGCACCAAGCTCATAAAATTTCTGTCCTCTTGCAATAGCCTCATCAAGGCCTTTCACCCCTTTTGCATCGGTTCTGGCAAGGATCAGGATATCATCAGACTCGTTTCTTGCATCAACGGCTGCAGCAATACGCTCATAAGCCTCTTCACGCTCGACAACCAGTTTGCCTTTTGTATGTCCGCACCGTTTAGGCGAAACCTGGTCTTCAATCATCACTGCTGCAAAACCTGATTTCTGGTAGCCCTGCACGGTTCGATAAACATTCATCGCATTGCCGTAACCGGTATCGCCGTCACCAAGAACCGGTATGGAGACACGGCTGCAGATATTACGACCCTGATCAAGCATCTCACCATATGAGATAAGACCGGTATCAGGCATTCCAAGTCTTGCTGCAGACACGGCAAAACCGGACATGAAGGTGAGATCAAAACCGGCCTGCTCAATCATTTTGGCAGTAAGCCCGTCATAACAGCAAGGCATGATATTACATCGATCCTGGGCAAGCAGCTGCCGCAGTTTTTTTGCAGGTGTGGACATGAAAAAAACCTATAACTTGAATGGAATATAAATTGCCAGATCAGGAAAAAACCAGAGCAGGACAACGGTACCGAGAAGCATCAAAATAAACGGCCATACCCCTCGAATGACATCGGTGAGCGGTACCTTGGCCACGGCCTGAATAACGAAGAGGTTTAGACCGACCGGCGGGGTAATCAGGGCACATTCAATCATCACCACAAACACTACAGCAAACCAGATCGGATCGATCATCAGAGGTGAAAGTGACGGATAGAGCACCGGCATCATAATCAGCAGCATGGACATGGACTCAAGGAAAAATCCCATCACCAGAAGCACACAGCAGACCAGAAAGATAAAAATCCCCGGCTGTGAGATGTTCATGGCGATGGCAGACGAGATCTCCTGAGGAATCTGATAGAGGGTGATCGCTTTACCGAAAAGTTTTGCTCCGGCGACAATCAGGAAGATGGTAACCGTCGTCTTCATCGAACTGTGAACTGCCTCTTTGAGCTTTTCCCAGTTCATTCGGCCCATGGCATAGACAATGATCAGGGCAACTGAAAAACCGATGCCTGCAGACTCTGTGGGGGTAAACCAGCCGGCATAGATACCGCCGACCACGATTGCGGCAAGAAGCACGGTAGGCGAGGCCAGCAAGGTCGCCTGCCATCTCTCTTTCCAGCTTGCCTTGGTAGCTTTTTTACAGTCTTTGTTAAAACGGGCATACACGAAGCAGTACAAAATAAAGCAGGCCGTGAGGAAGAGCCCCGGCCCAATTCCTGCTAAAAACAGGCTGACAATAGATTCTTCGGTAATGACACCGTAAACAATCATCGGAATGGACGGCGGAATAAGGATTCCAAGAGTTCCTCCGGCAGCGACCAGCCCCAGTACAAAAGGCCGGTGATAGCCACGCTGGGTCATTTCATTGATGGCAACCGTGCCGATGGTTGCGGCTGTTGCAACCGACGAGCCTGATATGGCGGAAAACAGCGCGCAGCTGATAATGGTTGCAACACCAAGGCCGCCCGGCCAGTGTCCGACCCAGCTTTGAACCGCCCTGAACAGGTCGGAACCTACGCCGCCTTTCAGCAGTACGTTGGACATCAGCAGAAACAGCGGGATCGAAAGCATGATAAACGAATCCATACTGCCGTAAAGAGACAGAGGAACCATGGCCAGATCGAAGCCTTTTGTGATCAGCAGGATCAATCCAAGTCCGCCGAGGGTAAAGGCAACTGGAACACGAAACAGCAGCAGGAGAACCAGCGCAGCTAAAATCAGTATTGTCATCATCGCCGGCCCCCTTAAATCTTATGCTCTGCGGGGCCGACAACTTCGCCGCCTTTAAGCAGTTTTACAATTTCAACAACAGCCTGCAGACAAAGCAGCCCGAAGCCGACCGGAATGGAACCCTCTGTAATCCACTTCGGCACACCGAGCATGGATGAGGTCTTCCGCCCCAATTCGATGGATTCTACCACCACCTGCCCGCCTTTATAGGCGGCAATACTTGAGAAAAACACGATAACAGCCAGTGCAAACAACTCGAAGAACTTCAGCTTATTTTGTGACATGGAGACAGTAAACAGCTCAACAGTAATCAGTTCTCTTTTTTTCAGAATGTGCGCCCCGGCCAGATAAATGGCCCAGATGAGGCAGAAACGGGCTGTTTCATCGACCCAGATGGTCGGTGAGTTAAAGACCTTCCGCATCACCACCTCATAGGTGATGATCAGTCCGATTCCAAATAGCATCCAGGCAGACAGCAGTGCTGCTCCCCTGGTAATTTTATCAATAAACCGTATCACTGTTACTCCATAAAAAAAGTCCGAAACGGCAACCGCCGTCCCGGACTGTCCAACACAAATTAAAGCTTTTCTGCTTCTTCTACAATAAGTTTACCAAGTTCACCGGAACGTTCAATATAACGCTCAACAACCGGTTTGGTTGCTTCACGCCACTGCGCACGCTCTTCTGCGGTCAACTCAACCACATTGATTTTATCCCGAACAAATTCAAGACATTCCTTTTCAATGGCGATCATCTGCTCACGAAGCTCTTTCTCAACACGCTGACCGGCTTTGGTGATGACGGCTCTTTCGTCATCGGTCAGGCCCTGCCATACTTTCTCGTTGATGATAACGATGAACTCGATATCAGCATCATTGGTCAGGGTCATGTTATCCATTACTTCATAAAGCTTTCTTGATTTTACAGCGGTAATACCGGTCATACCGGCATCAACAGTACCGCGCTGGTAGGCAAGAAACTGCTCGGATCCGGAAAGCATTGTAGGAACACCGCCGACGGTGGAGATGGTGTCGCCAAGGGTCTTTCCGAAAACACGAACTTTCATACCTTTCACGTCTGCAGGAACTCTGATCTCCTTCTTTTTGGAAAGGATGATGTTGCTGCCGTAAGCCTGCCACCAGAGAACACGGGTTCCTGTGCCTAAAATGGCGGAATCAAGAGCATTTCTGATAGGAGATCCGGGTGCAGTGCCTTTCATAACCTTCTCCGTAGAGTCAAACATGAAAGGAACATAGGTGATATCAACAGCAGGGATGGTTCCGGCATACTGGGTAAGAGAAGCGACGCCCATCTCTATTGCACCGGAAGCAACAGCCTGAGGGACCTCAGCATCTTTGTACAACTGCGCAGATGGATAGATTTCAATTTTCAGAGAACCGTTACTTTCTTTCTCAACTTCCTGTTGGAAATCAAGCAGGTTCTGTCCAAGATGATGCTTAAGCGGAAGCTGCAGGCTGATCCGTAAAGTTTTTGCCGCGCTGGCAGTTGTTGCAAGCGTAAACACGCAGGCAGCAGCCAGCAGAATTGTGCCCAATTTTCTCATCAATTATCTCCTCCGTATAGATTATAAAAAATATCTCCCACATTCATACGCAATAAGTGGAATATCGCCCCAGTTTTCTAGCAAACCAACGCAATAAAATCAACGGAAAGTCAGTTTGACTGAGCAAAAAATGCCATCCCAATCTACCATCAAACCCCTTAAATTCGTTAGAAAGAAAGAGATTAACCTTTATCCCAAAAATGATTACACTTGAATAACAATCAATTAACACTACAGGAGACCCCATGGGGATAGAGCCGGACCAACCAGACTGGCTTCATGTAATCGTCTGCAGCAGAGATGAGCAGGAATATTACATGGGCCTACACGACAGCAATAGTGATGTTGACTTTGTACCGGTATTTCAAAGCCGGGAAGACGCAGACATCTGTCTGCAGTCTTTTAGCCGAAAGCCCGGCATCGGTTATCAGGTGATGGCGGTGCTGACCGCCGAAATTATTAAAAACTGCAGCGACAGAAATTACCTCGTTGCACTGGTTGATCAGAGAGGAACAATCCTCAGACAATTTTCCGGAGAAGAATAGATGTCACTTAAAGTTGCTTTCGGTGGGAAAGGCGGAGTTGGGAAAACCACAATCACAGCACTGCTGGCAAGACTTGCCGCAGCAGATGCGGGCAACAGGGTACTGGCAGTCGATGCAGATCCTGTCACCAACCTTGCTGCAGCCCTGGGAATAGACGAAAAGACTCCGGTCAAACCGATTGCGGAACTCACTGAGTTTATTGCTGAACGTACCGGGGCTACTCCAGGCAGCATGGGCAATTTTTTCACCCTCAATCCGAGAGTCGACGATATACCCGAAAAATTCTCTGTTGTGAAAGACAGAGTACGCTTCCTTGCTCTCGGCACAGTCAAGAAGGGCGGCAGCGGTTGTATCTGTCCTGCCTCAACCATCCTCAAGGCCCTGATGAACCACCTGATCCTCTATCAGAACGATATGGTCTTCATGGATATGGAAGCAGGCGTCGAACATCTCGGCCGTGCAACCTCTTCTGCTGTCGATGCGCTTGTCATTGTTGTCAATCCGGGCGCAAGAAGCAGAGCGGCCGCACCCCAGCTCAGGCAGCTGGCCGAAGATATCGGCATCAGAAATATCGTTGTTCTCGGCAACCGGGTAATGAACGCTGAAGACGAGGAACTTGTCCGCAGCACCCTGCCTGACTGCAGACTGCTGGGCTGCATAGGCGAGCTCGAAGAAGTTGTGCGATCAGACAGACAGGGCGCCAGGCCGTTTGATGACATCAATGATGTCCCCCCCGTTTTCAGGCAGATTTTAACTGAACTACAAGGAGTAAAATAAAGGCAGACCACTGCTTCTTTTATGCGGCGCTCTTGAAAAGACATACCTGATTCTTATTGTAGTAGACCATGAAACGATCCCTCTTCCTGATAACGCTCTTCAGTGCTTTGTTGTTCCCCGGTTATCTTATTTCAACCGGAGGATATTATACCGTCGGCAATAACGGTGATGCCGTACTCAAGGCAAACTCAGCACTGTGTGAAAACATCGTTTCCCGCGAAGCCACAGTTGAAGAGCCTCTTGCCCGCAAAGAGCTGAACCCTGATAAGATCACTCTCTTGAGCTGGAACAGCTATAAAGGGTCGATACCCGGATGGCTTGACAACTTCGCCCGTCTTTTGCAAGACGCTGACCTGATCACGCTTCAGGAAGGATACATGACTGACTCACTCGTTGAGACGCTTGATGCAAATGACTACAGCTGGGATATTGCTTCCGCCTTTACCCTGGACACCATGCCGACCGGTGTTCTTACCGCTTCAAAGGCCACCCCTTCAGCTCTCTGTGCAACATGGGATAAAGAACCGATTTTATCCCTGCCAAAAACTGCGATGACTACTGAATACCGCATCAAGAATCGTCCGGACACCCTGATGCTGGTCAATATTCATATGGTCAATTTTACCCTGGGCACTAAAAGCTTTGCCAACCAGCTTGAGAAAATCGAAAAAATCATCCTGCAGCACAGAGGTCCGGTGATACTTGCCGGTGATTTCAATACCTGGTCCGAGGCACGGTTAACCCTGTTGCAGAACCTCACTGCAAGAACAGGTCTCACCCAGCTCTCTTTTACTGCAGATCATCGCACCCAGTTTTTCGGAAAGGTACTTGATCATATCTATAGCCGTGGGCTCAGGATTATTGAAACACACACTGTGGAATCGGAATACTCTGATCATAACCCTCTGTTGGCGACCTTTGCCTATCCGCAGCCCCAAATTGCAACTGATGACTCCGCCCATTCTACCAGCATGTAGGCCTCTTCTGCTCGGCAGCCTGCCGGGTACAGACCCGATCGATGCCGTCGACACGGTTTTTCGCTACACGCCGGATTTCCCCTGCTGGCCGCAACTGCCGCAAATTGAAAACGAGACCATTCTGCAGCAGTTCAGTTCCGGCCTGCCGGGAATTACAAGCTTCACGCCGGGTTACGGCAGTTACACTGTGCCGCTTCAGGAAGAGATAGATCTCTTTTCAGCGGAATATGAAGCGGTGGTCTCCAGTCAATGTAATCACGGGACAAGCCGATTCGTGCTTGATGATAAACACTGCAGCGGCCTCTTCGCTCTCCTGCGGCATCTTGAGCACACAAAAATAAATACCGCCTCAGTCAAAGGACAGATTATCGGTCCGCTGACCCTGCTCACCTGTATCAAAGACAGTCAGGGAACTCCCTTATACAGTCACCGGCAGTTGTGTCATTGTGCAGTCCAGATGCTGGCCCTTAAGGCCAGGTGGCAGGTGCAGCAGCTGCGCAGATACAGTGACAGGCCGATTATCTTCATAGATGAACCGATGCTCTTTGCCCTCGGCAAACCGATGCTGCCTGAAATCTCCAGCCGTGATTTTCTTGCCATGTATACTGAAATTTTCCGTCACATCAGGGATGCCGGCGGTATCTGCGGCATTCATGTCTGCGGCTCAACTGACTGGCTGCTTGTGCTGGCCACTGAAGTTGAGATCATCAGCTTTGACGCTTTTCACTATCACCGTGAACTGCTCCTGCTCCGTCAGGAAATCTGGCATTTTATCAATAATGGCGGTATGCTGGCCTTTGGTATGGTTCCAACAGATACCATCAGCCTCATGCAGGAAAATGTCTCGAGCCTCTTTGCAAAATGGATGACCCATATAAACGAACTCGGGGGAAATGTACTTGACCGGGAAAGACTTTTTCAGCAGTCTTTCATAACACCGACCTGCGGAACAGGCAGACTCACGGCAGAACAGTCAACCGCAGTTCTGCAGATGACCGCAGAACTCTCCTCCTACATACGAAACAGGAAAGATGACACCATTTACCATTAGTTTCGATCATTCCCATTATGATGACTGCCTGATCGGGCTTATTGTCAGCAAGAGTTCGCGTGACGGTGAATATGATATTACTCTTCTGAATTGCTCCAGCGATAAACAGCAGAAACATAATCTCCATTCTCTTTCCCAGATTGCATTGTATCAGTTTGAAGATCAGGAAATTGATGTTCACCCCGTCAACGGGCCTTGCAGGATTATAGGTGAAACATTTTCGTATGAAGTTGCCGAAGCTCTTATCCTTGTTCAGGGAAATGACAACCGCATCGCTATTTACGCACACCCTGCAGTTTCAGTAAAAAAAGCACTGGATAATGCATACCGCTACTGCACCAGATGGATACGCCTTGACATTTAATATGGAACCGTCCGACAAACAGAATATCGCTGTCTTTCTTCATCCCGGAAAATCCCAGCAGAAAATTGACGGCATCGAAAAATATGCCGGCGATCACATCAGACTCCGGCTCTATCTTATCGATGCAGATCTTCCTGACATCATCGACGATTCCGGCCCATACCTTCCTGAATCAATCGATGCCGATCTGGTGCTGGATTTTCTCAGCCATCCCGATCTCTCCCATGATCTTGCAGAACTCTGCAGCAAACAGAACATTACCGTTATCTGCTCAGGCAAAAAGAAGAGCCATTCATGGGCAGACTATCCTCCAACCTGCTGCGGACTTGGCAAGCATGAGAAATTCGGCCCATACGGCCGCTATTTCGGCGCACCAGAGTTCAAGGTAACACTTAGTCGCAGCAATGATATTGAGGGAATACAGGTTATACGCGGAGCACCTTGCGGCGCAAGCTGGGAAGCAATAAAAAATCTGCCCGGCACTGAGGCCGGAGAAGCGGTACGATTGATCGGTCTGCAGACCCAGTTTTTCTGTGTTGCCGATCCTGCCGGCTGGGACCCTATCAACGGTAAAAGCCCGGTTCACTTTGCCGGTAAGATTCACGCTAAAGCCCTGGCTGATGCTATAGAAAAGGCTAAAGAAAATGACCCGGAATCGTAGTTTCAGACCATGAAGCGAGATAACGACTATTCATCTAACAACATTACTCAAATCATCTTCATGCCACATCTTGTGCCCCCCCATTCCTTTTAGCGTCGGAGGGTATCACATGGATAACTTGCCCTCTTTGCTATGATAATAACTGCTAATTTATCAGTAAAAGTTGATCTTTTTCCTCTCATTTGCCGACAATTTTCTGATTAGCTGGTTATCCTGCTGAATTTATGCTATAAAGCAGTTAATTCTGGGAAAGATTTTTTTCCGGTGAAAAAAAGAAATAGAAAAAGCACCGAAAAAAAGATAGGTTAAGGAAGAATAATATTTACAGTAAGATGGGTATCAAATCTCGATACAGCAAAACATTCTGAAGCACAAGAGGAACGTCATGAGAAACTCCTGCATTCACTCTGTCTCTTTCTGGCTCTGTCTTTCATCTTTGGTTGTTTCTACCGTAATCAGCGGCTGTTCTGTTCTGCCACGTGAGACACGTTATGACGACAAAACAATCAAATACACTTCCAAAGGAGATCAGCAAAAGACCAAAGTTTATTCAAGCCAACCTTCAGTGAAGAAAACCACTGTCGGTCAGTACGAAAACGCAACCGCCTATTATAATCTCCATCAGCGCGGCACCAGTTTCCCAAAATCTGATATTGTCCGGGTGAAATCGGATGGTGATGAAACGATGGGCATGGTTGACGAGCACGTGATGGTTCTGGAGCTCTCAGATGTCCTGTTTGATTTCGACAAAGCGGTTATTAAAGTTGACTACGTTCCGGAGCTTGATAAATGGGTGGAATATTTCATCAACAACCCAGGGGCATCGGCCAGTATCTACGGCCATGCCGACAGTACCGGACCGGAAAGCTATAATCAGGGTCTTTCAGAACGACGCGCCCAGGCAGTGGTTAAATACCTGGTCGATCACGGTGTTCCGGCAGATAGCATCAGCGCCACGGGGTTTGGTGAAACCAAACCTGTTGCAGACAATACTACCAAAGAAGGCCGACGAAAAAACCGCAGGGTAGAAATGGCCTACTGATCCTTTAACGGCAGAGCAGCACACGATGCTCTGCCGTTTTTTTATCCGCTGTACTTCCTTCCAATTGCTACTGAAGCACGTAAAAATTCTCTAACGCATCTTACGGTTTATCTCTGCACTTTACATCTTTCACCATACGTGAGAAAATCTTTTTAGAGTGGGGAGATATTCAAAAGACATCAGGAGAAGCACAACAACCATGTTAGGCAGCATCAGATCCTTTTATACCAGAAAAATCGACGATCGAAGGGTCAACTTTGCCGACAAACAGATGGAGCTCCGCTTTCATAATTTTACGATCTTCTGTGTCATCGGCATCCCCGTACTGCTCGGGTTTGCCATTCTTAATATTATGGCCGGGCATCTCCTGCTGTTTCTGATTCTGCTCCTCTGTTCCACCAGCCTGGTGATAGGCTGGTTCAAGCTGTATGACTGTAAAGTTGGGATGGCAGTTATACGAACCGACTGTTTTTTCTTCAGCATACTGGCATTATACCTAATCTATCTTGGCGGAGATGACGGGGCGAAAGCACTCTGGGTATACACCTATCCGCTTATTGCCGTTTTCTTGTTCGGTCACCGTGAGGGACTTGTCTGGTGCATGACAACACTTGCAATCGGCCAGTTCTTCCTGTGGAATTTTTTCTCGTTCGACCTGCCGCATTATTACCCGAAAGCATTTTCTTTCAGGTTTTGTCTCTCCTTTACTACCATTGTTCTGCTCACCTACTATCTTGAAAAATTCCGGTACATCTATGCTAATCAGCTTGAGATCATGAACCGGGAGCTTAATAGAGAGATAGCAGAAAGAACCCGCATCGAACAGGTTCTTGCAAAAAGCCGCGAAGAGTACAGAGCTGTCTTTTCACAGGCAACCGATGGCATCCTGCTGCTTGAAAGACAGGGGATTATCATTGAATCCAACCCGTATATGGAACAGATGCTTGGCTATCAAAAGGACCAGTTAACCAGCGCCAACTTCTTCGACCTAGTTGACCCGGAAGATCTCAAGAAAAAACCTCCGGAACTGCCCAAGATGCTTCAAGGAGAGACGATAACTATCGAGCGGCGAATGTTAACGCAATCAGGACAGTACAGAGATTTTGAAATGACCGGCAGAATGCTGCAGGACAATGAACGCTTAATCCTGTTATGTAGAGATATAACTGAACGGAAAGCTGCAGCACAGGCTCTTGCCCATGCCAATGCGGAACTGAAAAAACTTGCCAACCTGGACGGCCTTACCAAGGTCGCAAACCGCAGAAAATTCGACACCTACCTCTACAGAGAATGGAGCCGTGCCAAACGGGACCAAACCCCCATAGCCCTGATCATCTGCGACATCGACTTCTTCAAACAATATAACGACACATATGGCCATCAGCAGGGCGATGAATGTCTTAAAGGCGTAGCCAAGTCACTGGCAAGTTCGGTCAAGCGTCCAGCTGATATGGTTTGCCGCATCGGCGGAGAGGAGTTTACAATAATACTGCCCAATACCGATCTTGATGGTGCAATGAAATGTGCAGAACGAATACGGACGGATGTCAATACACTGAATATAGCACACCGCCACAGCTCAATTGCAAACCATGTGACCTTGAGCATCGGTGTCTGTGCTCTGTTTCCGGACAAGCACTACTCCTCTTCAATTCTGATCACAGAGAGCGATAAGGCGCTCTATCTTGCAAAGACGCAGGGCCGCGATAGAATCGTTGCCGCGCCGAGAAATATCGAGTGATAAGATCGTATCCCTCTCGTCATCGCCCGGAAAGAAAGTAACCGGCTCTTGCTGCTGCACTGTGCCAACGCGTTGACGACCCCTTCTTTTCAATAAAGCAACGTTGGTCCTGATTGTATAATGATGCAATTTATCTTCTTTTATATTGAATCCGAGTGCAGCTAATCCGGTATCATCCCCAAAAAATGGTTTGCAACTCAAGATAGACATTTCAGACGTTTAGTCTTACTATTAATAATGAGAATCATTAAAGTCTTTTTTAACTGAAAGATTAACAGGCAAAGAGATGACTGAACAAGGAGAAACCATGACCAACAGTGCAACCCTGTCGCTCAACGGCGAAGAGTATACGCTGGATGTAATAACCGGCACAGAAAACGAGCAATGTATTGATATTCAGCAGCTGCGCAACCAGACCGGCTGCATTACCATGGACCCCGGTTTTGGCAATACCGGTTCCTGCTATTCATCAATCACATATGTCGACGGAAAAAACGGCGTACTGCGATACCGTGGCTACCCCATCGAAGAACTCGCTGAAAACGCCTCCTTTGTTGAAGTGGCCTACCTTATTCTATACGGCGAACTGCCAAACCAGAAACAGCTTTGCATCTTCTCGAGAAGTCTTGAAGAGCATGCCCCGATACACACCAATCTTGAACACCATTTTTCCGGCTTCCCGAAATCGGCGCCACCCATGGCGATTCTTTCGGCCATGCTGAACCTGGTAGCCTGCTTTCATCCGGAAGTTCTCGATGTAACCTCTGAAGGACCCGAATTTGACCGTACCGCCGCCCTGCTGCTCTCAAAAGTTCGAACCATCAGCGCCTTTGCCTATCGAAGCGCCACCGGCAAGCCGTTTAACCAGCCAAACCCTTTTTTAAGTTACTGTAACAATTTCCTTCATCTGATGTTTTCTGATCCGTATCGTGAATATGTTCCCAGCAAGACCATCGAAAAAGCCCTCAACCTCTTTCTTGTCCTGCATGCCGATCACGAACAGAACTGTTCCACCTCAACTGTGAGGGTTGTGGGCAGTTCACGGGCAAATCTCTTCAGTTCGGTGGCAGCCGGGGTCTGTGCTCTCTGGGGGCCGCTTCATGGCGGAGCAAATGCTGCGGTTATTGCCATGCTCGAGGATATTAAAGCTTCCGGTAAGCCGCTGAAGCATTATCTGGACATGGCAAAAGACAAGGATAACCCCTATCGGTTGATGGGTTTTGGTCACCGGGTCTATAAAAACTTCGATCCCCGCTCACGCATATTGAAAAGACATGTCGATGAAGTCCTAAAAGAACTCAACACCTCTGATCCTCTTCTGGAAATTGCCCTTGAACTTGAACAGGAAACTCTTAAAGACGACTATTTCATCAGCCGCAATCTCTACCCGAATGTCGATTTTTACAGCGGCATCCTGCTTCGCGCCATCGGGATTCCGCTCAATATGTACACAGTAATGTTTGCCATCGGCAGAATGCCCGGCTGGATTGCCAACTGGAAGGAACTGCTTGAACACAATCAGAGGATTTCGCGGCCAAGGCAGATTTATACCGGTCACTCAATCAGAAGCTTTGTCCCCATCGAAAAACGGTAGAAGTCCTCTTACGAGGTCAGCAGGCTCATTACCTGTGAGCCGTGTCTGGCCTCAATTTTCAGCCAGCTATACCAGGTTTCCATGGTAAAAGGATCCCATGGTAAGTTCAGCTCGATCCACTGCTCTTTCAACTTCGGGAGAAATGAACAGATCAGTTCTTCGTGGCTTGTGCCATTAAGCAGATGCGGATGATTGATCAGATGGGCATAGAAATCAGCAACCTGTAATATCAGCGGATACCCCCGCCCTTTTTCACAGCCTTCCGGATTATGATGGTAGGCAACCGCCAGAATAAGACTTTGCGGGAAATCCCATTTCTGCAGCAGCTTACCGCCGACCAGGGGATGATCAACGAGAAACTGTTTCTTTTCCTGACCATAATTTTCAAGACGCCCGGCACCAAGCATCCATTTCGCAGGATCATACTCATCGCCAAGGGCAAGAAACATCGCCAGCTTACCTACATCATGAATCAGGCCGCTGACAAAAAAATCACCGGATTGCAGACCAAGGCCCTCAGCCATATTTCTGGCTGCCAGTCCGCAGAGAAAAGAGTGCTCCCAGAAACAGTTTACCGAATATCTGTGCTTGGCGGGAATTGAGGAAAACGAGTTCACAACAGCACGTCCGAGAACAATACTTCTAATCTCATTGAAGCCCAGCACCATAATAGCCCGCTCAATTGAGCTTACTTTTTTGGGCTGGCCGAAGAGCGCGGAATTGGCAATTTTCAATATGGCTATGCACATGGATTGATCCGGCAGAATTGCCTGGAGAAGATCCTGGGCCGAACTGTCCGGGTCTTCGGTAACTTCAAGAACTTTGGTCACAACAACCGGCAACGAGGGAAAGTTATCCACCAGATCCCAGATCATCTTCTCAGTATCGCGTTGTCCGTCCATAAAAGAATCCTGTTGTTTTCAATCCTAATTGTGCTTTTCAAAATATGCTGTGCCACTTTTAGTGTGACATAAACGAGCGATATTTTTCAGCTCTTTTTTGTTGTTTTGCTGAATGATACTCGAAGATGCCACAATCTTCTGAGCATCTTCAATGATCTGCCATTCGATATGCACCAAATCCTTTTCTCTCAACAGCTGGTAAAGTCCGCAGATATCTATCTGCTTTTCTTTCAATATACAATAAATTTCCGTTATAAGCTTATCATCCAGCGTGTGCAGATAACCTAGACCCAGCACGTTAAAAAGTGGTGCACCTTCACTTCTTGCCAACTCTTCTGCAACCCCCGCCAGCAGACGAAGCTTGTGCCATAAATCTTTATTGTTACCTAGTTTCTCCTTAACTGTCTCCATCAGAACTTCTTTGAATGTGAGTTCCTGCTCACGCCCTGCCTGTACACCAATACACTGTGCAGCATGAGGACAATACGCTGCGCAGCCAAAATCGAGTTTCGGATTGGCAAACCTGTTTTTGCATGCCGGGCAGGTTCTTGCCCCATCATCCCTGAAAAACTCAACCAGCGCCCCGCATTCCGGGCAGGGAACCTCATAAATTGCATCTGCTGTCCAATACTGGCTGTCCTGTCCTGGGCATCTCATGGGAATTGCTCACCGTTATTTCTGCGGCCATTCACATTCTTCATCCGTGACATGATAACAGAAAGCATCCCAGGTAAATTCTTTCC
This sequence comes from Desulfobulbaceae bacterium, assembly GCA_003249645.1. GTDB lineage: Bacteria > Desulfobacterota > Desulfobulbia > Desulfobulbales > Desulfocapsaceae > SZUA-575. The sequence continues at coordinate 21,762 of QKIH01000170.1, read as the reverse complement.
CCGAAACCGGGCATTTCAATGTCACCTTCCTGTCTGTGACATCAATAACTTCCCAGTCTCCTGCCCGTTTTGACTTTTCTATCCGGATCTTCTGGCCCGGTGTAAACTGATATTGCTCAAAAACTGTAACCGTTGTTTTCACCTAGATCACCTGCTTTTCAAAGACATAATTTTCCACGGTTTCTTCAACTGCCGATACTGCGGGAGAATCGGCTGGCAGATCAAGTAGCGACTTACGCTCCATATCAAAATCAAGCAGCATCGAATCATCCGGTATCTGCCCGACAATTCGAACGCCGATTTCTGCTACTTCGTCCAGGAACACTTTGGACAACATCGCCGGGCAGCGGGTAACAATAAGGCCGAGGTCTTCTACCTGCAGGTGAAGACTGTCAAGCATGGAATGAATACGCTTTACAGCCCGCAACCCCCTGAGGGAATAATCGGTTACCAGAAAGAGCATATCGACCCTGCCGCTTGTCCTTCTGCTCAAATGCTCCATCCCTGCTTCATTATCGACCACCATATACTGATAACTGCTGATCAGCCGGTCGGTGAAGCTGTTGAGAATATTATTCACCATGCAGTAGCAGCCCTGGCCTTCCTGACGGCCCATCACCAGCAGATCAAAATCACGCGTCTCTATCAGAGCCTGTTCAACCAGCAGCTCGAGATAATTTACCTTGTCCATACCGGAAGGAACCCCCTGCGGATCTCTCATATAGGTCTCACGGATTTCGCCAATGGTTGTGTCAACAGTGAGTCCCAGGGTTTCTCCAAGATTGGAATTCGGATCAGCATCGACGGCAAGAACCGGCTTTCTGCCATGTTCAACGAGATATTTTATCACCAGTGCTGCAACGGTTGTCTTGCCCACGCCACCCTTTCCGGCAAAGGCAATTATTGTATTTTTTTTCATTCATTGCTCCAGAATAACTCTTCCCGCATCCCGCTCTTCTTCATACCGATGCCAGTTTACTTTTCACCGTCTCCAGCCATCCATCCGAAACACTCTGATTGGAATCAAAACCAAGTTCCGTATCATTCATCCCCATGCAAAGGCCAAGCAGCTGAAGATAAAAAAGCACCGGCAACGCCAGCCGGGCAGGCTGTTTTCTATCAAGCTGTAAAAAACAGTAACTGCAGCTTGAGACCAGCAGATCGGCCTCAGACTTCAGCGCAGCAGCCAGTTTTTCCTCTAAAAGTGCGGTGGCCAGATCATCATTAATGCCTGCCAGAGCTGCACCGCAGCATTCAAGTTCTCCGCTCCAGTCGAGACTCTTTATTCCGAGAATATTGAGCAGATTTGCAGTTACCTGCGGCATAAACGAATTATCATACTGAACCACTTCACGCGGCCGGAGCAGGTGACACCCCTGGATAACACAGACCCGCAGATGTTCATAGGGCACTTGAAGCTTCTGCTGGATCAAATCGGCACCGATATCCTCATAAAGTGCACTATAGAGATGCCTGATGCGACAGGTTCCGTGATAGTGAAGGCCCTCTTTTTCAAGGATTGCGTTAAACTCTGCCACAAGTGCAGGTTCATTGGCCAGCGTATATTTTGCTTTCTGTAAACTATGATAGCAGCAGTTGCAGAGAACCAGCAGGTCAACACCCGCTTTTTCAGCCAGCGCCATGTTCCTCGCCGATGGCAGGAGATAACCCCGCTGATCAATGTTGCGCATTGGATAGCCGCAGCAGGTAAACTGCTCAAATGTTATCAGTTCACAACCAAGCCGGCGCAGAACATTCTCGGCACACCTTTCATACCCATCGATGCGAACCGGGATATTACAGCCGAGGAAGAATCCGTATCTCATGCTCTGCCCTCCCCCGTACACTGATTGATCGCTCTGTTTTTCAGGCCATAGAAAATGTCACAGATCTCAACGCCGTTTGGACAATGCTCCTGGCAAAGATAACAGGTAGAGCAGCTCCAGATCATCTTTGCTCCGACGGCAAGACTGACATTACCGGTTGCCAGGGCAAATATCAGTTGGTGAGGCAGCATTTCAAGCTCAAGAACAGGTTGTTCATACCGCCTGACCACCGGACAGATATTGGTGCAGCGCTGACAGCTGTAACAGCTGTGATAGCTTGAATTAAGCGCAAACAGACGTTTTTTTACCGGAAGTGGTAACGCGGCTCCCACAAGCTTTGCCAGTTTTGTCTGGAACAACTGCTCAACCTGTTTCAAGGCTGCCATATGATTGCCGGAAAATTCTTTTGAGAAACTGAGAGGAAAAGAAAACTGGCCTAGAAGAAGCGGCTCGAACCGTTTTTCTTCAAGTAGAAAATATCTTGCCTGGACAAACAGCCTCGCAAGATCGAGCCCAGACGGACAGACCACTGAACAGCGCTCGCAGCTGGTACAAAGAAACAGCCCCTGCTGTAATTGCTTCTTCTTCCGTTCCGGCAGATCTTTGCCTGCAGCAGCCAGCTTAAGCAGCTGTACTTTTTCAGACGGAAGGACGGCGCTGTTGCCGCTCGTCTCAAAGAACATCATTGCTGAACAGGTTCGGGTACATACCCCGCAATGGGTACAGGCATCAAGAGCCAGTGCATAACCGGCAATGCCTTGCAGTTTTGGTGAATAATTAAAATTACGTACAAGTAGATTAACCGGCACAGCGATAATATGGACGAGCTTTGAAAACGGCAGAGCAACGATAAACAAAGCAAGAAAAATTAGATGCAGATAATAAGCAAAGGCGCCGGATCGTTTAACCCCCATTTCTGCAAAAAAATGACCAAAGACGGCAGCAATGGAGTATCCACCGAAATTGTACTGATTTGAGGCATGACAGATCGCACAGCTCTGCTCGTTTATCTTCCGGCCCTTCTCGACAAGATCGGAGGAAGGAGAAGAAGCAAACCTCGGGGAGACAAGTGCGTATTCACTGACCCAGAAGGCCTCAAGTGCCAGTTGAGTATCTTTCCGTGCGGTCATACCATACATATCATTCATTCTGGTATACACCGAATAAGAAGACATTTTTACACCTTCAAGCATCAACCCACTGCCGATCAAGCAAAAGAGCAATAGAAGAACCAGCCAATCCTGTTTCGATGAAACCAGTCTGAACCGACGGAGCTTCAGCCTTCTGACAACGGCTGAAACTATGCCGGCAAGCACCATAAGGCCAAACAGATCACGAAGAAACAGATGACTTGCCGACATAGATGAATGGCTGCCAAACAAAAGATTTGCAAGCGGCGGGATACCATGAATGACCAGCAAACCGACAAATCCGGCAAGGATGAGCAGATGGGTCATCCAGCGAAAATCGCCTGCCCGAAAGAGTCTCGGCTGCAGCAGGACATCAGCTATCCAGTAGAGAAATGATGCTATCGGTGATTTTTTATGAGACGCACGATTCTCCCCGTCAACCGGAAGGCCGGAGGAGATAAAGAACGGAGACCAGCCGTACAGACGTACGAGCAGACCGATCAGACAGACACAAACAGACAATCCAAGAAGTAGCTGAGCTTTCATAAACCCCAATCCCTCTGAAGAGTTATGGTGCTATTTTCTGCTGATTATCTCTCATGTTACCTCACCGATTGTTTTTGATCAATCAGTATAACAAAAGAAACGCAGCGGGAACTCTACGACGTCAGGTCTGAGTCCTGCATCCAGACCGACCGGACATTTTTTGTTTTGTGTCAGAAGAAAACTGCTGTAAGCTTAACATACGGATACCTAACGGTATATTTTCGTTCGAATCTGACAGGTATCTCTTATATCGCCACTCTTTTAACATCATCATTCATAACTTAAGGAGAGATATGTCTGTAGAACTATATAATGACGGCATCCACAAGTGTATCAAATTTAACGATCTGACAGGTGATGGCGAGATCCAGTCCAATCAGTTTCTCATCATCAATCAGCGAAGAGGCCTACTCATCGACTGCGGCGGATACCGCATCTATTCTGCACTGCTTGGCGAAGTATCACGTCATCTGCCCACTGCTGCACTTGATTATATCTTTCTTTCCCATCAGGATCCAGACATCGGGTCAGGTCTCAACCTCTGGCTGCCGATATCCAATGCCCAGATTGCAGTCAGTGCCTTGTGGACACGGTTCATCCCGGCCTTCTGTGTCCGTGGGCTTTCAGAAGAACGCATCACCCCTATTCCGGACAAGGGGATGAAATTATCGCTCGGAGAGACAGAACTTGTAGCCGTGCCGGCACATTTCCTCCATTCACCCGGCAATTTCCACCTCTATGATCCGATTTCCAAGATTCTCTTCACCGGCGATCTTGGAGCTTCTGTCGGAACTGACAAAGAATCGATTTCAACTGCAGAAGAATTTGACAAGCATGTGCCGTTGCTGGCAGGCTTTCATAACCGCTACATTCCAAGCAACAAGGCCTGCAGGGCCTGGGCGGTAAATGCCAGACAGCTTGATATTGAGATGATTGTTCCGCAGCACGGCACCTCAATTATCGGCAAGGAGCTGGTAGAAAAGTTTTTTGACTGGGTTGAAAATGAGAAAACGGCCCTGGACAATTTTTCCGACAGTCTTTTCAAGCTTCAGTAATCACATGAAAAAACCGGATATCAGACAATGCATACCCGGTTTTTTCCTTTGTCCTTCGCCAGATATAATGCCTTATCACCGTTTGCTATAAATATTTCCTTATCCATCGACTGATCAGGCACCACAGTAGATAAACCGATACTGATAGTTGAATTAATTCTGGTTCCCTGATGAGAAATAAATGTCTCTTCCTGCAGCCTGCACATCTGTGCGGCAAGAGCTTCCGATTTGCTTGAGTCTGCCGGCAGGAGGATTACAAACTCCTCACCGCCAAACCGGCAGATAATATCCGTTACCCGTCGGAAAACTGCCTGCAGATTATTGGAAGTTATCTTGAGCACTTGATCTCCTGCAAGATGCCCAAACTCATCATTTACCTGTTTAAAATCATCAAGGTCACATATTAGAACCGATATCGGTGCCTGCCTTCGAACAGCGTTTCTCCACTCTATTTCAAACAGCTCTTCAAAATAGCGGCGGTTATATAAGCCGGTTAAAACGTCAACCCGGCTCAGACGCTCAAGTTCTTCTGACTGCTGACGCAGCAGTTTTTCGTTCCTGATGGCAACCCAATACTCCCGGTTGCCGTTGATTACCACCAGTGTCATATACCACGAGTAAAGAAAAAAAAGCAGCCCGGCAACCTGCATGGTAGAAAAGTAATACATGTAAAAGGCAACCGGCCACATAATCAGATAGTTGTAGCCAAGTGAAACAAACATATTCGGAATATAGGCTACAACGCCGCCTGAACAGATACCTGCAGTAACCATGGTCATCAGAATCTGGGTACGGTATTCCCCTCCCAGCATCATTATATCTTTAAACGCCAAGCCCCATATTGCTGCCGTTGCCAGAATACCCAGAACGAAAACGATTGTGTTTCTCAGAGGGTAGCGATTCTGGAAAAAGGAAAAGAAGAAAAGATGTATACCGCGAAAAACCCCGATTCCAATAAGAGGAAAAATGAACGTGTTCAGTACTTCAGGATGCCTGTCACTGAAATTGTAAGAAACATAGACAGAGAAGGCTATGAGCAACAGAAATATAATGCCCAGCTGTGCTCTCTTGCGTAGATCATCAACCAGACGTTTGTCGGCCAGATGCTTTACACCTGCTGCAATGTATTCTTTTACCCGGTTCATATAATTTTGCCGCAAACAACGATGTTGTACAGTTAAAACATCAGAAAAGCAGCTGCGCCCGCTCTTTATTAAATTTTTTTCATCTATTCAGAATAGGTTGCAAATTTTCTCTCCTAAAACTCATGTTTTTTTTTGCAACATTCCGGACAAACAGCAATACAAAATAATACTCATTAATAGAAAATCATCATCGGATAATAAAGGTGAAAAAAGAAAAGGAGTTCAGAAGGCAGGGGGGTAATTGAGCGGGGGCCTGGAAAGTTCTTCTGAACTCCTTGAAGGGAATGACCGGATATTTTTGGGGGGAATCCGGTCAGGTCTCAAAGGAGACACGTAAACTGTTCCATTCAAACTTCATGCCAAACGTCTATTTATCGCATATCAACCTTGTTTTACTCATTTTTTATTGGAAAGACTATTAATTTTCCTGACCTATTATTTCAGTTTTGCGAGGCAAGAAAACCCCGTTCTTTTTTCCATTATAAAATCAGACACTTGCCAATAAAAAATATTGCGCCGTTTTGCCCCGTTTTATGCCATCCCTGCCCCGAAATTAATCCAGGCGGGCGTGATCACGAAAAAGCATGATTTTTGCCTGCTCAATAAAAAGATAAAGACAGGGTATAAGAATCAGGGTGATTACCGTGGCAAAAACAATTCCGAAGCCAAGAGAAATTGCCATGGGAATCATAAAACGTGCCTGTCTCGATGACTCAAAAATCATCGGTGCAAGTCCGCCGAAGGTTGTCAGGGTTGTTAAAAGTACAGGTCTGAAACGCCTGATTCCTGCATTTAAAATTGCATCTAATGGCAAAAGGCCCTTTTGCTGCTCCTTATTGGCGTAATCAATCAGGACGAGTGCATCATTAACTACTATACCGGAGAGTGCGACAATCCCCATCATGCTCATTAGTGAGATGTTAAACCCCATAATGAGATGACCGATAACAGCGCCGACAATACCAAACGGTATAGACACCATGACGGTCAGAGGCTGCAGGTAGCTTCTGAAGGGGATGGCCAGCAGAAAATAAATGGCAACAAGTGCATAAATGAAATTTTTCATCAGGCCGCTGACACTTTCCTGCCGATCAGCCTGGCGCCCTTTAAAGCCGTAAGAGAGCCCCGGAAACTGCTGAGCCAGTTCAGGAAGTATGTCCTGAACAACAGTATCCATAATCATCGATGTTTTTCCGATCGGCTCAACATCACCGGTCACTCTGACCGTACGCCTTGAATCGCGACGCTCAATCGAAGTATATGAACGTCCCTTCACAACGGTTGCAACATCGCTGAGCGGAACAAAAACGCCAGACGGAGTTCTAAGCAGAAGCGATTCTATATTAAACGCGCTGTTTCGCTCATCTTCGGGCAACCTGACACGCACAGTCACCTCTTCACTGTTGCGCATCTGCCTCAGCGCAATTGAGCCTTCAAAGGCATGCCTGACCTGTGCACCGACTTCTGCAGCAGTAAGACCGAGACTTTCACCCCGTTCATTGACGGTAAAGGTATACTGAACCTTTCCTGGAGTATAACCGGAATGGGCATCTTTCACTTCGGCAAACTCTTCAAGTTTTTCTGCAAGCTTTGCAGAAGCCTGATCAAGGACTTCGATATTTTTATGACTCAGTTCTATTGTCAGTCCTGCTCCGCTGCCAGGCCCGCCCCGATCTGATTCATAACGGAGAAACTGCAGACCGACGATAGGCCCAACCTGCTGACGCCATTTCTGGGTTACCTCATTCGTAGTCAGAGGTCGAATATCGGAGCCCGTGAGATAACCGTCAATCTCCACCTCGTTTTCAGTGATTCGGGCGGAGATACCATCAAGCAGGGTGTCTCCGCCATTGTCAGCGACCACCTTTTCAAGTCCGTCAACCAGTTTATCTCTTACCCGAATAACATCTGCAAGCGGACTGCCGTATGGCAAAGTAGCGGTTACAACAGTGCGGTCAGACTCCACCCGCGGCATCAGAATCATGCCTATTCGCCCGCTGAAAACCCAGCCGCAGGTAATGAGCAGGACTGTTACCAGGGACATGATTGCAACAAGTTTAAAGTGCAGAAAGAATTTGAGACTCGGCGCATATACGCCCAGAACGAACTGCTGCAGCTTTTTGGCCACCCATTTCTGCAGCCGTGCAAGCATTCTTGATAATGGATTTTTCTCACCCTTTCTTGAGTGAGCAAGATGGGCCGGCAGAATAAGCAGGGATTCAACCCAGGAGATGAGAAATACCGTCACTACCACCAGAGGCACGACCTTCCACACCTTCCCCATCATGCCTGGGACGAAATAGAGCGGCATAAAGGCGGCAATATTTGTCAGGATACTGAAAGCAATCGGCACCGCCACATCATGGCCGCCTTTAATGGCGGCGTCTATATAGCTCATGCCCCTCTGCCTGTATTCATAGATATTTTCACCTGCAATAATGGCATCATCCACGACGATACCAAGCGAGATGATGAAGGCAAACATGGATATCATGTTTATCGAAACATCAAACATCGGCAGGAAAAGCAGACCGCCAAGAAACGAAACCGGGATTCCCATTGTTACCCAGAAGGCAAGTTTCAGCTCGAGAAACAACCCCAGAAGCACCAGTACCAGCACTAGACCAAGCAGGGCATTTTTCAGCAGCAGTTCAAGACGTTCCTGATACACCTTGGACATATCGCTGGAAAAGGTCCATGAAATGGAGGGCGGCAGGGTTTGTTCAATGTTTTCCATGGCGGCATAGGCAGCTTTTGAAACACCGATCGGCGTCTGACTGCCGACACGATAGATCTGAATCTGCATACTCCGCTGCTTGTTATATGTTGCAAGTCTGTTGCTTTCTTCAAAACCCTCTTTTACGTTAGCGATATCGCCAAGATATACCACCACACCGTTTTCATCGGAAATAATCGGAATCCTGCTGAACTCATCCGCCCAGTCACTCCGGTTCTGAACCCGTAAAAGAATATCTCCCGCCGAAGTCTCAAGTTTGCCGCCGGGCAGTTCGACAGAGCTTTTTTTGATCTTTGCCGCAAGTTCTGCAATGGTATAGCCGTAGGCCCTCAATTTCTGCAGCGGAATTTCAATCAGAAGCTCTTTATCTCTTTTGCCGCTGATATCAACCTGGGTAATTCCCGGACTGAGCAACAGCTGATCTTTCACCTGTTCGGTTACATCATAGAGTTCCTGCTCTGTCACATCACCATAGAGACTAAGCCGTATTACCTGCCGTTTTCTCGATGCCAGAGTAACCCGAGGATCTTCAGCATCATCGGGGAAGGTGTTGATTCTGGCTACTTCCTGTTCAATATCCTGAAAAACCTGCTCAGGATCAGCATCCTCAAGCAGTTCGACCGTCACAGAGGCAGAACCTTCCGAAGCGGTTGCCTGAATTTCTTTTATCCCTTCTGTTCCCTGAATTTCCTGCTCAATGGCGAGGATGATTGATTGTTCAATCTCTTCAGGACTTGCACCGGGATAACTTACAGAAATAGAAACGATATCAAGATCAAACTCTGGATAGACTTCCTGTTTAATCGACGATGCTGTCAGAAAACCGCCAAGAAGCAGGATAAGCATCAGGAGGTTCGGCGTGACCCGGTTACAGACCATCCACCCGATAATGGATTTTTTATCACATTTCTTATCCATTGTTCTTGCCGCCCTTACCCTGTTTCGAGCCTCCGGCACCGGGGCCTGTTTCTTTGCCGCCGGCTGCAGCCCGAGCATCGCCTTCAAGGGTAAGCAGCATACCTTCCACCGGTGCAGCGATATTGGACACGATCAGTTTATCCCCTTCCTGCAAACCATGAACAAGAACAAACTCGTTACCACGAAACGCCACTTCGACATGCTTTTTTATGAGCGTCCCATCTTCGCCATACAACCAGACGGTATCGTTGTCTCTAAGCTTCGATCTGGACAAATAGACTATCTTATCAATATCTTTGCCTTCAATTTCAGCCTTGACGTAGGAACCGAGAAAAAGCCTGCCCTTATCGCTGTTCTCCGCCACCAGGCAGAGAGGATCCTTCACCTCAACATAGACCTTTGCCATACGGCCTTTATCTTCAAGATCTGCCGCCATCCTGATAACCCTGCCCATTCGGTACTGCTTACTAGTGCTGCCGGTAAATATTTTCACCTTTGAACCGGTTTCATCGGGAGTTTCTCCCGGCAACTTGATCCATTGCAGCTTTTCAACCGGAACAGCGAGTTCAACCCAGAAGATGTCAGTCCCTGCTATTGAGGCCAGGGTTGAAGTGGTGCTCACCTGGGCACCTATATTTACTCCCTGTTCAATGGTGACGCCATTGAACGGTGCGGTTATTTTCGTCCTTTCAAGATTCAGTCTCCCTTTTTCAACCCTTGCTTCCGCAGCTTTAACGGCCGCTTGTTGCTGAAGAAGCTGGGGGTTTCTCAGCATCAGTCTTTTCTCAGCATCACTTGCCTCTTCACCAAGCAGTTCATACTCTTTTTGTGCTATCCGCTGACTGCCCATCTCTATTTCAAGAGCACTTTGTGCTGTGGAGAGGTCCGTCTCCAGTTCCAGCAGTTCTATACGGTAATCGGTGTCATCGATTTCAAGAAGCCGATCAGCTTTTTTGAAAAATCCTCCGGCAACAAGTGATGGGCTGAGCCCAATGACTTCACCGCTTATCTGCGGCTTGAGATCTATCTGTTTCGATGCCATTACATTGCCAAGTGCAGTAACAGCTGTCGCATGGCGGGTAAACGACACCGGTTCAACCTGAACAATGGTCTGCTGCTGCCGTTTGTTACCCGGTTTCGCCTTCGGGCTGGTGTTCATCAGGTGGAGCATCACCATAACACCCAAAGCGAGTATTATAAATGGGACACCATATCGAAAACCGAGAACCAGCAGGGAAGATCCGGCCCCGTTTCTAACTGCTTCCTGCTCAACTTGTTTCATCATTTATTTCCTGCACTGTTGACTGTTTTTGCACTGCATCTAAATCGATAAAACCACCCAGAGTCCGGTAGAGCTGAATACGATAAGTAAGCATCTGTCTGTCAGCCTGCAGCACACTTTTCTGCAGCCCCTGATAAGACAGGAGCGCTGTTAAAACACGCTCATAATCCACCACTCCCTGACGATACTGGTCACCAATACGTTCGACGGCCAGTTTTGCCAGCTCAAGCTGGCTGTTATAACTTTCAAGCAGCTTTTTCTGTTTATTTTCCTGAATAATTGCAGCTTCAACTTCAGCCAGCCCGTTAACCACCGTCTGGGCATACTCGTGAAACCTCTGGCTGGCCACTGCTTTAGTCCTGTCTGCCTCAGCTTTGAGCTCCCCCCCGTCAAAAATCGGCATGGCAAGATTAGCAGCAAGTGATGAGAACCAATCATTGAAAAGATCACTCACCGACGCACCTCCGGTTGACAGATCAGCCGCTATGGATATCTTGGGATACCGGTTGGCCACTGCACGGGCAGCAAGCTGATCAGCACTTTGCAAAGCAAGAAAGCTTGATCTGAAATCTGGTCGATTCATCAGCAGGTCGGCAGGAATTCCCGTAGACGGAAGAGGCGGCAACTGCGGTAAAACAGTCGGCATCGGCAGCGCAACCATTCCAGGAGAATGGCCGAGCAGGGCATCAAGCTGATTAACAAGCAGTTTTGCATTGGCTTCAAGGCTGATCAGATCCGCATTGCTGCTCTCAACCAGCTGTTTCTGCTGCAGAACATCTGCAAAACCGGCCGTTCCTGTCCTGAACTGGGTCGAAATAATCTGCAGGACCTTTTGATTGAGCTCATGCTGAGCTCTGGCAAGAGCTATCTGCTGGGTATTTTCAGCCAGTTCGAACCACACCCCGCTAATCTCAGAGGCTACAGTGACGGCAGCTGTCTGCAGATCTGCCTCACTGGCCTTCGCTTCAAGTTCTGCCGAATTTCTCGCATAACGCAGTCTACCCCACAGATCAATTTCATAGGAGGCGGCCAGACCGAGTGAATATTTCTGGGATGATGAGCTAACACCCTGTTCGCGATCCCGACTGGATGAAGCGCCACCGGTTCCGTCAAGGGAGGGATAGAGATAAGCACCTTCTTTTCGGGCAAGGGCTGCGGCCTGCTCAAGACGATCCTGAGCAATCTTGAGATCGAAATTCGATGTCAAGGCCATATCAATGACAGTATTAAGACCTGAATCATTGAACTCCTGCCACCAGTTGGCATTGTACTCCCGGCTACCCGATACGGAAAAATTTTCCGGCAGCGGCAAAGGGTCTATGCTGCGCTGCTGAACCGAAACACAAGCTGTCTCCGTTATCAGTAAAAGCGACAGGGACAAAAGAGAACAGTATTGCTTCAGGTTCATTTCACTCTCTTTCAGGTGGTTAAAAACAGGTACAACTCCAGATCCTTCTCATTTCAGGCACGAACAGATGCAAAAACGAATATTTTCATTGCATTGAATCCTGTTTGTTTCATTTTGACTTGCCAATATACCCGTTGTTACAATTGATATCGATATATATTCAAGCTCCCGTCACAAGCAGCCGTGTTCCAGCTTTTACCAGAATATTTTTCATATGATCGGCAACCTGCTTTCGGCCTGAAAGGGTTCTGGCAGGGACAATTACAAAGCTGCATCTTCATCCTTTGCTAGAAGTATAATCCTGTTGCCCCCCTGCACTTTGGCATCGACAAGCGGCTTTTTCAGAAACCGCAGAAGTTCCTCAATGGACATCTTTAATCCGGGAGGAAGTTCATATACACCGGCTGAAACGGTCTGACTTTCCGGGAATCCGAGTGCTTTTTCCGTTAACTTCGTAACCGCAGTGCCAATGATTCTCGCCTTTTTTTCCGCCTCCTTGATCACCGTATCAGGGCAGATCAGCATGAAGAGGTCTTTTTCAATCCGGCCGAAGATATCGGTTTTAGCTTTCTTCTTTTTTGCAAGATCGGCAAAGATAGCAAGGAGGGAATCACCAACAAGAAGGCCGTGCTTTTCATTGACCTGACTGAAGTTGTCCAGATCAAATAGGATAAGAGAAAAGTTTCTGCCATGCTGTCGATTCATCTTCATCAGCTCATCAAGCTTGAGCAGAACATAATGCCTGGAATAGGCACCGGTTAATCCGTCACACAAACTCGCCGTTTCTGTCTTATCTGCAAAATAACCGAGAATCAGTCCGAAAAGCGTGAAAGAAAAGAGCGTTATAAGCTCAGCATAGAAATAAGGGTGCATGTTTGAAGGAACCGTAGAATCGGAGAACATATGCTCGAATACGTACCAACCCGCCGGTCCTGCAAAGCTCAACAGGGCCCCAATAACCATCCATCTGTATTTTCTATTCGTGCTCACCGTTTGCTCCGTAGTTTTGAGCTGACCAAACCAGCCTTCATTCAGCAATTATTGTCGTATGATGTGATGAATCGCTCTCATCAATATTCATTATACAGTGGCTATGAGAGAAACTTTTGCAAAAGATATTTTTCAGCCAGGGCTTTTCTCTCTGTTTCATCCAAAGAGTTCATGTAGGATTTCCACCCGGGACACCAGTTTATATGAAACCGCCAGAGTCTGCCCAGAAATGATTTCGGTGCCTGATCGTATTTTTTCCTGAACGCACAGGCCGCACAATTATGTTTATGCATACGCTCCCCATCAGTTATTGATAAGTTTAATTCTGTCACATGCTGCAAATCTTATCGCATCTGAATCCAACGCGGCTAAGTGCTGCGCAGTAACTTTACAGCTCTCTGCCGCATACGGGCATCGCGGATGAAAAGGACAGCCCGAAGGCGGATGCATCGGTGAAGGCACATCCCCTTGAAGGACAATCCGTTTCATTTTTCTTTTCGGATCAGCGACCGGAATTGCCGATATCAGGGCCTTGGTATATGGATGCTGAGGTGAATGGTAAAGCTCTTCAGCCGGAGCCAGCTCAACAAACCGTCCCAGATACATGACCGCAATGCGATCAGAGATATGCTTAACCACTGAAAGATCATGTGAAATAAAGATGATCGTCAGCTTCATCTGCTCCTGCAGATCCAGCAGCAGATTGATCACCTGTGCCTGAACCGAGACATCAAGCGCGGATACCGCCTCATCACAGACCAGCAGATCGGGCTGCAAGGCTATTGCCCGGGCAATACCTATGCGCTGACGTTGTCCTCCTGAAAATTCATGCGGGTATAGTGCAGCAGACGAAGTCGGTAGGCCGACCCGGGTGAGCAGTTCATCGACCCATTTGATTCTTTCAGCAGTGGTTCCAAGTTTATGGATCGCAAAAGGTTCACTGAGAATATCATACACCGTATGCCGGCTGTTGAGACTCTCCATGGGATCCTGAAAAACCATCTGGATTTTTCTGCGCACCCGCTTCATCTGTTTTTTTGTCAGGTGGGTGATATCTTCCCCCAGAAACCGGATTGTGCCTGATGTCGGCTGATAAAGCCTGAGCAGGGCACGGCCGAGAGTTGATTTCCCGCAGCCGGATTCACCAACAATGCCAAGTGTTTCGCCTTGAGCAAGTGAAAAACTGACATCACTTACTGCCTGAAGGGTATTCTGTTTTTTCAGGAAACCGTTTCCAACAGAAAAACTATGATAAAGATGTTCGACCTGCAGAAGAGGAGAATCAGCCATCACCGGTCTCCTTTCTTTTGAAGATTGATCTTCTCTGCAAAATGACAGGATGCAAGATGAGTGCGCAAAACCCCGACTTGTCGCAACGGCGGTAACAGATCACGGCACAGCTGTTCTGCATATTCACAGCGATTGGCGAAACCGCACCCTCTGCCTCTTTCTTCAGGAGAGGGGACCGTGCCCTCGACTGTTTCAAGCCGTCCTTTGCTGCCCCTGTTCAGTTGAGGAATAGAGCGCAGCAATCCCATGGTGTATGGATGCGACGGCATATCAAACAATGAAACGGTTTCAGCACTCTCCACCACCCTGCCGCCATACATGACAACTACCCGGTCACATAGTTCGGCAACCACGCCGAGATCATGGGTAATAAAGATGATTGCCATACCGGTCTCCTGCTGCAGCCGCTGCATGAGCTCCAGGATCTGGGCTTGAATGGTTACATCAAGTGCCGTTGTCGGCTCATCTGCGATCAGGATATCCGGTCTGCAGGCAAGAGCCATGGCAATCATAACCCGCTGCCGCATGCCGCCGGAAAGTTGATGAGGATAGGCTTTCAATCTCGATTCGGGATCCGAAATCCCTACCTTGTGCAGTAATTCGAGCACCGCAGAGCGTCTTTCTTTTTTTGTCATTTCCGGCCGATGCAGGATAAAGACTTCTGCAACCTGCTGCTCAACAGTATACACCGGATTGAGCGCTGTCATAGGCTCCTGGAAGATCATCGCAATGCGGTTGCCCCGCATCCTGTAAAGTTCCTCAGGGGCAAGTGCTGCAATATCAATGCTGTTTCCCTTTTTCTGATACAGAATCCGCCCCTCGCTGACCTGCGCCATAGGTTTTGGCAAAAGACTCATAATTGACAGCGCTGTCACACTCTTGCCGCATCCCGATTCACCAACCAACCCAAGAGTCTGTCCAGGCTCCAGGGAAAAACTGACACCGTCAAGCACCGGCACACACGTCTGCCTGTCACCGTCAGTAAGGTGAAACTCGACACAGAGATTCTCAACCTCAAGCAATGTTTCAGCCATATCAACCATGATCAGGGCACATCAAGAAAACGTTTGTCGACAGTGGTCACCGGTTTAAAAACCTTGCCTGACTTCATTGCCTTGTGTGTTTCCTCCTGCATTTCTTTATCAATCCAGAAGAGACCATATCCCATGCCGGCGGCATCGGTTATATCATCACTCAAGGCGGGGCCGAGATTTTCAGGCAGTCTGACCCAACGCCAGTAGGCGGCCCTGCTGAATGGTACTGCATAACCGGGAATGACTGTATAACTGTCATGTATCTTCTGCTCAATCTGATGAGAAAGCGAGGCTTTGACATCAATATCAAATTCATCGTCGTAGGCATCAATCAGCTTGTCCATCTCTTCATCTTTATAGCCGGTGAAGTTATTGGTCTGGGTTTTGGCATTGGCTGAATGAAAATATTCCCAGTAATGGGGAATAAGAGAAGAGGACATACTCAATAAAGTGGCCTGGAAATTTTTCTCCAGCAGTGCCTTGAACCCTGTCGCACCGTCAATGAGCTTGAGTTCAATATCGAGCCCGCATTTTTTCGCTTCTTCCTTTAATACAACAACTCTCGGATTATGCATGGCTGTAAGATAGGTAAGCTCTATAGAAAGACGCTGATTGTCGCTGTTTACCCGAATGCCGTCCGGTCCAAGAGTAGTAAAGCCGGCAGCCTCAAAAGAGGAAATGGCCTTCTCAATATCGTATTTCGGTGCCCGGATAGATGGATCATCATATTTGCCATGACCGGAACCGAAGTTCTGCATCCTGACATAATCCCCCATCAGAACCTGCTCGATCATCTTGTCGAAATTCAGTGAATGGGCAATACCCTGACGAACATTGATGTCCTGCAGGAGAGGCACATTCAGATTCAGCCAGATGCCGCCGGCGCCCTGCGGCGTCTGGTTAAAGAGCCAGGCTTTACGAATATAGCCCTTATCATACAGTTCACCTTTGGCCTTGTTGTGCCAGAGCGATGGAAACAGCATCGGAAAAGAATCGAGATCCCCTTTATGAAAGTGTTTCAGGGCAATATCATTATCACGGATAACATTTAAGATAATCGCCTCGACATTATAGCGGTGCTGGTAGTAGCGATTTGCATATCCCCACCAGTTTTCTGTTTTTTCCAGTGTGACATATTTGCCCTTTTTGAAATCCCCGACATGATAAGGTCCCAGGGTCGGTTCAGGCCTCCAGTTATACCGTTTAACATAATCTTCAGGAATCGAACCATTATAGAAATGACGAGGTGCCGGTCCAAGATTGACATAATCGATCAGTTCTTCAGGGTTATGTTCAGTAACCGTCTGCACAGAAATTGTATAATCGTCGTATACGGTCACTCCGGCAATGGTATTAGTATAAAAGTCGTTATACCAGGGAGCAGTAATATTCTTAGACCGCATCATCTCGATCATAAAGGTGAAATCCGCAGCAGTGCACGGTTCTCCGTCAGACCATCTAGCCCGTTTGTCGAGCTTGAAATAAACAGTCTTGTTGTCATCTCCGTAGGCCCAGGCAGTGGCAAGAGCGGGTGTTCTTTTTCTGGTATCCGGATGCATATCAACCAGAGACATGGCATTGCCCAGAAGCCAGCCGCGAAACGAGCCGTTTGAATCAGGCCCGACCGTGCGCATGGTAAGCGGAAAAGATTCGATGTAAAGACGATATATCCCTCCCTGCTTTGCCTGTGGATCGGCAAATAACGGTTCTTCGTTATTACTGATCCAGTTCAGATTTTCCGGCAGCTCCGCACCCAGCACCGACACAGGGGTGATAAGCATTAAAAGAAAAACCAGTGAACGGATTGTTATTGCTCTGCAACGCTGTTGTGTTTGATTTATCATCCTATTCTCTCAGATATATCTGGTGTGTTGCCGCGGATCAAAGGCCTCGCGAATCCCCTCACCAATGAAAGTGACCATGGTTAATACCAGAACAATAGCAGAAACCACGGAGCCCAATATCCAGTATGCCTCCATATTTGATTTACCCTGCTGCAGCAGTTCGCCCCAGCTCGGAGTCGGCGGCATCAAACCGAGTCCGAGAAAATCAAGAGCGGTAAGCTGGGTAATATTACCGACTATGGCAAAGGGTGCGAGCGTGACAATCATCACCATGGTGTTGGGCAGAATGTGGTGAAAAATAATACGAAATGTCGAAGCGCCCTGGGCCTGTGCCGCCAGCACATACTCTCTCGATTTCTCCCTATAGGTCATGGTTCGCATGTACCATGTCATACCGATCCAGCCAAACAGTACATTTATGCCGACAAAGAGCATAAAATTGGGCCGTATGACTGAGACCATAATCATGATCACATAAAGCGTCGGCACCATTGACCATATTTCAATAAAACGCTGGGAGATAATGTCGAACCGACCGCCGTAATACCCCATCATGCTGCCGAAAGAGACCCCGATCAAAAAACAGAGAAACATGGTCATAAATGCAAAGCCAATAGCGATCCTGAACCCGTAGACCAGCCTTGCCAGAATATCACGGCCGGAGACATCGGTGCCTAAATAGTGCTTCTTTGCCACTGAAGGAGGGTGAGGAGGAGAGTTTTCTGCTGAAAAATCCTGTTCATACGGGTTATACGGAACCGGAGGCATGATCAGCCAGTTGCCCTGGTTCTGCTTTTGAAAGAGCTGCTGAAGCTCTCGATAGTTCACTTCATACTGGTAATCAAGCCCGAAATCTGCACCCGTTCTGACTGCAGAATAGGTAGGGAAAGAGAGCGCTCCATCATACCAGACTACAACAGCCCTGCTGTTGACCAACAGCTCGGCAAACAGTGACAGGATCACCAGAAAAAACAGGATAAGAGCCGAGTAGAAAGCACGTTTTATTGAACGAAAGCGCCGGAGCTTTTTTACGGTTACCGGATTCATCTGCGGGAAAAATGATCTGGCCATTTCATTGCTCCCCGAATCGTATGCGCGGGTCAACAAGCGCCACACAGATATCAGAAAGAATATTGCCGATCAGAAGCAGCATCGATGATATCGCCAGAATCCCCATGACCACCGGATAATCTCTTTCCATGATTGATTCATAGCCGAGCAGGCCGATACCGTCGATATCAAAAACCACCTCTATGAGAAATGACCCGCCGATAAAAACGCTGATGACATTCCCCAGGTGCGAAGCAATGGGAATAAGGGAATTACGAAGGGCATGTTTTCGCACCGCCCTGTGAAACGGCTGCCCTTTGGCAATGGCAGTTCGAACATAATCCGCGGCCAGATTTTCCATCAGGTTGTTCTTCATGGTCATGGTGAGCACAGCAAAGTCGCCGATTACATAGCAGATAAGCGGCAGCACAGCATGCTTCATCACATCAAGGAATTTCAGCCAGCTGCTGTCAAGAAAATCATATTCCGCAGAAGTGAATCCGCCCATGGGAAACCAGTCGAGACCATAGGCAAAAATAGAGATCAGAAAGACACCAACCACATAGGACGGCAGGGCATAACCGATAAAAATAAGAAATGAAGAGAGATGATCGACGGATGTTCCATGCTTGAGAGCCTTAATGATACCAAGTGGAATCGAGACCGCATAGGCAATGATAAAGGTCCATAGACCGTAAAAAAGCGAGATCGGCACCCGCTCTGCAATCATCGACCAGACAGGCTCGTAATAGCGTGTCGATTCTCCGAGATCAAGCTTAACCACCTTCTTCAGCCACTGCCAGTAGGCGGTCAGGATCGGTTTATCAAGTCCGTAATAGGCATTAAGCTCATCAATCTGATCCTGCGAAAGGGCCTGATTCATCTCCGTTCTGGCCATCCTGCCGCCTTCCATGGACTGCTGCTGCATCTGGGCAATCATCCGTTCCACTGGTCCGCCGGGAACAAATCTGGTCAGGGTAAAGACCAGCAGGGTAACACCGATAAATGTTGGAACCACCAGCAGAAACCGGCGGAGAAAATAGCCGAACACGTTCACCTTCCTTTCATGACATAAAAATAAATATGTATTGATCTATCCTAGCGTGTTCCTACTCTCAGAGCAAGTTTATAGCTATCCACACCGTCCGCTCATTATTCAAACTGAATTTACTGGCATGAATTGTATATTATGTATATAAATTGTTTCTATATTTATGATATGCTGGCTTTTCGAAACTGTATTTTTCTCCTGCCAAGAAGTTGAATTGTCTCAGCCTCTATGCAGAAAGAACGGATAATCATATAATTTCAGAGAAATGTATTGAGTAAAATCATTCTTTGCACCAAGAGTGCTTAACAGATTTTTTTTACACCGATGCCAAATCACATCTTTTCATCAGCAGGTCCATTTTTTAAAAATAATTACAAGTTGTTCATCCTACTGCTACTTTCAGTCGCCCTAATTATCCGCACAATACTTTTTATTACAAGCATTGATCAACTACCGATCACAAGCGACGAAGCAACAGTACTTCTTCTTGCAGATGAAATTTCAAAAGGTTTTCGGCCTCTGCTGTTCACAGGGCAACCTTACCAGTTCCCGGTTGAATCCTACCTGATATCTCCTTTTATTGAATGGCTGCCCCGCAACGGATTAGGAATACGATACCAGGCATACATAATGGAGTGCTTTGTCCTGATTTTCTCAATCTTCCTGATTTTCCAGTTCATGAAGAAGAGGGATTGCTGGTGGCCGTTGCTGCTTCTCTGTTTTCCCTCCGGGTACTGGCTGATTTTTACCTTTGCCTATACGCCGCCTCAATATACGATCTCAATATTTTTGGCTGCAAGCAGTGTACTGACTGTCTATAAAGCTCAAAACACGTCAAAAGTCCCTTTCATATACTTTTCCCTCACCGGCCTGTTCTGCGGAATAATGCTGAGCAATCATCTGCTCACGTTAAGCATTACGCTTGCAATTCTTGTTTACATCTTTTTCGACGGCAGCTCCTTTTTATCCGGATTACAGAAATTATTTTTCTTCTTCATCGGACTGATATCGGGGCTGGCCCCATATCTTCTTGCAATAACCAGGGTTGATGGTGCCTACAGCAATATTCCACCAATGTTTCCTTTAAGCGAGGTCTTTTCCGAAAAAACATTTTTGACCCTTTCTGGCACAATAGGTCGGGCAATGGGGTTTTCCTTCCCAATCTTTCCAGATTTTAAGTTCTCGGCAGTCAAATCACCAGAAATACTCTTTATTACAATTCTGAGTGGTTACGGTATCATTGTTTTTCTTTACACACTGCAGAGATTATTTTCAGCTGCCAAAGAACTCTTAACCGGCAAATGGCCCGAATGTAATCTGGGTGATCTCGCTGTCATAGTATCGTTTGTTACAATAGGCATGTTTGCAACACATCAAAACGATTCATCTAATTGTCGTTATGTTATATTCGTAGTGTTTGCCATGCCGTTTCTTGTCGGCCAGATTTTTCAGAAATCTTTCCCGCTGCTGCAGAAAATAACGATGGTTTTTGTCTGCTGTTATGCACTGTATAATGTTTGCACCTATGAAAAAGTCTTTCGTGACTGGAGGACGCCCGGGGAAATTCAGCAACTGGCAGATACTGAAAACATTCAGTCTCTTCTTGAATTGCTGAAACAGCAGGGCACAACACACTGCTACGCCTCTTTCTGGCTGTCATACCGCATCACGTATGAGTCTCAAGGGAACATTATCTGCTCCCAGCCTTTCAATGAGCGTTTCCCTGAATGGCCAACCCCTTATAAAAAACTGGTCGATAAAACAGAGAAAGCAGTTTATGTCTTAACAAACACCCCGGCAACCCGCACATCAGCCGAGTTTTTTGAAAAAATATTGGAACATCAGAATATCAGCTATCAACGCACTGAAAAAGATTCGTTTTTCATCTACTCACAATTTCTCTCTCACAGATCACATGTGTTAGAGGAAATCGCAGATGATCAATATAGTACATATTTTTATAGCGATCGTGACAACACGAGACAAGAAATCAAAGAAATCCGAAACTGGACATCACCGATAAAACAGCATCAACACCTGGCAATAGAAATTCTTTTTAACTCTCTGGAAGAACTAGCAGGAATTGAGCTTATTCACAAGAAAGGGTTCGAAAACACTCCTGAAATTTCATTATCTGCCTACACTGAACAAAACAGCAGCAAAACAGCTTCACCACTTATCCCTGTAAACAGCGGCATAAAGGACCATTTCATCATAAATGGAGACCGCCTTGTTAAAGGGACAAACTATTACATCAAACATTTCGAGCCAGCCCCAGCAAATGGGATAATCATCAAAATAGTCGCCCCCAACACAGATAAGCCATGGGAAATTGAGGATATCAGGCTCTACCGAAAAAGAAGCATCCCCAATTCAGAACTCGCTGTAAATTAACCTCATCACTCCAGCGAGACTATAAGCTGAAAAGAAAAACCCTTCCATTTTGCTGGGATAAC
>QKIH01000066.1 GCA_003249645.1 Desulfobulbaceae bacterium | reverse complement strand
CGTTATCCAACATATAAGGATAAAGAGAATCATTTCAGGGTTGATACCAGATATGAAAGTGAGCAGAAGCCTGATCTGTATAAGCAGTTCCCTTACATCCTTACTACAGGTCGTCAGGTTGAACACATGGGGGCTGGTGCAGAGACAAGATCCAACAAGTATCTTGCTGAACTGCAGCCTGAAATGTATGCAGAAATTAACCCAAGACTTGCAAATAACCTTGGCATAAGAGAAGGTTCAATGGTTTTCATTACCTCCCCTGAGGGCGGCAAGATCAAATGTAAGGCTTTTGTTACCGAGAGGGTTGATGAGACAACAATCTTTATACCGTACCACTTTGCCGGTACTTGGGAAGGTGAGTCTTATGAAGACAAGTATCCCGAAGGTCATGCCCCATGGGTACACGGTGACTCCGGTAACGTCGTCACCAACTACGGGTATGATATTATTACTCAGATTCAGGCTACAAAAGATGGTCTGTGCAATATCAGCTTAGCCTGATGAGGAGGGATTGAATAATGGCTAGACTAAAATTCTTATGTGATGTCAATCGTTGCATAGACTGTAGTGGCTGTGTTGTAGCCTGTAAAGAAGGACACCACGTACCTGTCGGTGTAAATCGTCGTCGTGTGATCACCCTTGATCAGGGAAAGCCCGGTGAAAAATCTATCTCTGTTTCCTGTATGCACTGTGCTGATGCACCATGTATGGCAGTGTGTCCGGTTGATGCGATTTATCAGCGTGAAGACGGTGTTGTTCTGGTGAACAAAAAGACCTGTATCGGTTGTGGATACTGCTTCATGGCATGTCCGTTCGGCGCACCTCAGTTCCCGAAAGGGGCTGTTTTTGGTGCACGCGGAGCCATGGATAAGTGTACTTTCTGTGCCGGCGGGCCTGAAGAGACTTTCAGCGAGGAAGAGAAACATCTTTATGGTCAAAACCGCATAGCAGAAGGCAAACCACCGCTGTGTGCCGGTATGTGTGCCACCAAAGCACTGCTGGCAGGGGACGCTGATATAGTTGCAGATGTCTATCGTGAGCGTGTCTTTCAGCGGGGTTCCGGGGCTAATGCCTGGGGATGGGAAAAGGCATACAACGAAAAGTGATAATAATCGTGGTGCATGCTGGTTGTCAGCGTGCACCACAGGAGCCAACCATGCAGAGTTTTTTTAAACAAGTGGTGCTGTCCGTTTCTGCGCTGTTTGGTCTGCTTGCATTCGGAGCTATGTCTGCCGGAGCTGTAACCGCAACTCAGACCAGTTCTGTATCAGCGTACTTTGGTGAGCTGATTGGAATTATAACAGGAGACTGGCAGAAATACGGTGGACTCTTCACCTATCTGCAGGGAAACGAGTATTTTATGTACGTTTTCCTGGGAATCATTACAATAATTCCGGTAATTTTTGCTCTTCATCTTGCGATAGTAGGAGCAAAACATTTTGATCATGGGGGAAATCAGATTCTGTTTTTCCCGTTATTTGCCAGAATTATACATTTTATTGCGGCAGCGTCATTTTCTGCCTTAACCATTACCGGATTGCTCATCGTTACCGGACATTTTTTCGGAGGCGGGCCCTTTATTCGTCTTGCCCGCTACATTCATATCTTTGCTGCGATAACCGCTACACCGGCAGTTCTTTGCATGCTTATCATCTGGTTTAAGGATATGCTGCCTGCGTTGTGTGATATTAAATGGATTTTCATCCTGGGTGGATACCTGAGCAAGAAGAAAGTTCCAATCCCGGCAAAGAAATTCAATGCCGGTCAAAAGATGTGGTACTGGTGCGCAATACCTGGTGGTTTGTTAATGCTTGCAACCGGATACATCATCTGGGGATTCGGTGCGCAGCTTGATTATGTTCGGATTGCTGTGATGGTTCACAATGTTCTTGGTATGATCATCGTGGCGTTTTTTCTAACCCATTGTTACATGTCGATCTTTGCAATTGCAGGGTCACTTGAGTCTATGAAAACAGGGTATAAACCGGAAGAAGAGGTTCATATCCTTCACAGTCTTCACAAATATAAGCCATCTGATATCAAGCCTGCTAAACACCATTAATTGATTCAGTAACAGGTATTTAAAGGGTGCATTCTTTTTAAGAGTGCACCCTTTTTTTTATTTTATTTCTGGTTTGTATTGTGAAATGAAATTCTGCAAAAAGTTCTTTTGAGCTGCTGCTGCGTAATAGTTTATAATTAAAATAGTTTTTTGGTTACTAAGACAACAGCATGTTGTAACTATCAAGAGTTGTGGCTGTGG
This sequence comes from Desulfobulbaceae bacterium, assembly GCA_003249645.1. GTDB lineage: Bacteria > Desulfobacterota > Desulfobulbia > Desulfobulbales > Desulfocapsaceae > SZUA-575. The sequence continues at coordinate 50,483 of QKIH01000066.1, read as the reverse complement.
TAATACTTCGTTCTGAACGTATGATCGGGAGAGAACAATGACTGAAGAAAAGAGACGATTCAGCAGGATTGTGTTTAACGTCAGGGCCAGGCTTGAGACATACGGACTTCAACTTGATTTTGACCGGATTGCAAATCTCAGTGTTGGAGGATGCCGTTTAGAAACGGCCTCTTTGACAACAGATCTACGCCTGGGGCAGGATGTTGTTGTTAAGATTTTTCTGGATCATATGGCTCCTGTTGTACAGATTGCCGGGGAAATAGTCAGAACAGATGGCAGGGAAATCAGTGTGAAATTCACCTCAATTGATCCGGAGAACCTGTTTCATTTGCAGAATATTATCCGTTACAATTCAGAAAATACACAACAGGTTGAACATGAACTGTATAAGCATCCCGGGCTTAAATGAATCCGTTGTGCAAAACAGCGACAAAGCTCTTTGAGGCCCATCCTGTAGAAAATGTTCTATTTTCAAAAGAGACTAAGACCTGCTCTTTGCAGGTCTGCTCAGTACCTGCTTTCACATTGTAAATCGCCATAACTGGCAAGGAATTACCCGTTTGCTTTTCATTAGCATCCGGCAGGTAATTTATCTCACACTCGGGGCGACAGGGATAGCAGAAAATTCGGCCGGAAAAATCATTGAAAATCTATCATGTATCATGGTCTGTTACCGTTGCATGCAATGAGTTAAGGAAAAAACATGTCAACGACTGTCAACGACGGAGATGTTTAAGTTTTACTCCCTGTAAAAGCATTGCTGCACATGATATGCATCGGGGAATCATATTGATGCAGGTTCGGGGGAATATCCTCCTTTTTCCTTTTGAAACCAGTAATAGGGTACAGAGGATAAACCGGTATCTACCCCGTTGTAGAAGTCTTCCAGATATTGATTAACATCTTTGCGGTTGTTTAATTTTGCTAGACTGTTGTCTTCAATGAATTCAATAGTCACTTTTCGTTTTGGACCGAAAAATATACCGTTCACCAGTAGATAGCGCAGAAGTCTTGGCACCGTGCTTGCGAATGATGGGGACTTTCCTCCTGCTTTACTAAAACAGCTGCCCCAGAGACCGGATATCCTGACGAGTATTATCCTGGTTTGAGGCGCTTTCTGGAGCAGGTATGATAAACCTGAATTGCTGCCGATATTTTCCTTGTTTGATCGATAAATTCGTCCAGCGGGATAAAAGAGAATATCTTCGTTTTCGTTCAAAGAGCTGGCCACCTCATTCAAGGCTGCCTTGACGCTGCCAAGGTGAGATCGGCCATAGGTAGTGAGGTCAGGCATGAGAATGGGATTGACCAGATTCATGGCTTGTTTTGCAATGGGCTTGGCTGCCTGGTCACTGTCGGCAAGCGGCCTTGGAAGAAACCTTGGTGACAGGGTGGTTGTGATCATTACCGGGTCAATCAATGAAGGATGGTTAGGGAGGAAAAGGGTTGCCTGATCATTCCTTGTTTGGATTATCTCCAATCCGATAATTTGTATATTATATCTTAACCGCAGCAGTTTCTTTATAACGGCACTGGCTAATACCCTTGTCTGATGATTCTTTGTTTCTGATTTTAGCAAAGGTTTCTCCATTTCTGACCAACTAAGTATCATGTTTGTTTAAAATGTGAATTTCTCTATGAAGCAGGCTAGAAAGCCAAACCAGGGGAGAAGTAATAAAATGGTTTCTAAAATTGCGCTACTGGTTTTCATGTTATCCTCCTAAGAATTTTTGTTGATGGTTGCTTAGTGCATTCCATGAATTATGCCAGAATCTGTATTATCTATAAAACTTTGAAAATACAGAATAAATTCGTTTTTCTGTGTTGGCTTTGTTAAAAAAGTAGAGTTGAAAGAACTTTCTGTGTATTGTGTTTGTACAAATAATGTACGGGAGGGATTATGCGTTCTGAGGAAAGACAATTCTTTAAAAAAATTAAAACTGCCATTACTGCCAATCCGTTCAGCAGCGACAGGCTGAGTGTTGATCTGGAAATTACCGGAATGGATTCCTCTGCACCAACAGAAGAAATACTCGCTTCACTGGTTTACAGGGTTGAAAAGATCATCGAACGGACTGTTGAAGGAAAGCTGCCAGCCCAGTTTACCGATAGTGAAGATCGGCAGCTCTTTTATTATGGTGTCCTCTTTCGCTTATTTCATAAGTTTTGTGATGGATTTGACGAACATATTCTGGAGCAGATTGAACGGGGTGATCAACCATGTAAGGTGGAATTTGCTGATCACTTTTTTCAGGAGCTGGCACGTTACGATTTTGAAGAAAACCAGGCAGAGCGATATTTCTCTTTGTTTTTTCAGATGCGAAGAGGCTATTTTTTCATCAGCCGTATTGCAGGGAGAAGCCAATGTGTACGTGATCTGAGAAAGAGGCTGTGGAATAATATATTTACCTGTGACATAGAATTGTATGAACGTTTTCTCTGGAACAGGCTTGAAGATTTTTCCACTATGCTTCTTGGTGAAACCGGTACCGGCAAGGGGCTCGCTGCTTCTGCCATCGGGCGTTCAGGTTATATACCTTTTAATCGAACGAAAAATTCCTTTGCTGAGAGTTTCTCACGCAATTTTATTTCCATTAACCTTTCACAATTTCCTGAACAGCTGATAGAATCGGAGCTTTTCGGTCATAAAAAAGGGGCGTTTACCGGGGCCGTCGATTCTCATGCGGGCGTTTTTTCACGGTGCAGTCCACACGGGGCTATTTTTCTTGATGAAATAGGTGACGTCTCTGTTCCGGTGCAGATTAAACTGCTGCAGGTTCTGCAGGAAAGAACGTTTACACCGGTGGGCAGTCGAGCGGGGGAACGTTTTAAAGGCAGGGTTATTGCCGCCACAAACAAGTCACTGGAAAAGCTGCGGCAGGAAGGTGAAATGCGTGATGATTTTTATTATCGTCTCTGTTCCGATGTGATTCATGTTCCGAGTCTTGAACAGCGATTACAGGAAAACGCAGATGAGATCACTTTGCTGCTTTCTCATATAATCCCGAAAATTCTCGGTCAGACGAGCGAAGAGCTTGAAGTAAAGGTTGCATCATATATACGTGAAAATCAGCCGTCAGGATATCATTGGCCTGGTAATATAAGGGAACTTGAGCAATGCGTGAGGAGGATTCTCATCAGCAACAGCTATGAATGGCAGTTTGTTGCCGATAAACATGAAAGTCTGGCTGATCTGCTGACGGGCCATGAACTTACTGCTCAAGAGCTTCTCAGCCAGTATTGCCGTGTTCTCTATCAACAACAACAGAGCTATGAAGGTGTGGGGCGTATTACCGGGCTTGATCGCAGGACGGTGAAGAAATACATCGACTATGAGCAGTAGCATCTGGTTGTTTATTATCAGATGATAGAGTTTGCAGTACAAAATAGCTTAAAATGCCTCCCATGGCTCCTCCCAGATGTGCATGGACAAGGGGGATTCCTAATTCGCCCATGTGAAGGCTTGAGAAAAGGACTTCGCCAGTCATGACCTCAAAAATGCTCTTTCCTGCACTGCTAATAAGGAAAATCATTCCTGAGAGCGGAGGAATGAACCGTGGCTCTTTTATTTTAAAACTGTCGTGAAGCCACTGTATGCCTAGATAACTCATGAAACCGTGAGCTGTGCCGGAAAGACCGCAATATCCAGACGTAAGCAGGTGGGGGGAGAAGAGAACAACAGACAACAGGCTCGCTGCTGAACACAATGTGAATAGCAGCGATCTGTTGACGAAGGAAGAGCGAAGCTGAGAAAAAAGCATGCAGGTTGCTGTGAGATCAACTGTCAAATGATAAAAACTGACATGGGTGAATGGGTGGGTAATTAGCCTCCACAACTGCCCGTGCATGACTTCGTCGAGGCGGAAAAGGGACCAGGATGGAGGCAAGCCCAGCAAGAGATGACTGTTGCAAAGTATTGTCATTACTATAAAGGCTGCTTTGCCGAGACTGTTCTTGTGAGAGTAAAGTTTCATACCTGTCCCTCTTCCGGTGAATTAGAATAATAAAGTTACTTCTTATTTCTTTGGCGATTAAACAGACCGCAGCCCAAAAGTACCAGAAGAAACCATGGCCCAACCGGACCGGAGCCGACACCAGGTGATGGGGCACCGTGGAACATTGAGTTATCTTTTTTATCAACACGGTAATTCTGCACCGGTGCAGTTTGACGAGTTTCCTGCGCCTGGCGTTCTTTTGCAATTCTCTGGCTGTTTTGACGGTCGATGCCAAGATTCTCCATTTCGGATTCGTCAAGCACAACCATTGAAGTGTAGTCGGTAACAAGCGAGTATTTGGTGGCAAGTTCGACAATATTATTTCTCAAATCTTCTGCTTCACCATGTACACGGACTTGGTTCATCACTTCTTCAATGGTGGAAAGAGCCCACAGCCTTTCGATTTCAGGGTTGTCGGTGTCGATCTCAGGCAATACTGCTTCACAGCTCCATTCCTGAACCTGGCCGGAAATTTTAGCTTCCATGTTGATGGTAACAGGTCCTGGCTTTTGGTAATGGCCGAACATCACAAGCTGTTGACCGCGATAGAGTGAACCCGGTTGTGCAGGGGTGAGATCGCTGGTTTTACCACCGCTGATTTTGATATTAACATCGTGCATTGCCTCATACAGTACTTTGTTTTTAGCCTGCAGAATTTTACCGTAGATATCATCCCGGGTTGAAATATCCATTGCAAAGCCGTTGGAGGCCTTAGCCAGATCTTCGAGGAGCGGTCGATTACTGCTGTTGCCTATAACAAAGGTGAAAAGGCGAATATCTTTCTGGTCGATGAGTTTTATAAATTCGTCGTGACCGGTGGGACCGATATTGGCAACGCCATCGGTAACCAGGACAATTGAAGTTGTTCTTTCGCTATCGAGCTTTTTTACCCCCATTTCAAGCCCGGCATGGAGGGCTGTCCCACCGTTTGCCTCGATACTTTTCAGAGTATTGATTATCTGGGTTACATTTTCAGGGGTTGCATTGATAAAACCGCGGGTGAGATCACTGGCGGAATCGTTAAAGGTAACAACGCGGAAACGATCAGATGAATTCATCTTACCGATGACCCGTGCTACACCGTCTGCCAGAGTAGCTATTTTGCTGCCGCTCATTGAACCTGAAATATCGAGAACGAATACCCAGTCGATACCTTCACTAATGGTGGTCAATGAGGCTGCAGGAGTTACGGTCAACATAAAGGTTCCATTCCCCTCATTATCACGATAAGGCACGATTTCAACCCGAGCAGGAGTAGTATCATCAAGTCTGTAGTAGAACACTATATCTTCACCTATGGAGGATTTTCCCTCCTGATTACTTATCGAAGCATGATAGATGTAGCCGTTGCCGTTTTCTTCATTGTTGCTGCTCATATTTTCAATGAGTGCATTAGGCTGCCCCGGCAGTCTGACGTCTTTAATCGGTTGGGCTGATTTGAGTGTCAGGTCAAAGTTGAAGGATTCGGTAACTGTTGAATCAACAGACCAGAAAGCGATTCTTTCTTCATCCACACCGCCTTCTTCCATCGGGTAGACGTAACGACCGATATTTAGGTCAATTTCAAGCGGTTGGTAATAGACAAGCCGTACTCTGGTGTCGTTCTGGGCTGCTACAGGATAAACCGAAATGTTGAAGGTTTTGTAAGAGTCTTTTTCAGCGATTGCAGTCTGGTTTTCCTTCGCTTTCTGGTCGTCATATACCTGACGGGCTTTTTCTTTTTCCAGTACCTCACCGGTAACTTCTTGACCATTGATCCAGAGGCTGAGTTCCGAGAGACTGGCATCTTTTGGCAATGGGAATGAGTAAAGGGCTTCAAGATCGGTATCGCAGCTGTTATGAAAAACCTGATCAACTTCAGTACGAGCAAAACCGTTGTTAATTGTCACATCGACATGATGTGATTTGATTGAGATCGTATCCTGATTGCCGCTTTTTGGTTTAAGAAGCCCAGCAGCTTGAGAGTCATTGAAAAGGAGCAGGACGATAAGGATAACTGCTGCAGCAAATACTGTGGTAATTGAATCCGGTTTATTGTTATTTTGTTTCATATTTTCCTCCATATTTTAGTTGATTCTGGGACTGCTTTCCTTTTTTTATAGCAGGGGATATGCCAGGTAGGGGAAAAGTTTGTAATAAGCTGAATTTATGTGTAAAAAGTGTTTTGATGGATTGACTTGGAGAGAAATGAAAATTAGTCGTGTACAATTTGTGCACATTGTATGATCGTAAAATGTGCTTATGAGGATCTGTGCTATGGCCTATGCAGCAAGATGTCTGTTGTTTTTTTTCTGCCTTTTTTGGACCAGTCAATCCATTCTATTTACGGTTAATAGCCGGGCTGCGGAGAAACTCGATCAGGAAGAGAATCTGTCGGTACTGACTTCTGGGCTCACCTCACAGCATCAAGATCAAAGCGGAGTCTATGTATTAGAAAAAGGTGAGGAATCTCTCTTGGCAAGGGCCTGGATAGCAGACCATGCCGCCCGTTCTATCGAAGTACAGTATTTCATCTGGTCAACGGATAACATCGGTATTCTTGCTGCCGAATCTTTGCTGCGTGCAGCTGAAAGGGGCGTGAAGGTAAGGGTGCTGGTGGATGATCTGTTGATTAATGCCCCTGACAGGGTGATGGTTGCACTTAACTTGCACCCTGAAATTGAGGTGCGAATATATAACCCTAAACATTCAGTCGGGACCACCACCCTTCAACGTCTATTCAATATTGCCAGGCAGTTCAAGTCGGTAAACCAGCGGATGCATGATAAGACTTTCACTGTTGATAATCTCGTTGCAATTACAGGCGGGAGGAATATGGCCGATGAGTATTTTGATTACGATCATAAATACAATTTTCGTGATCGGGATGTTTTACTGGTGGGGCCTGCTGTTTTTGAGGTGAACAGTAATTTTGAAAGATTCTGGAAATCGGAACAGGCCGTTCCTTTAACTTCACTGCTTGATGAGCACATGATCAGCCGGACTGAGCAGTTAAAAATATATGAAGAACTGCATCAGTATGCAGAAAACCCTGAAAATTTTAATGAGGATGTCCGCCAGAGTCTTTCTGCGATGCCGCAAAAGTTTGATGCTCTGAGAAATAACCTTATATGGGGGAAGGTCTCTTTTGCCCATGATGACCCCGGTAAAAACAGCGGCAAGGGGCTTACCGGAGGCGGAAAAACAACTGATGCCCTGATTGAAGTGCTGGCAAATGCTAAAGAGAGTGTGCTCATACAGTCACCTTATCTGGTAATGCCTGAAGGAGGACTTGAGTTGTTTCAGAAACTGGTTAATCGAGGTGTGAATGTGACTATTAGTACAAATTCACTTGCATCGACTGATAACCTGCAGGCTTTCAGTGGTTATTTCAAGCAGCGAAAAAAGATACTGAAAGCGGGGATCAATGTCTATGAATACAAACCGTCACCAAAAATTCAGCAGACACTGATTGAGCGATATACAAAAATTGAGAAGGAGACGCCGACCTTTGCCATTCATGCAAAAAGCATGGTTGTTGATCATCAGCATCTCTTTGTCGGGACCTTCAATCTTGATCCACGTTCTGCCAACCTCAATACTGAAGTTGGTGTGCTGATCAGTGATGAGAGTTTGGCGCGGAAAGTTGAGCAGTCAATATTAGAGGATATCTCACCGCAAAACAGCTGGGATTCCCGGAGGGAGAATCCGAATCAATATGCGCCACTGAAAAAAAAGCTGAAAGTATGGTTCTGGCGAATGATTCCACTCGATCCGATTTTGTAAGTCTGCAGTTTGTTTGTTTTATTCACATTCATTGGGTGAATAAATCCTCCATACGATGAGACTAGTCAGGATCAGTGTCTATCTTTTGCTGTAGCGAGTAAAGATATGTAAAAAATGTTGAATATTAATTGGATGGATGATTTTCTCTTTGCAACTCATTCAATGAGTTCTATTTCGAAAAAGTGTAGTGTAAAGCCTTATAACGGTCTAAAAAGGTGCATTCGAAATTCTGCAGCATGTGAGTCAGCAATAGATGAGTAGGGAAAGCTTTATCAGATTAAGGTTTTGTTTGAAAAGACAGGTGAAATTCGTTAGGTTAGGACGGTGCCAGTAATTGGAGAACGATGTAAAAGATTTTTGAAGGGTTGTGATACTCTAGCTTTGTCTACTGACACCGGCTAAAAGGGGGAGACCTTGAACCAGAAAGAAAAGCTGTTTCGGTTGAGATTGCAGATTAACGATGATGACAGTTTTATCAAAGCTGTCAATGATCTGGTTGGGAGTGAAGGTGCTGAATTATTAAGTGAGCTGTTCTTGCTTTTGTCAGGTCTAGCCGTTGATAAAGAGCAGGCTGCCGAACACTGGAAGGCTGTGCAGGAACATAGAGATGCTATGAGCAGCCGGCTGAATCGAGCTATTTCTCTAACTACCGTCTTGAGTGACTACCTTCATTCAGTGGCAGGATTAATCAGTCAGCCCCGTCTGATTGAGACAAGTGTTTATGAAAATCTTGTCCATGAATCTGTTCATGATCGGTTAACCGGCTTGTTTAATCGGCCCTATTTTGATGAAGTCTTTTCTCGACAGGTTGCACTTTCACGCCGTTATGATGAGGAATTTGCAGTCCTTTTTTTCGATGTTGACGATTTTAAAGCGGTTAACGACACATACGGCCACTTGGCGGGTGATCAGGCGCTGCATCATATTGCATCTCTTATCAACCAGGCCAAAAGAGACAGTGATATCGCAGCTCGTTTCGGAGGAGAGGAATTTGTCATTCTTTTAAGTCACACCGATAATGTCAGTGCCTTTATTCTGGCTGAAAGAATTCGAAAATGTGTTGAAGCAAGTCCCCTGCAACATGAGGGGCGCCTCATTCCACTCTGTGTCAGCGGGGGGATAGCATCGTTTCCGTTTAATACATCTGATCCTGCTGAGCTCTTGCGCATGGCAGACAGTGCCGTCTATCTGGCAAAGGGTGCTGGAAAGAATACGATATGTCATTTCAAAGATGAAAAACGTCGCTATATCCGTGTAAAACTGAACGCTCCTGTATTAACACAGGAACTTGATTTTAGTGATGCGCCAATGTTCTCCGGTATCAGCAAGGATATCTGTGTCGGGGGAATTCTCTTTGAAAATCCGGAACCACTGCCGCTCGGCAGTCTTATCTCTGTACAGGTTCCAATGTCTCTTGGGGATCCGGTTGTTTTAATAGGCCAGGTCGTTCGGGTGGAGACATTTGATGAAAATCGTTATGATATAGGTATGAGTACAACCTTCAAAGAGATGGAAAAATTTCTGCAGGAAGGGATCGCGATTATTTTGCAAAGTGCAAAGAATTCAGCTGAAATCACCCAGTCTAAAAACTGATTGAAAATGGGTAGGTAGCATAATAGCCAGCTTAAGAGGAGGATGAAACAGTGCAGACGATCCGGGTGCAGGTTACAGGTCGTGTCCAGGGTGTTTGCTTCAGAGAAAGTACGCGGCTTGAAGGGAATCGGTTAGGTTTGACCGGCTGGGTGAAAAACCGATTGGACGGTTCCGTTGAGGCAATGCTGCAGGGAGACGAAAGAGATGTTTTTCAGATGCTAGTCTGGATGAAATCGGGGCCACAATTTGCTCGTGTTGATAATCTGGTGACAGAAGATGTTGCTACAGATGAAGTCTTTTCCGATTTTACTGTACGCTATGGATACTAGATAATCCCTGTTCAGCATATCTGCTGATAAAAATCAAAACTTCAGCGTGAATATACAAATAGTATCATGAAAGAGACAAAACAGATCGTTAGTTATGAAGAATCGTTTGCCAGACTCGATATTAGAGTGGGCAGGGTGATAAATGCTGCTCTTGAAACAGCTACAGATAAGCCGACCTACAGAATGGAGATAGATTTCGGTAAGTTTGGAAAGAGAATCAGTTACGGCCGCTTTACCATGCATCCTCTTGAGGAGGTTAAAGGTCGTCTTATACTTGGTGTATTGAATTTTGAACCAAAACAAATGGGGTCGTTCATTTCTGAAGTGCTGGTGCTTGGGGTGCAATATCCAAAAGCGGAAAGCGGCGAGGCAACCTTTGTGGCTCCTGCTGTGAATGCAAAAATCGGCAGTAAACTATTCTAGAGAGATAGAACTCCCTTCCTGGCTGTCCTTGCTTATCCCTTGAATTCGTTGTATGTGATGTTAACGGTGAATTGTACATTCTCTTTTTAGATAGAGTGCTACTAAACAGATAAATCAGTAAATCAGACAGCGTGATATGAGAAGGAAAACAGGACAGGGGACATGTGCTATCTGGGCAGGAGAAGAGCATCGCATGCTTGGTGCAACTCAGGTTCCGATTGTGCAGAGTGCAGCCTTTGGTTACCATGATATGGATGAATGGCTTGATGTTGCTTTAGGCAGGAAAGCTGGCTACATCTATACTCGCAACAGTAATCCTACTGTAGAGGTTTTTGAAGAAAAGGTTCGCAGTCTTGAAAATGCTGAGGCGGCAACCAGTGCCGCTTCGGGGATGGGAATAATCAGCAGTACACTCTTTGCTCTGCTTGCCAGTGGCGATCGGGTTGTTTCGGTGAAAGACACCTATGGCGGTACTACTGCCATTTTTAACGAGTTTATGCCGAAATTCAATATAGAGGCAATTCAGTGTGATACCAGTGATGATTCACAGATTGATCACGAGATAAAAAAGGGTTGCCGGTTACTCTATCTTGAAAGCCCGACCAACCCGATGACGAAAATTCTCGATATTGAAAAATTTTCACAAGCTGCTCACGAGGTTGGGGCTCTGGTAGTAGTTGATAATACTGTAGCGACGCCTATCAATCAAAACCCTCTTGCCTTGGGGGCGGATGTGGTAGTTCATAGTGCAACAAAATTTCTTGGCGGTCATGCAGATGCTCTTGGCGGAGTGGCTTGCGGAAGCAAGGAACTGATCGCAAGGATTTACCATTATCGTGAAATTCACGGATCTGTTTTAGATCCGATGGCAGCTTATTTATTGTTACGTGGCATGAAAACCCTCGATTTACGCATCGGGAGACAAAATGACAACGCGATGCAGGTTGCCCAATTTCTTGAAACGCACCCTGCGGTTGAACAGGTCAATTATCCTGGGCTTGTTTCACATCCCTGTCACGACATCGCCTGCAGGCAAATGCGGGGATTTGGTGGAATCTTAAGTTTTATGCTGAAAGAAAACAGTCTGGATGCTGTCGGTAAATTTATTTCTCGTCTGCGTTTTGCCCATGCCGCTGGAAATTTGGGGGCTGTAGAAACTATCGTTGCTCCTCCGGCAACCAGCAGTCATGTAGAATGTACACGCGAAGAACGGAGCAGGCTCGGGATTCCGGAAGGGTTGATCCGTTATTCAACCGGTATCGAGAATATAGAAGATTTGATCGATGATCTTGAATTTGCCCTCAAAGATCTTGTTTAAAGATTTACCCCTCTCTTTTAAAAAGATCTTGCCAGTCCTGTCAACCCTCCTAGCTTTTGAGCACGGAGGGTTGAAAAAGTACTCGGTATATTGACCTTGCTTTTTCTGTGCTGACAAGCTCTTTGAATCTTCTTGCGGCATCTCTCTGTCTTGATTCTGACTGACCTGCAGTTTGCAGGAATGTCTTTAGTCCTGCAGCTGTCGATATTCGTTAAGTGAATGTCTTATTACGGTACTTGCCTGTTAGCGAAATTTTGTAGCATAGGCAAAGTGTAGCCGAATCTGCCCATGGTTCCTGCCTTTATTTTGATGGTTGAGCTGTTGGGTATAATTTGACTTTATACGTAATTCTCGCCTATCATTTTTCTAAAATTATCCGAATCGTCTGTATGCAAATTTTTCCAAGGAGCTAAAGATGGCTAGCAAAAAAGGTCTAACCTTAAAGATGACAATCCTGATATGCGGGATTGCCTTTCTTTGTTTCGCCGTAACTTTTGGTGTTATAGGATTTCTTGCAACCCGGTCTTCAAAACAGGAATCACTGAAATTAGTTAGCGAGATGGGACAGAGATATGCAGAGCAGGTTGCTTCCGAGATGGAGGTTGCTGCCTATGCTTCCAGAACCATGGCCGTGACGTTAGGCGGGATCAAGGAGTCTGGAGATGATGCCGGACGACTGCGCTTAATTAATATTCTGAAACGGATTATCGCAACAGAGGATACCTTCTGGGGAGTATGGAATACCTGGGAACCGGATGCTCTGGATGGAAAAGATGAACAGTTCAAAGGGGTGCCTGGAAGTGCTGAAAACGGCCAATTTGCAGCGTACTGGTATAGAAGCGGCAGCGTTCCGGAATTACACGCCACAAGTCTCCCTGACATGGCTGATCCAGGTTCTGCCTGGTATTCAAGACCATTTAAAACGCAGCAAGGATTTATTACCGAGCCGACCGTGTATAATATAGATGGAAAAGATATTATGATGGTCAGTTTTTGCGAGCCGATAATTGCCCATGGTAAATCATTAGGCGTGTCCGGTATCGATTTCACAATGGATCGGTTTGCAGATATTATCTCTACTATAAAACCCTATGAAAACGGATATGGTTTCCTGATCGGAAACAGTGGTGCAATAGTGGCGCACCCAAATCAGACTTATATCGGCAAAACGGCAAGCGAAATCAATCTGTCAAGCCAGGCGTTATCAGCGGTGGAAGAAGGAAAAATACTTGTTGAGTATGCAAAATCGGATGTTTTTGGTGGTGAAGCGCTTACTATCTTTACACCAGTAAAGATAGCAGATAGCCCGGAAGCATGGAGTCTTGCGATCACCGTTTCCATGGACAAGGTGCTGGCTCCTGCTAAGAGATTGAACCGTATCGGCATAATAATCAGTACTGTTTCACTGCTTCTTCTCTTTGTCATCGTCATTGGTATCTCGCGACTGATTATCATTTCACCCATTCAGAGTGTTATTCATGGACTGGATGATATTAATAAAGGGGAGGGGGATCTTACCAAGAGACTGCCCGTAAAAAACAGGGACGAGATTGGTGATTTAGCAGGGGCCTTCAATCTGTTTATGGAAAAACTGCAGGGAATTATCGGGAATATAGCTAAAAATTCAACGAAGGTTAATGACTCTTCAAGTCATTTTAAACAGATAGCCGGGAAAATGTCGGGAGAAGCTGGGAATACGTCGCGGCTGACCGGTCAGGTTGCTGCTTCAGCAAAAGAGATGGATCTGAATATGCAGGCGATTGCAGCCGCTATGGAACAGGCGGCAACGAATATCGATGTTGTGGCAAGTGCTACGGAAGAAATGAGTGCAACCATATCCGAAACCGCAAAAGAATCTGAAAACGCGAGAAATGTTACCGAAAAAGCTGTGGCCCAGTCTCGTAATGCTTCAAAAATAATGGATGAACTCGGGACTTCTGCTGAAAATATAACAAAAGTCACTGCTACTATTATGGAGATTTCTGAGCAGACAAACCTGCTCGCCTTAAACGCAACTATTGAAGCGGCACGTGCCGGCGATGCGGGCAAAGGTTTTGCCGTTGTCGCCAATGAAATCAAGGAATTAGCTCGACAGACAGGAACGGCTACCCAGGAAATACGTTCAACTATTGATGGAATTCAATCATCTACTGCCAATTCTCAGGATGCAATAAAAGAGATATCGCAGATAATAAGCGGGGTTGATGAAATAGTAAGCGGGATTGCTTCGGCCGTTGAGGAGCAGGCGACAGCAACAAGAGAGATAGCAGAAAACATTGCACAGGCATCAGTCGGGATTTCAGAAGTGAACAATAACGTGAATAAAACTCATGATTTTTCGGCCCAAATTGCTGAAGATATTGCTCAGGTTGAAGGATCAATAAATGAGATGAGTGAAAATGCAGCTACATTGAATACCAGTGCTGAGGAACTGACCAAGCTGGCAGAACAGGTTTCAACAATGGTTGGGCAGTTTAAGGTATAAACTGAATACTTGCACACGGTGGGGAGCATTACGCCTGCGTTTGTGCATAGCGTTTGGTCTGGATGATCATCCTAAGCTGGACATGGATGAGGACAAAAGCAAAGGCGTGCTGATGTGAATATATCTTCACGCCTTTTTTGACTTATTTCTAAAAGAGCGCATTGCTTAACGGGAAACTCAACAAAAGCCATTACTCTTTTCGGTAAATGCTGACCGAAGCATAGATGATATAGAGGTTAACATTTTCCTGTTTAAATTCATCCAAGGCCGTTTCCAGTCTTCCTTCTTTGACATTATCTTTAATGTCGTGATCTGATTTGAGAATGACACCCAAGCCTGAGATTGCACATTGTCGGAGAAGCCCTTCCGTCATTAGTTGTATGGTCTCCGGTCACATGAACTGCAAATAGAATTACACCCCAAGAGACGAAAGCTAAATGGAGATGCTGTCAAATAATATTACAAAAATGAAAATAAAATTGATTGACCCATGGACTTGATTTCTTTTTTGTGAGAATTATTATTAAAAATAGGTGTGAGGAAGCCTAACAACGTTTATTGGGTAAAGCGAAAGAGACTCACTGGTTGAAGAAGAGCAAAGGGTGATGCTCAATCTTCTGCCTGAACAAAGACATGTTGACTGTACTATTTTGGAGGTTCAAATATGGTAAAATATAGTTGTAGTTCATGCGGATCAGTAGCAGAAAATTCATGGGATGTATGTAGTCCGGTTGCGTTAAACGAATCTTCGTCACCGGATGGGTTTGATCGGAAAAATGAAAAACAGCAGGATGTAGGCAGATATGTATGTGGAAGCTGCGGCAATATTGCAGCATCACCTGGTGACTTGTGTCATCCAACGAAGTTCTGACTATAATCTTATCTGAGATGAAATGGATATAGGCCCTGATGTGAACGCATCGGGGCTTTTTTTATTGTTTTAACAATTGAAAAGGGAGGCGTGACTACCTCTGCTCACAAATTCCGCTGAATATCTGCTGAAGGAGTTTATCATCGAGGGCGTTTAATAGCCGTTCCTCATATTCATCCTCAAGATTTTCAGGCTCATCCAGTTCCTGTTGGGACTGCTCAATAGTTGTGTCTATTGTGTAGTTGAGGGGATAACAGTTGCCGGTATGGCAGGGGATGAATCCTTTGTTGAGGTTAAGCCAACCGTCCGCCTCATCATGGGAGCCGAGAAACTGCAGAAAAAGCTGGTTGTCTTTTTTTATACTGATGAGCCTGTAACCTGCACCTAGATCATATTTGATGCAGTTTTGAATTCTCAATTCGCCGGATCTTGTCCGTTTGCTAAGAAGTTCGATGTTGTCAAAACCATTATTACGCATCAACTCAACTATTTTTTCATAATGATCAAGGGCTTGTTTGCCTTTAGCGGTTGATCGCTGCAACTGTTTTACTTTATTAACTATTTGCGAGGAAATGTGAATAGAGTTCAGCATAACATCGGTTCTGGTTGGGGTGATGACTGTTGATTAAAGTAACTGACAATAGTATCAACAACCTTTTGTATTGCGACGGTCACTGCAGGAGAGCAGGTTTTTGTGAACTCGAAATAATCTTCGGCTTCGATCAGAAATATCTTCAGTTCACCGGGCATTTCATCGGGAAAGAGGTCATAACCGACTTTTAATGTCGAACCAAGTGTGGTTGCGTGAGATGACGCGAGGAGGTGGTCGTGAAAGATATCATCAACACCAACTTCGAGAATGGTTCCGGCGGTGTGTCCCATTTTAGCAGCATCTATGATAAAAACCCGGTCGTAGCCCATGATCTTGTCGTTGACTTCGAAGCCGACGCCGTAAATAATTTCTACATCGAGATTAATGTTCATGCGCTCAATCTGTTCGGCAACTTCGATCCCTGCACGATCATCTTTCAGCATCGGGTTACCGATACCACACACAAGCGTTCTAGACATATGGTAATCCTTTAAATCGGGCTCCTCACATTGAGGAGCCCGTTGGTTAGACAAGGTTTAATCCCGTTTCGGGGATAAGCACCTTCACAAAGTTCACTTAGTAGAAAAGTAAACTGCTCTGGTGCTAATAGTTTTTCAGAGTCTGAACCGGCTCTTTTTTACTATTAAAGATCTCGATCTTTACCGGTGATGAACCCGGTTTGGTTGCATGGGTGGCGCAGCCGAGACAGAGATCGTACGGACGATAAGCCATCTCAACATGGTTGAGAATTGCTTCATCAACATTTCCGTCTTTGATGAAATGCTTCGCAGCTTTTCTGACAGCAAGGTTGATAGGTCCTTTGTTATGGGTGGTCGCAACAACGATGTTGGCATCGGTAACGATTCCTTTTTCATCGGTATTGTAATGATGAATAAGGGTTCCGCGGGGAGCTTCGATGATACCAACACCTTCTCCGGTACACTCGCCAAGAGGCGCTCTGTTATCCTGAGCGGTAATGCTAGGATCTTTTGCCAGTATTCTGATCTTTTCAGCACAGTTTAACAGCTCAATGGCACGGGCCCAGTGATAACCCATGATATTGTGAACCGGTCTGACGCCGAAGGTATCAAAGAATTTTTTGTATTCAATGTCAGCAAGCGGGGTATCCATTCCGCTGGCTACGTTGAATCTAGCCAGTGGGCCGACGCTGTAGAGTGCAGTTCCTTCACCCTCAACAATACCTTTCCAACCGGTTTTTTTCTGGTATGGCATTTTCAGGTAGGTCCATGGCAGTACACGTTCACTGATATAATCGATATATTCGATACCGGTGAAACGGCCGGTTTCCTTGCCATTGACGTCAACGAACTTTTGGGTGCCATCGTATAGTGCGATCTTGTCATTGGCATCTACACTGCCCAGGTAGTTAACCGGGACCTTATACATGTCGCCGGTTACAAGCTCCATGTAACCAGGATTATTGAGTACAACATCACCGAAGATTTTAACAGTCAGCTGACCAAGTTCAACGAGTTCTTCGGACCATGCTTCGATCTGTTTTCTCTCATCCTCATTGATGGTTTTTGACCAACCGCCGGGAAGAGCTGCAACCGGATGATTTGGTTTTCCACCGAGCAGTTCGAAGATTTTTACAGCAAGACCGCGTTTGCGCAGTACTTCACGACCAATCTCAGTACCGACAGCATTGATCAGACCGATTACGTTACGTTCTCCGGCAGGAGCGCCAGGTCCGACAACGAAATCAGGAAAACCGAGCGCGTAGAGAATAACAGCATGATCCTCGACATAGTGAGCGTTGAAGAACATCTCACGAAGTTTTCTTGCTGTTTCGGTCGGTTTGACTCCATAGACACCGTCAGAGGCCTTCATCGCCGCAGTGAAATGAACACCGCGACATACCCCGCAAATGGTGGAAACGGTACGCGGAACCTCTTCTATCGGGAGACCCTGAAGAAACTTTTCAAAGCCCCTGAACTCAACCACCTGGAAGAACGCTTCATCCACGTTACCATTGTCATCGAGGAAGACAGCGATCTTGCCGTGTCCTTCCAATCTGGTCATGGGATTAATTTCTATTTTTTTCACAATCTTACTCCTTATCGCTTATCTGGTTTCAGGCTACATTCTGCGTGGAAGCGTTCCTGATGGAAGCGCATATCTGTAGAAAAACTTGGCAAGATTCGGATACTTTTCCATCAGCTGGTGAGTAATCTCCTCATTCTTGATAATCGACCCAATGGTTGAAAGCGCCTGGGCACCGTAATCGTGGTTGCCCGGGATAGGTCCGCCACAGCCCCTGCAGGGGATGTTGACTTTGAGACAGAGACCGCCGCAATCGCCCTGGGTGATCGGTCCGAAACAGAGATATCCCTGCTGAAGCAGGCAGATTTCTTTATCCGGCTCACCTTCAATGGTACGGAGTATCTGGTTGACCATGGCACGCCCCTGGCCGTTCTCTTTTCCGGCAGGGTTACGTTCACAGACATCACAGACAGCCTTCCCGTTGGTAATCCAGCTTCCTTTTGGAGGCATATTTCCAGTAAGAAGCGCAGTAACCGCCGCAGCCACATGATCGTGATGCGGAGGACAGCCGCCGATATAGTAATCGACATCAATAATCTGATTCAGTGTACGCACCTTGTCTTCATAAGCAGGAAGGGTAAGGTCGTATTTACCGTCAACCAGACATTGCGGCTGAGGAAAAACACCATCCGGGTTATCGGTGGTAGGAGTATTTTTGAAAGCCTTTTCAAAAAGGTCGTTTTTGTCATGCAGACTGCCCATTCCGGCGGTTCCGCCAAGGGCGGCACATACGCCGAAAGCAATAACTGTTTTGGCTTTTTTACGCATGACGTTGGCCATATGGATATGCTCATCGAGACGAACCATACCATCGATAAAGGCTACATCGATGAATCCGTCTTCCATTGATTCAAGATCGGTATATTTTACGTCTGCAGCTGTTGGGGCCCAGAAGACGACCTCAATATGCTGGAGCACATCAACGAGTTTTTCCGATAAGTCAACAACGGCCATTTCGCAGCCGGCGCAACCGCCAAGCAGCAGAAAGCCGACTTTTACTTTGTCTGCCATTATTCCTGTCCTCCAAGAGGGTTAGGCCCCAGTTCCTGCAGTTCTTCTGTGAACTCTGTAATAACCTGAGCAAATTTTTGTCCTTCAGCACCTGAAATCCATTCCTGACGGAATCTTCTCGGGTCAAAACCCATGTCTTCAAGAAGCTGTGAAAGCATATCGGTACGGTTTTTGGTTTTGTAGTTACCGTCTTTGTAATGACAATCACCAAAGTGACAGCCGCCGACCAGTACGCCGTCTGCACCTCTTGCAAAGGCCTCAAGCACATACTCCGGCTTAACGCGTCCTGAACAGGGAACTTTGATCAGTTTTACAGATGGCGGATATTTCGCTCTCAGGTTGCCGGCAAGGTCGGCACCAGCATAGGTACACCACTGACAGGCAAAACCAACGATATTCGGTGTAAATGACATGATTATGCTACCTCCTTGACGAGACGTTGTTCTGACTGCATTTCAGCGATGATCTTACTGCGGTCAATCTGCGAAATTGCAGCTACCTGGGATGGATCAAATCCCATGGCCAGTGCCAGTACCTGGGTATAATAGAAGGTTGGAATAGGTTCGAAATCGATCTCACCTCTCTCACGAAGAATCAGCTGGCTCATGTCAAACTGCATGAAGCAGGAAGAGCAGGTCGTAACGATCATGTCAGGATCGGTTTCTTCCTTTATTGAAATAAGCTTCTCTTTAAAGAGTTTGAGTGATTTTTCAATATCGGTGGATCGCATTCCGCCCATACCGCAGCAGGCGGCAAGACGTGAATAATGCGGAACCTCAGCACCGGTAGCCATGCAGAGATCTTTGAGGATCGTCGGCTCATACGGGTTCTGTTCAGCAATTTTATACACATCTGAAGGCCACAGGGTATGGCAGCCGGTCTGGGTTGCCATCTTGAGCCCGTCAAGTGAGTATTTTATCTTGCTTTTGATTGCATCAACACCAACCTTGGAGTGAAGGTATTGAGCGATGTGATAGATGTCAGAAGTGCCCTGATAGGTGCGGTTAATCGCTGAGAGGCTCTCATTGACTTTCTTTTTCATTTCCTTGTCTTCAAGGAAGTGCTTGGCTTCAGACAAAATACCGAAGCAGGAGTTGCAGCCGGTCATGATATCAACGCCTTTTTGCTCGGCAATCGTGATATTACGGCTGCTGATGGCGCACCATGTCTGCAGATCAAAGGACGGCGCTGTACCCCAGGCAGGACAACATGAAGCCCCCTCAAGATCCAGCGGCTCTACCCCGAGCTCGGGGAGAATTTTGCGAAATGACTGTTCAATATCCGGGTGTTTCAGCGGGATATTGCAGCCGAGGTATAAACCTATCTGTTCCATATTTATATCTCCTCTTTCCGGCATAATACTGCCGGAGATGTTCATCTTTTAGAATAAACCGAGTTCACCCATGGAACTGTTGTTCATGAGGGTCTGGATTTCTTTCTGTGCCTGCTCATTGTACGCACTGGTCGGCGGTTCTTCCGGCAGACCAACTTTTTTGCGGTTTGCTTTCGGGTCTGTGAATACCGCGTGTCCGGTTTCAAACAGGTTCATCTGGCTGGTAATAGACGAGGTGGAAAAGGCCAGCTCGTTAGCCTGATAACGTCTGAATGCAAAGACAACCTCCTGAGGACGAACGCCCTGAGGACAGACTTCGGTACAACGGTTACAGGCCTGGCAGCCCCAGGATGAAGTCTCTTCAATGATTTCTTCAAGATGACCGGTAACAATTTTGCGGATCAGTTTTCTGCAGAGAACATCAAACCCTGCTTTGACACCAGGGCAGACCGCAGAACAGGCTCCGCATCCGACACAGTCGAGGATATGGGTGCCGCCGTATCCGATGATAGTGGATACAGCTTCATCTATTTTCTTCTGGTCAATTTGCATGATCTTTCTCCTTATGCTGTCAATGCGGCAATTTGTTCAAGTATCTGTTCTTCCATGTAGCCATGCAGCTGGATTGCACTGGAAGGACAGGCAGAGGTACAGACACCGCAACCTTTACAGGAGCTGATCGCAATCATTGCTCTTGGCTTGCCGTCTACCTTCTTCATGGTAATGGCTCCATATGGACACAGAGGCTCGCAGATACCGCAGCCGCTGCATTTCTCTGTAACGACCTCAGATATGGTTGGATCAATTTTAACTTTACCCTGAGCCAGAGGAACTGCAGCAACAGCAGCCGCACCTTTTGCCTGGGAAACAGTGTCCGGAATATCTTTTGGACCCTGACAGCAACCGGCAAGGAAGAGGCCTGATACCGCTGTCTCAACCGGGCCGAGTTTCGGATGCAGTTCACGGAAAAATTTTGAGCCGCAGAACTGAAGACCCATTTTCTGGGCAAGTTCAGTGGTGCCGTCAGACATCTCAACAGCAGAGGCAAGGATGACCAGATCGGATTCATACTCGATGGTCTCGCCGTTCTCCATGTCGTAGGCATTGACACGCAGTTTATCGCCGGCCAGCATATCAAGACCGCCCACTTTGCCTTTGAAGAAATTGATACCCATGTCGCGGGCGCCGGTGTAATACTCGTCGTAATCCTTACCTGCGGTACGAATATCGATGAAGTGCATATTGATAACCAGATCAGGGTATTTCTCTTTCAGGAGACGGGCCTGTTTGATCATGTACATGCAGCAGAAGCGTGAACAGTAGGTGTGAAAGTTTTTATCCCTTGAACCCATACAGGAAACAAAAGTAAGGGTATGAGGTTTTTCGTGGTCAGATGGACGGAGCAGTTTGCCGCCGGTAGGTCCGGTGGCGGAAATGAGCCTTTCAAGCTGCAGGGCAGTGATGACGTTTGGTGAATCAGGAGCCATCTCTTTGAAATTTTCTTTGCCCATTACCTTGTAGCCGGTTGCGG
Source organism: Desulfobulbaceae bacterium (assembly GCA_003249645.1). Taxonomy (GTDB): domain Bacteria; phylum Desulfobacterota; class Desulfobulbia; order Desulfobulbales; family Desulfocapsaceae; genus SZUA-575. Next base: position 29,173 of record QKIH01000066.1, on the reverse strand, counting down.
TGATAATTGATCCAACCTCAATCTCTTTGATTGTACCGTTAGGATCAAGCATCAGGGAACGATTGATCGCTTCAGCAGGACAGGCTTTTTCACAAGGGGCAAGAATCGGATTGCCGGTTTTTGCATTTACCTTCGGTTCTGAACCGATGGTTCTGCCGGCACAGTTGATACAGGCGTTCATGTCGATGACCGCTTTTTTCGGTACAGCCTGAGGGAACATGATGAACGCAGCACGTCTCATTGACAGGCCCTCGTTGAATTCATCCGGGGCTTTTCCAGGACACTTCTCGGCACAAGCTCCGCAACCGGTACATTTGTCCCAATTTACGTAGCTTTGTTTCTGACGAATTTTGACTTTAAAGTTTCCTATATATCCCTCAACATCTTCAACCTCTGAATAACAGAGAGTTTCAATGTTAGGGTGGCTGTAGGCCTCAACCATCATCGGAGTCAGAATACAGGCAGAACAGTCGTTGGTGGGGAAGGTTTTATCAAGTTGAGCCATCCTTCCGCCGATAGATGGATCCTTTTCAACCAGATAGGTTTTGTGGCCCATCCGTGCGAGCTCGAGAGCTGCAGTGATACCGCCGATACCACCGCCGATAACCATGGCTGCGTCGGTAACATCAACATATTTTTCTTCAAGTGGTTCCAGGTTTCTCGCCTTACCTACTGCTGAACTGACTACCTTTTTTGCTTTTGCTGTTGCGCCTTCAGGATCCTGGCCGTGAACCCAGCTTGCCTGGTCACGGATATTTGCCATCTCAAACAGAAACTTGTTAAGACCGCCTTTTTCACATGCTCCTCTGAAAATAGGCTCATGGGTTCGGGGTGTACAGGCTGCTACTACTACCCTGTCTACCTTGCCGTCTCGTATGTCCTGCTTAATCAGCTCTTGTCCGGAATCGGAACACATGAACAGATCCTGACGCGCCAGAGCAACATCGGGTAACCCCTCTGCATATTCTCTGACGTCTGAAACATCAATTACGCCGCCAATGTTTGAACCACAATGACAGACGTATACTCCGATTTTTGCCATTTTGACCTCCGTAGGAATGGTAAAGATTGGGTGGATGAAACCATTTCATCCAGGAGTCGCTGCACCCTCAAAATCGGTCAATGATGAATAACTTTACCCTATTAGTCAAATAGTTAGTTTCTATCGATTGAAGAGATGATATGGGGATATGCTTATAATTAAGATCTGGAGGAAATGAATGGTTTTTCCTAAACGAAATGAGATGAATGGGAACGGGATAAAACGGATGATACCATGAAAGGTTATGTAATGAGAAATATGATCAGATCTACAAAGGGATAGCTGTTTTGGTTCTGCGGCAAGACACGGGAATGTGTTAGAACAGTTAGATTGAAAAGAGTGCATGAACGAGCTGTTTCATCGTTTAACAGTTGTGATAATCAGTGAAGTTCAGCTATGGCTGCTTTGCCATTATCAAGCAGATAAATTACAGCGGTTGCTCCTTTGCCAATATCTTTCTGAGCCTTCAATGCTTTGGCTTTCGGCATGAAAAAGGCTTCTATGCCATATTTTACTCGATAGCTGCCGCCGGTATTTGATGAGATTCGGCCTCGTATGAAAGTCCCTGACTTTGGCTGGTTACGATGCAGGGATGTCGCGACGAAGTATGTATCATTCTTTGTTAATGATACATAGGCAACTTCACCCCGTTTAAACGAGTAGTCACCCATAAGTTTGCTAACAGTCGATACATCATAATTGAGCAGGACATAATTGCCGCGAAACAAGCTGCGCGGATCGACCGGAGCAGTTTTTAAGGCTATCGGTTTGCCAAACCAGAGCGGCCAGACCGAGGAGAGATATTCTGCAGCAAGAATCGTAAACTGGAATATAATTGTTAGGATTAAGCCTGCGATAAGAAGGCGTTTGCTGGCAGGAGTCCGGTTCTTCATTGTATCAGGCATCGCCTTGCTCCTTCTTTTCTATATGAAATCGCCAGTATCTGGCAGCAACAAACATGATGGCAGCAGCAATAATAAAGAGCACAGCACCGCCGATATAATCACCGATCAGATCAAAATATCTGAACATGGCGGTCATCAGTAATAAGCCAACACCGGTGTAAAAAAAATGAGTGACCGCATCATCGATACCGCGACGGATCAGCCAGATACCGGTGAAGACAAGCATAAGGTTGGTGGCAATACTGAGAGTTTCCTTGTCAGCAGAGCCGTATGTTATCCAGAAAAAGGCGCAGAAATAGAATAGTCCGTTACTGAGTATCGGACCATAAGTGTTTACTCCATAAGGCAGAGCAAGAAAGCAACCTGCCGCACAGGATACAAGTATAAAGAGAGGGCTGAAGAGTCCGAGAGTATATTTATCCCGTATAAATTCATGCCATAGGGAGTCGAAGCTGAGAACGAGAAGGAGAATAAGAGAGGCTCGAAGTATCCATAGATGCAGCAGTTGTCCGTAGTTCTGCAGATGAATATGCGACGAATGCATCAGTCGCCATGAAAAACCGGTAAGAAGAAGTCCGCAGCCGATACTGGCAGGGAATTGATCAATGACAGCTTTGAAGTGATAGAAATCTCCAGCTGACCAGGCGATTAGAATATTAATCCAGAAAACCATGCCGAAAAGAGCACTGATGAATAGAAGAGCAGAGTCTTTGCGAGTCCATGCTAGCCAGATTGCTGAGATTGCAAAAAGGGGATAACTGGACGGGAAAAAATCGGACTGTGCTTCGACGATCATCCAGACAGTAGCCAGCGCCAGACACAGTAATGCCAGCAACCTGCTTCTTGTGAGAAATATCAGTGGCAGTATGCCAAGGCTCCAAAAGAATATGCCGTCGGGAAAATGTTCGCCGATATGATAGATCTGCCCAATGAGCATAATGGTGGTTCCGTAACATATTGACCCGAAAAAGAGCCATAAAACTCCGGCACCGTTACGGCTATCATATATAAGACGCAACCCCTGGAAGTTAACGGAAAGGGTGAGGCAACAAAGTCCGAGCATGCGTACGGCCCTGGGAATCTGGTCCCAGTTGTGGGAGAGAATGAGAATGAGTGCCAGCCCAACGAAAAGGGCTGCAAGTGCGGTGAGGACATAATATCCAAGTGAAGAGCCTCTGGCGTCTGTAAGCTGGGTGCCATATCGGGCTAAAATAGCCTCTCCCTGTGTGATATCGATGATTCCGGCACTGATCCATTCTTCCACTTCTCGTGCCATGTCTTTTTTAAATAACCTGAAAAGTCGCATAGCAGTCTCCTTTGGAAATATAAAAATGACTTAATATCAGTATGATATAGGATTGTTTGTCATGCTGCAATGGTCTATCGTCTGTTGATGTGGAAATGTTTTCAGCGAAAAGCCAGAGTGACAGTTGCGAAGCGGCACGAGGTCAGGGTGTTGTCATTGATGAATTTGAGTTTCTGAAGATGAATAAATCAAACATTGACTCGGTGAGTTGTTGTCACATAAAATAACAAAAAAGAGTACTGACAAATGCAAATTCTACCTGTTTGTCAACTACGAATAGGTACGTTATCTGTGGTTTTTGTGAAAAAGTAGAGTTTTTAAGACTGCCAGTATGAGATTCTCTATTATTGCAATAAAACAAATTAAAACATTGAAATATTGGTGTCAACGATGATCTCTTTTGACAAAAAAATGATGGCTTTTGACATGCATGAGTGACATTATTGTCAACTATGGTTGGTAGGGGCTTCAAACTGACTTGATCTTAACCTCTATACAAATTCAATTTAACGAATCAAGGCGCGAAAAGGTAATTCTTCTATGAAAAATATTCTGCTGATTGAGCAAAGTCAGATGTTCGGCATGGTAGCTAAGAAGAAGCTGTCTGAGGCCTTTAACGTACCAATATATTGGGCAAGAACGTATAAAGAAGTTAAAGACCTGCTTGACGAGTTTGGCGGTGATTTTTCCTGTGCCCTAGTCGACTATAATTTGCCCGATGCGGCAACCGGTGAGGTGTTGGATGCCCTCATTTCTTTTGGTATCACTTCTTTTGTTTTTACTGCTGATGTAAACGATGAAATTCGTGAAATGGTCTGGTCCAAAAAGGTGGCGGACTATATTTTGAAAAATGATCCGAACAGTCTCGAGTATGTCATTGCCTCCATGAGACAGCTCGAAAAGAATCAGCAGACACTGATTCTGATCGTTGACGACTCCCGTACTTTTCGAACGAATCTCTCAGAGCTTCTTTATGTTCAGAAATTCAGAGTACTTAATGCGGCTGACGGAGAATCTGCACTGCAGATTCTGGAAAAATATCCGGAAATCAAGCTGGTAATAACTGACTATAATATGCCCAAAATGGATGGATATCAATTGTGTCAGCAGATTCGCACGAGGTACAAGGCAGACAAGATGGCCATTATCGGGATTTCTTCGGCAGATGACCGCAGTCTCGGTGCTCGTTTTATCAAGTGCGGTGCTAATGATTTTATCGAGAAACAGTCATTTCTGGTTGAAGAATTTTACAGTCGCATAATGGATTGTCTTAACACGATAGAGTTGTTCAGCAGGCTTAAGGAGGCGGCGGTTCGTGATTATCTTACCGGGTTGTATAACAGAAGGTATCTTTTTGAGATGGGGCAGCAGCTTTTCAATGAAGCCAAGGGCTCAGGCCGGTCACTGGCCTGTGTTTTGCTTGACATAGACTATTTTAAAAATATTAATGATTATTTCGGTCATGATATGGGAGATAAAGCTCTTTGCGGGCTTGCCGACCTGTTACGTGAAAAACTGGAAAAAAATGAAATCCTTGCAAGAACGGGCGGGGAAGAGTTTTGCATTCTGATACCTGATCTTGATACAAGCGGTCTGGTGGATCTGGCTGAAGACCTGCGTCTTGCTATTGAAAAACGTTCAATGGCGCTTCTCGAAGACGGCAGTGAACTGCATTTTACATGCAGTATGGGAATTTGCACGACTATTCAGGAAGACCTCGATCAGATGATAAAATTGGCGGACAACAAGTTGTATGAGGCAAAGGAAGCCGGTAGAAATTGTATCCGTTTCTGACGGCTATACAGTCCAGACAGGGTTGTTGCCAAACCGCTCTTTCCACCAGTCTTCTCCTGATAGATGTTTTTTGAACTCTTTTTCGGTAAAATCGTAACGGTAGTTTTCGCAGTATGACATAACAAGAGAGTAAGCAAGAGTGATTTTTTTGGACATCTCTTCACACTGTTCTTTATCATCGCTGTTTTTATCCGGATGCCACCTGCTCATCAGTGCTCGATAACTGTCCTTGATTTCTTTCATAGTAGCAGTATCGGAAAGATGAAGCAGTTCTTTCGCCTGACAGAGATCATGGTAATTCATCGGCTTTATCCCCAATGGTTAGAGAAATGGTGTGACAAGTCTATTCCATTGTACCAGTAAAGCCGGTGCTTTTCATGGCTGGTTTTTAACTTTTATCAATTTCAGTTTTTTTGCAGCCACTGGCAGGAGTATAACGAGCAGGACAAGCCCCCCACCGAGGATAAGGTGGCTTGCGGTTCCGGTAAGCAGAAATTGCCAGAGAGAATTCGAAAAAAGGACAAATGCGGCACAGGCAGGAAGGATGCCTATAACCGTGGCAATCAGGTAATGATTAAAACTTACACTGGTCAAACCAAGTGCATAATTGAGCGGTGTGAAAGGAAAAAGAGGGATAAGCCGCAAAATGAGAACAACCTGCCATCCGTTTTGCTTTGTCATGTGCTGAAGCTTTTCGTATTTGCCTCCGCCAAACAGTCTGCATGCCCATTGATGGGCTATGTAACGGGAGAGCAGGAAGGCAATGGCTGATCCTGCTGATGCGCCGATCATCGCATAGACGAAACCCATGACATTGCCGTAAAGGAGACCGGCTAACACAACGAAAGGAAAACCGGGCAGAAACAGTACCGGAACGGCCGCCATACAGAAGATGTAAATGATCGGCGGAAAATCCCGGCATATGCTGAGCAACTCATCCAGCTTGTTCATGTCGAGATACTCATCGATCCCTGCAAAGCGCAGACAGAGTGCCGTAAGCACAAGAACTGACAGAAGAACAAGCTTTGTCAGGATTTTTCTATCGGTCAAGATACTGCTGAGTTGTTTAGCCATGTATCATGGAATAGAATGAGATCAGGATATGCCTTAAGACATATCCTGAATAAGTTTACATACCTTCAGCCATTGGCAGATCATTAACTGCCGACCATTCGTAAATTGATGCCTCGTAATTGCGAACCTTTTCAAAGCCAACTGCTTTGAGGATCATGGATGTGTATCCAGATCGTATACCCATAGTTCAGTAGACAACAAATTCATCTTCTGGTTTGACACCATGGCTTGCCATAAGTGCGATGATCTCTTCAGGTGACTTCGGGGTAGAATCCTCATTGAGGAAATCTGTCCATGCGATCCACTGGGCACCTGCGATGTGGCCTGGTCTGGCTTCCCCTCTTGAGGTGTCTTTACCGGTAAATTCGTCTTTGGACCGAACATCAATATAGACGACCTTGCCGAGATTTTCCTTCATGTAGTCAATCTGCGCCCTAAACGCCTCATCGTAGTCACTCAGCACAAGGCCTGTTGACGCTGTCGGCTGCGGAACATCGGCTGTGGTCTCATAGCCGAGTCTTTTCCAGACTTCAAGTCCGCCATACAGGAGCTTTACATTTTTAAGCCCGGCCATCTGAAGCTGCCAGACAGCGCGTCCGCCAGCACCGGGGCCTTTGAACGTGTCAGAGTAGGCAACAACAAGCGTGTCGTTGGTGATTCCTAATGATTCGAGTTTCGCGGTTAATTGATCTTTAGGCAGGATGGTACCCCAGAGCGGTGTACCAGGTTTTCCTTCTGATCTGGACAACCCTTTGAATCCCATGCTGATTGCACCGGGAATATGCTCTTTTGCATAGAGTTTCGGGTTGCTGCCGTCGAGAATGATAAGACCTGCGCTGCCGAGTTTGGCTTTCAATTCTTCAGGGGTGATGAATATCGCCTTACCGTTCTTGTATCTCTCAGGTGCAATAACGATTGATCCTTTTTCGATTTGCGGCGGAGGGGCCGGGCTCTTCATGAAATAATAGCCGGTTCCGCCGAGCAGTCCTAGCACCAGGACTGCAATCAGCATTGAACTTTTCTTCATTTTACCTCACTTCCTCTAATACGGTTTTGTTTATATTTCGTCTCTTTGACCAGACCTGTTTGAGCAGCATCGCCAAAACAGAAAAGGCAAAAAGAATTAACAGACCGACAACAAATGTTTTAGCCCCTCCGGTCAGCATACCGCCGGCGTAGGAGTAGATGATAGTCGCAGGCAGCTGACCAAGTCCGGTGGCCCAGAAAAATGTCCAGAAACTCATTGAGGTCAGCCCTGCTGCATAGCTGACAATATCAAAGGAGACAAAAGGAAGGAGCCGGGCAATAAGAATGGTGTGTTTGCCGTAATCCTTAAAGAAGGTGTCGATGTTGTCCAGAGCAAGTTTGCTGGTCATCTTTTCTGTAAAATCACGTCCCAGTACCCTGGCGAGATAAAAACAGAGCATCGCTCCGACCATGGCGCTGGACCAGCTCAGAATAGCGCCTTTTACCCAGCCGAAAAGCGCTGCATTGGCAAAGGTAATGAGAAAGGCTGGCAAAGGAGCGATAAGCGACTGGAATATCATCAGAAGAAAGGAAACAATTGGCGCCCAGATGCCGTAACTGAGAATATATCCCTTTATGGCATCAAGATCAGCCATGCCGAAAAGAAAAATGATCTGTTCGATGGTTGTTCTAACCGGTTCGACAAAGATACAGATCAAAATCACTGCGGTCAGTGGTGGGATAGCCTTAACGGTTCTACTTACATTCATTGGGTTCCTCAAAGTATTTATCGATAACATTAAACTTACAGATTGGATTTGAATATGATAGGAGTCCGTACTCCCTATGAGATATTTAGTCAAATAGTGAATAACAATAGATAGATAGAGAGCTATAGGTGAAACCTATCGTTTGGTTAGGCAAAAAATGAGGGGATGAAGACAGCAAGGCGGGCTGGAACTGAAAGAAAAACGCCGACTGCAGTTGGTACTGTAATCGACGTTTGGCAGTGAGAAAGATGTGTATCAAAAGCTAATAGGGAGTATCTGCATCGACTGGTTCGGGTTCATGCTGCTTTTTATAATTTTCAAGAACCCTGGCCAGCATATCGGGAAGATCGTTTTTCTGGCGTGAACTTTTCTGCAGCTGGCCGAGTACTTTTTTCAAGGTAAGTTTTTCATTGAGGTACACGTGTCGTAAAATAAGAGATACCAGTCTGGTGATGGTTGTCAGGTTGGATATCCGGGACTGCAGCTGATGATCCCGGTCGAAAGCGGTAGAGGCAAATATTTCAACTGGATTGCCTTCAAGTTCACTGACGCTGACATACCATGTATTCATATCACGATCTTTGGTCCGGTATCTGACCGCATCAAGTACGTCAGGAAGATCAAGACTTGATTTTGCCACCAATTTTGGCTGGCATGGAATATTGATCAGATGTCCGATGTTTTGCAATATTTCGGGATTGTTCTCAAGTGTATCTGCGATTTTTTTACAGTCGGCGCAGAGGTTGTGCTGTTTTACAGTAGAGAGCTTTTTGTTTTTACCGCAACCGTCACAGGTGTTCTCTTGTTTTTGAGTCATTGGTCCAGGCTCCGTCAGGCACGAGAGTCGTGATATATTTTTTCAGATAGGTAGAAAATGATTTGCCGGAGATCTCTATTGCTCCCATGCTTAGGAGATGGTCGGTTGTCATCTGGCAATCGATTAATTTTACATCCTTTCTCTGTAAATAATCAACAAGTGCAACAAGTGCAATCTTTGATCCGTTATTTTGTGTCGAAAACATTGATTCACCGAAGAAAACCCTGTCGAGCAATATGCCGTAAAGCCCTCCGGCCAACTGATTGCCATCCCAGCATTCAACCGAATGGGCGTAGCCGAGTGAGTGCAGATTGACATAGGCCTGCAGCATTTCATCGGTTATCCAGGTGGCTTCGCCTTTATCCGTCCTGACGGTGGCGCAGGCTATCATCACTCTTTCAAAGCATTGATCGAAGGTGATGGTAAACAAGGGTTTGCGGTAATACCGTGCAAGTCTTTTAGAGACATGAAGGTCTTCGGAAAACAATACCAGTCGGGGTGAAGTATACCACCAGAGAATGGGGTCCGGGTCACTGTACCAGGGAAATATTCCCTGACTGTAAGCCGTGATCAGTCTGCCGGGCGATAGATCGCCGCCAACGGCAAGCAGGCCGTCCTCTTCTGCAAGAGCCGGATCAGGGAAAAACGGTTCTTCTGTAAGACGAAAGACAGGCATAATTAAAAAATCATCAATACGCCCATGATAACCAGGAAGATGTAAACGATCCTGAGATAGAGCTTCCGTGGAAAAAAACGGTAGCAATATGTTCCGACAGCAGTACCAAGCAGAACAAATGGTGCAGCAAAAATAAAATGGTAACCAACCTGTTTCGTTGTCAGACCGATAAACAGGTGGGTAATGGCAACCATATAAGAATTGAAGCAGAAAAAGCCGGTTAGAGTAGCTTTAATATCATCTTTTGACCAGTTGCTCAGGGTCGTGTAAATGATGCTTGGCGGACCGCCGGCACTAAATGCGGCACCGATGGCACCTGAAAGAAAACCGGCAAGGTAGCCCCAGCTGTAATTGACGGGCCGTTGCCTGATAGTAAAGAAAATATTGTAGAGGGCATAGCTGATCAGCAGAATACCAAGAAATATTTTGATCGTTTCTGATGGAACGGTCTTCAGCAGGGTTGAGCCGATCACTATCCCGGGGATTGCCCCAAGACAAAGAGGGAAGATTTTCTTTCTGTCAAAATGTTTACGCAGCTGGATCGCCATGTAGGTGGTGATAACAAGGCTCGCAAGAATACACAGGGGCACGGCCTCTTTAATATCAATTACCAGACTGAGCAACGGTATGGCAACCAGGGCTGAACCAAAACCGGTCACTCCCTGCACCCAGCTGGCGAGAAAGAAGATCAAACAGAGTAAAATAATTGTAGTCATCACAAAGCGTCTTATATGTTTCTAACAGTTTCTGAGGTTATACACCAACAAGCAGCCAAACGGTAGGGAAAATCATGCCTTGATCGGAGTTGCTTCACTTCATGCATGGTGGTACTATGTCAGTTTCGTATTTATGCGAAACTAGAAATGATCTATACGACAGAACTCACGATGAACATGCAGAATTCCACATCTTCAGAAGAATATAGTCAGCGAAAAGAGCCTGAAGTGCGCAGTTTTTATTCGGGTGCGCGCCGAGGTGAACTCGTTGATCAGATATTACAGTCAATACAAAGTCTGACTCCGTTTATTACGCTCTCCGGTGAAGAGGGAATTGGTAAAAGCGTTGTGATTGAAACTGTTACAGCACGTGCTCCGCAGCATTTTGTTGTTGCAGTTATGCCGATCGGCGTGCAGTCGTTTGATGAGATACTCCAGATCATTGCGCATGAACTTGGCATAACCTTGCCTGAACAGAAGGGAAAGAAGGTTCTTGGCTCCGTTATCGATACAATTCGAAAACATCTTGAAGACGGAGGGCTTAAGCTGCTGGTTGTATTTGACAGTGCCGAGCTGCTTTATCTGGCAACGCTTGAAAGAACGCGAAAAACATTTGACCGAATCAATGAAAATTCGGTTATGGTCATGCTTCTGCTTGCGGGCCGACCGGCTCTGACAGAACATCTGCGTCAACTGTCTATGTGTAATTTTGGGTCGGAGGGAGAAGAACATTTTTCCCTGCCTTCTATGTCTGTCGAAGAGACTGTTGAGTATCTCAATTTCCGCTACAAGCAGAATACAGATGCTGAGCCAGCCACATCTTTCAGTTATGGGGCAGGTGGAAATATCTATGCGGTAGCCGGTGGAAACTTCCGGATGACTAATGTCATTGCGAAACAGATTCTGGGCAGATTTTCAGAAGCCAGGCCAGCCAGGATTGAGGCGGACGATGTCAGTGAATTTGCCGTTGAACAGAAGCATGAGAAACTCAGCCCGGCGAAGAGATGGTTGACCAGAAAAAATATGATGATAGCCGGCGGTGTTGTTTTGGGCCTGCTGGTGTTATGGTTGCTGTTACCTGGCGGCAAAGAAGATACTAAAATTGCAGTTAAGCAGCATGAATCTGATCAACCACAAATAAAAAACCCGCAGAAACCAAAAGATGTTGCAGTGAAAAGTGAGATTCCTGCTGAGGAAAGATCCGGGGATGCTAAAAATCCGCTTGAAGAGGCGAAAGCAGAACTTGCTGCCATTGAAAAGAGTGCTAAAGCTGAAAAAGAGGCGGCAAAAGCAAAGGCTGAGACTAAAAGAGATAAAGAAGAAAAAATTGCTGAGAAGGAAGCACCGGCTGTTTCTGTGCAAGAAGGGAACAAGACTGCAGCTGGAGGAGATGTCCAGGATTTAAATCTGGCCCCGGCCGAAAAAGCAGCGGAGAAAACCGTTGTCTCTGAAAAGAAAAAAGCGGTGGAAGAGAGTGTTAGCAAAGCTGATAAGGTCAAGGAAGAAGCTGTACCTGTCATAAAGACTGATAAAAATACAGAAAAGCCGTTAAAAAATGAGCCGGAGAAAGCTGTTGCAGCAGAACCAGCAAAGAATGATCCGCAAATAACAAAAACTTCTACCCAGGTGGAACCGGTGCGGGTAAACGGTGTGGATTCACCCGCTCACAAAGATAAATTCAATGAACGCCTGGTAGCAGGTGTCGGCTGGCTGTATGGCGGGGCAGATGATAAATTTACCGTTCAGCTGATGGTTCTTACCTCTGACAATGCCGAGGAAAATCTTCGTAAAATGCTGTTGGAAGACGGCTATAAGGATATTGCAGACGACATTTATATTCTGAAAAAGAGTGGAGCGGAGACGCCGCTTCTTGTTTTTTACGGAGAATATCCAACAATGTCTGAGGCCAGAAACGCGAGAAACACCTTGCCTCAGATCTTAAGAAAACATCACCCATATCCAATTTCGATTGCCGGAGCTGTTGAGAAAGCGAAATAATATTACCGGAGCAGACACATGATCAGCGTCATCGCATCAATTCTTGTTAAAGAGCAGAGTGTTTCATCATTTTTAGAGATATTCCAGAATAATGTTGCCAATGTACTGGCAGAAGATGGCTGCATTGAATATATGCCGATGATTGACGCCGATGTCGAGATTGGTGACCATCGGAAGAAATCGAATAAGGTGACAGTTCTTGAAAAATGGGAATCAGTTGCTCATCTTGAAAGGCATCTCAAGGCGCCTCATATGCAGACTTATCGTGAGGCTGTAAAAGATATGATTGAGTCCGTATCTCTTTCAATACTTGAGCCTGCAAAATGATTCTTGACAGAAAGCTGCAGCGGGAAATCCTTGAGGTTTTGAGGCAGGTGTATCCTGACGACATGCTGGTCACATCACTGCCCGGTTATGTTCATGACCGGCAGTACATGGGAAATCTGTTTTATTTGAAAGAGCATGGCCTGATTGACGGCAGTGATATTCGAGAACCGGGTAAGTGTCGATCACTTATTGATGTGCAGATAACAAAAGACGGGCTTGATTTTCTTGCCGAAGACGGCGGACTCAATACTATTCTTGAAGTGGATACTTGATGATTCACTGAAAGAGTGCTGAGAATTGTGTAGAATCCCATTCAGGAGTTCGGGTAGTTGACTTCAGAGGAATCTGGCCTTCTTTCTGGCGCATGTCAAAAGCTTCGGCATCCTCTTCTGAACCGATTTGTACCCATTTGGTCAGATTTTCCGAAAGTTTTTCATCCATGGAATATTCAGCAGTAGTCAGATAGACGATTTCAAGACAACGCTCGTGACTGTTGACGGCCGCATCCGCTAACTGAAATGATGCTGCTTCTTTATACGTCTCAAATTTTCTCAGTTTTTCGGTCTTTTTAAACCTGCAGTACTTTTGCCATCCGATACACCAGGTGGTGTAATGATAGTCTGCACCGAACATGGTGTCGTCAAACTGTTTGATGACTAAAACAAAATATCCTTTCACACGTTTCATACGATCCCTCGGAGACTGTTTTGTCTATATGCTAAACACTTGTAGACTGTAGTCATCTTAAAAAGAGGAAAAAGAAGGAAGCTGCAACGAAACTCTCAACTTCTTGAAAACAGAAGAAAGGGTGACTGAAAAGGCAGGTCGGTATGATCAGGACTTGAGTTCTTCTTTCATTCGTTCAAATTCTTCTTTTGAAATCTCACCGTTAGCATAACGTTTTTTCAGAATCTCTTCCGGAGATTTCGTGCTGCACTTTTTGTCATGTGTAAACAGTGTGTAGAGAAGATAGATGACCACTGCCCAAAACAGAATCATGAACAACGATCCGAATCCCATACCGAAGCCATAACCACTAAATCCATGCATCATGAACGGACTCCTTTGTTGCTGTATAAAAATGAGACACAAACCCGACAGGCTCTTCTTCGAGTCGGGTTTGTGTGAGCGCTCTTGCCCTTTATTGACCTTATTGATATTGTTCAGCTTTGTCTCTCAGCTGACCTTGCAGATCGTAAATTTCTTTTTCTAATTTCATCAGCTGCTCCCTGGTTGTTTGCGGATTTCGCTGTGCTTCCATGTAATTAAAACGTTTATCGTTTAACTGTTTTCGTATGTCAACGGTATCGTTTAGAAATTTCTGCTGTTGACTGTTGTCGAAATCATCACGGTCGAAACCCACAGCACCCGGGCAAGCGTACGATCCCATCCCTCCCATCATGCCATAACCGTGCCCCATCATGGGGGAGCCGTGATGCATCATGCCGTAATCGTCCATCATACCATAGCCACGGCCCATCATTCCGTAACCGCCGTTACCATGTGCCCAGACCATACCAGTCGTTGCCAGTCCTGCAATCAGAAGCGATGCGATAACTAATTTTTTCATTGTGACCTCCTATGTACCTTCTTTTTACCTTTGTCATATTGAAGGCTCCCTGCTCAAATTGGGTTCTATCAGGATGCCGTTCAATGTTCCTTTACAATATGAATAGCATGGACTGTGCCAACGATGTTTTAAGAATGGAAAGTTTCATAAGGTGCTGTATTTAATATTATTATTTCATGGAGATGATGTGGATACTGAATGTTGGTTAAAATAGTGTCTAATTTTTAGACAGTTAGTCCCTTCACATCCGAGAATACCTGTCTAATAATTGTATAGAGGATCCTGATTGTTTGGCAGGATTCTGAGCCGCAGGTCAGCTCGGCAACAGGAACCAAGCGGGATTCTTTGGATGGCACATGGTAAAGACGGGAAGCAGTCGATTTGGCACCGTTTTTGCGAAAATGAACTATATCGACTGAAAATCTATATGAAAGCGAAAAGACGGCAAAAAAATAATTTACCGGTTACTTCCATGCCATTCAAACCATCCAGAACATTGCTCGGTATTCTTGCTGCTACCATATTGCTCGCAGTTTTGACGGCTTTTTCCACCTATAACAATATCAGCCATGAGCAGGACAGGATGGAACAGTTTCTTTTCCAAAAAGGCGAAACCCTTATCAATGCCATCGAAGCGGGGGGCAGAACGTATATGATGCATCATATGGGTACCGGCAGCTTACACACTCTGCTAAATGAAAGTATTCAAGAAAACAGTATTGCTTTTATCCGTATTATAAATCAACAGGCAGAAGTTGTAGATGAAGCCGGAACAGTGCCGGCAGGTATCAATCTTACCCAGAAGGAAGTGCAGAATCTGCTTTCGACTCAGCAGCCGGTAGCCAGGTTTGATCTGCAATCGCATATCTATATTATCTCGAGAACGTTTCGATCAAACAGCCATGGTTACCACTCAGCTATGCCGCGGATGATGTCCGGGATTCCGGTGCAAATGATGGGGGAAGATGCTGCGCCTCAGATAATTTCCATAGGCCTGGTCACTGATGCAATTGATAATGCCCGTCAGGAGGATGTTCATCATGCACTGATCATGGGAGGTATCCTGTTTCTCATTGGCAGTGCCGGTATCTATTTCCTTTTTCTTTATCAGGAATCCAGAGTAGCCAGGACAAATCTGGCCGATCTGAAGATTTATACTGACAACGTTATCGAAAGCATGCCTGCAGGCTTGATTACCCTGGATACGGAGGGGAAAATCCTTTCCTGCAATCATATGAGCGAAAAGATTTTCGGAAAATCAAGGGATCAACTGCAAGAGATGGAGATAAAAGGACTGCTGGCAAAATCAACCTTCTATTCCTTTGATAATCAAACGCAGGTTGCCGACCAGTCAGGTGAAATCCGTCGAGATGACGGTTCTTCTTTGCCGATTCAGCTCAGTGTCTCTTCATTGTTAAACACTGAAAATAAGGTTATCGGCACAGTTCTGATCATCAGGGATATGAGTCTTTTTCGCGATCTGGAACTACAGCTCGAACGTTCACGGCGGATGGTTGCGCTCGGTAAAATGGCTGCTGGTATTGCTCATGAAATTCGTAATCCATTAGGCACTTTGCGAGGTTTTGCTCAATACTTCTGCAAAAAGCATGGATGTTCAGTAGAAGACCAGGATTATGCAAACCTGATGGTCAGCGAAGTAGATCGGCTGAACAGGACAGTTTCTGGTCTGCTGCAGTTTGCCAGACCCCGCGACCCTCAACCGGTTGTCTGCAAGCTTGATGAACTGCTGGAAAAGACAGAAATACTGATGAAGGCTGACTTTTCCTCTCATAATATTCGATTCATCCGGCAGGAACCGACAGGTATTTCGCTTACCTGTGATCCAGATCTTATCCTTCAGGTGCTGATGAATCTTCTGCAAAACAGCATCAACGCAACATCTTCTGACGGTGTAATAAGATTGTCAGCAAGTCAGAACGAGCAGGATATTCGAATCAGTGTCGCCGATAACGGTTGCGGCATGAATGAACATGACCGGGAGAAAATGTTTGATCCGTTTTTTACAACCAGCAAAAAGGGGACCGGCCTTGGACTTGCCGTCAGTCATCAGATCATTGAACAGCACAATGGCTCTTTTGAAGTGGAAACAGCAGTTGATCACGGGACGACTTTGACAATTGTTTTACCGAAAACTGAGGGGGGGATGTATGAATAGTGATAAACACCAAGGCACCACCATTCTACTGGCAGACGATGATGCAGCTCACCGGACAATGCTGAAAGTGAACCTGAAGCAGGAAGGGTATGCTGTTGAGGAGGTCACAGATGGCGATGAGGTGCTGCCCTTTCTGCGTCATCATGATGTCGACCTGATACTGCTTGACATGAAAATGCAGCGCGTGGACGGGCTGGAAACCCTTTCACTCCTTCTTCAGGCAGGATCAGCTGTACCGGTGATCATGCTCACAGCCTTCTCTTCTGTTGAAAGCGCAGTAACGGCGATGAAAAAAGGCGCTTTCGATTATATTGCCAAACCGGTTGATATTGAAGAATTAAAGCTGCTGCTCATCCGGGCTCTTCAGTATAAACATCTGAGCGAAGAGAATATTTCTCTGAAAAACAGAATTGCTGATCAGTACGTGTTCGACAATATCATCGGAAACAGTGAGCCTATGCAGAAAATGTTCTCGACTTTGCGAATGGTTGCACCGACCGATGCGACAGTACTGATAACAGGAGAGTCTGGAACGGGCAAGGAACTGATTGCTAATGCCATTCATCAGCATAGTGCACGAAAAGACAGAGCTTTTATAAAACTCAATTGTGCAGCGCTCAATGAAAACCTTCTTGAAAGTGAACTGTTTGGTCATGAGCCGGGGGCGTTCACCGGTGCTGCGGGGCGCCGCAAGGGCCGGTTCGAACTTGCCAACAGAGGGACCCTGTTTCTTGATGAAATAGGGGATATGAGTCTGACAACCCAGGCTAAAATTCTTCGGGTTTTGCAGGAAGGGGAATTTGAACGTCTTGGCGGAAACGAAACCATCAAGGTTAATGTCCGCTTGTTAGCAGCAACCCATAAAGATCTGACCCGAATGATCAGTGAGGAAACCTTTCGACAGGATCTTTATTTCAGGCTGGCCGTGGTGCCGGTTCATTTGCCTGCATTACGGGAAAGGAGCAGCGATATCCCACAACTTGCCTATTATTTTCTGCACCGTTTCTCTGACAAAAACAGAAAAGATATTAAAAACATTCACCCGGAAGCACTCAATCTGCTGATGCAGTATGCCTGGCCCGGCAATATAAGAGAGCTGGAAAATACCATTGAACGCTCTGTGATCCTCTGTCTTGGTGAACAGATAACGCCTCAGGATTTGCCGCCACAGCTATTGTCAGAAAAAATCCAGGTGCAGCATCCTGAGATAATTGATGCGACACCAACCCTAAGCACCATTGAACGCGAAGTTATTCGTTCTACCCTTGAAAAGACAGGCAACAATAAAAGCCAGACGGCCAGACTGCTTGGAGTAGCCCGGCAAACTCTGCTCAATAAGATCAAAGAATATGGGCTGTAGATTACGCGGGAAAAAGTAACTTGCAGATCTGTTTAAGTGGTCTAGGTAGCCAATTCAAGTCGTTATCTTTTCAATATCGTTCATCCGTTTGTAGCTGCTCAGAAAAAATCTTATCTTTGTTTTTCAACGGTTGTGTAAAACCGTCTGATCTTTCTAGATCCAATCTGTATTGTTTGTGATTGCAATACATTACTTGCCTCGCTTCCAGTTGTTCTGTATAGCATTATGAGAACGACATCATACAATTCTTGTCACTTTTTAGAGGAAAAGAGCTTTTTACAATACATATAATCCTTAGGAGTAACTAATGAGGCAACTCAGTGAAAAAACGTGGGTTCTGGAAGGCGCTTGCAATATAGGTTTTCTGGTATTTGATAACGAAGTGACCCTTATTGATAGTGGAAATGATAAGGAAGCAGGAAGAAAAATTAATAAAATAATTAAAGAAAAAAATTGGACCTTAAAAAACATCATTAATACTCATTCAAATGCAGATCATATAGGGGGGAATAATTATTTACAGAATTTAACCAATTGCAATATCTATGCGTCTCAACTGGAAGATGCGTTTATTAATTATCCAGAACTTGAAAAGGCCTTCTTGTGGGGTGGTTTTGAAATAAAGGAGTTAAGAAATAAGTTTTTTTGTGCAAAAAGTTCAAAAGTTACAGCTACTTTAAATGCCAATACAAAATTTGAAAACAGATTGGATATAATTTCTTTGAGAGGGCATTTCATGAATATGATAGGAGTTGTCACAGGAGATAATGATGTCTTTCTAGCTGATAGCATATTTGGTGAAAACATAATTGAAAAATATGGTCTGCCTTTTATTTATGACGTAAAAGAATATATTCAGACTTTAAATCGAATTAGCAATATGAACGCAAGATACTATATCCCATCACATGGCAATATCACTGAAGATATTAAGCCGTTAGTATTGAAAAACCTGGATGTGATAAATAAGACGAAAGACCAGTTAATACAAATAATCCATATGGGTAAAACCTTTGAAAGTATCTTGAAAGAATATTGTGATGTAAACGAGATAGAATTGAATGGCGCGCAATATGCTTTAATTGGATCGACAATTAGATCAATGCTGACATATTTGGCAGAGGAAGATGAAATAGAATATAATTTCGATAACAACTTAATGTTATGGAAAAAAACTGCATAACATACGTTGAAGAGTAACTGAACAGGAAAAATGCTAAGTTCTATACTTTGGTCGTCAAGATTGAGATTGTCTGTTTCTAGCTTTCTTTACCATACATCAATAATTTTCAACCAAACGGAATCACTTCTCTCCAGTCGCTTCTGAGTGCCGACGGTTATACTGAGCGGGAAATGTTGTCTTCCAGGTGGCTAGCAGGGTCAGTCCAATCAGGCAGAAAGCAACAAAGAACAACAGCTGATAAGAACCTTCCCCCAATGCTTCATAATGATCAAGGGAGAACCCGAAGAGCAGAGGGAGACCGAAAGCGACAGGCAAGGTCAAAAATGGTGCGTAGGCATAATAGGGGGTTGCGTCTTCCTGACCGGAAAGCCGTTTAACTGCCGGGGTGTAGATCATATTTCGGATTGCCCTAACAGCACCGAGCATGAAACTGACCAGAAAAAATAACCCGTTCCACGGCATCATAATGAGCAGCAGCAGAGCCGCCAGGGATATTGCCTTTGAGAGAACAAATTTCTTTTTCAGGCTGAGTAGATCCATGGTCCCAAGAAAGATGTTCACCACAATGGAACCGGCATAGATGCAGCCGACGAAAACGCCTGCCGCAACCCCGCTTGCCACACCATGGTAACCGGTGGCGTAGTTGGCATAAAAAGACATGATGGTGAGGACTACGTAAAAATCAAGATCAGCTATGAGATAGAGGAGAAATGGCCGGTTGGACACGACTTCGGCAAACATTTCTTTCGAGTAGCGGACAAAACTTGTTGTCTGGGGAATCTGGTTGGACGGCAATAGTATTTCCACGGTAAAAAGATAGCAGAGAGAGCCGATAATGAGAAAAATACCCGCCGTAAGAAACAGCGCCGCACAGGAGCCGCCAGACAACTGATACCGCTCAACCACATGGAGAATGAAGAAGGAAAAAATCACTTTTCCCACGTTCTGTCCGAGCATCATAAAGCCCATGCCCTTAACCGTTTTTGTATCAGGAAATATTGAGGTCAGATAATTAAACCAGATGGGGATGGCCATTCCAAGAGATATGGAAAAAAGCAGATAGGCTGAAAAAAACAGGGGAATATAAAGATGCTCTGGCGTGAAGAACATTACACAGCCAAGTCCAAAGATAGCAAAGGAAGGAAGCAGATGGACGATCAGAACCATCCTCTTCTTGCGTACGAGATTTCTGGTGAGGTAACTTGCAAAGACCGGAAAACAAGAAGAGCAGAAAAGATACATGGCAGGGACTAGACCGACTAAAAAGCTTGAGGCACCAAGATTTTTCAAGAATACCTGAAGAAAGGTGGATTCCAGAATAAGAGGGAAACCAAGACCCCAGAACATTTCAGCCGCACCAACTGCATAGATATTCTTTTTAAAGGATGATTCCTTATCCTTCTCATGCGATGTCATCATGTATATATTCCAACGAAAAGATTAGAGACCGAGTGCATTGAAAATACACATCAAATCGATCTCGTCAAGCCGGTGAGTCCAGCCGCCTTGGCTATTTCCACAGCCTGCTGATATAACATCTAACCGGACGTGTTCCAACTTATTGTAACGTACCCTGTTCAGAAAATAGCTAAACCATGAATCAACTCATTTATAGTTCAAAACTATATCTAAAAACATTGATAAGGGACGGTGACAGGCGCATCCTTTCGACGGCAGGAAAAGGCGCAATTGATTGATGCAAACTGTTCAGTATCACAACTAACCATATAGCTTTTGATATGGAAATATAGTAGATACAGGTCTCAAAAAATAATAGTAAAAGACCCTTGCTGGGAATTTCTGAAAAAACATAAGGAGTGAAGAAAATGAAATTATATCGATATATTACTGGGCCAGATGATGCAAATTTCTGCATGAGAGTTTCTGAAGCCCTTAATAAAGGATGGGAGTTGCATGCTGGGCCAACCTTAACCTTCAATGGTGAAAAGGTAATTGCCGGACAGGCTATCGTAAAGGATGTTGAGGGTGAGTTTTCTACAGAAATAGACCTGCCTAGTATGTAGCCAATAATTTTTTGAGTATTTTGGGTGAGTGACAGAGTGTTAACCGCTCCCGCGTTTGTAGGCCCTAATATGTCTTTAACCTCGCCGGCTATATTCTCAATGTCATTTCAACGAGTCTCAAGCTGAGATGACCGATAAACATTGAAAATGCACGTCTGTTTAGTCGATCCTGCTCATTAAAAGAGTATCTGCTCAGGAAAACTTCTAAAACAGTCGATTTTATTCTGCAAGACCAACAGATCAGTTCAAAAAAAAGACCATCAAGATTTCTGAATATACCTTAACAGATCCAACTATTAATTTGGTAAAGGAGTCTCGCCCATCAGTGTTGTGTATTATAATTTAGTAATGAACTCAAAGAGGAAGATTACTTGTTTTTTCCTCCTCTGAAACATAGAATTAACCGACACAGTCTTCTACTTTTTAATCTAATTTCATAGAAGGGCAATTTGTGAAAAGATTAATTAGCCGCATATTCCCAATATTTATTTTTTGTATCTTCTCCATTTCCCTTAACAGTATGGCAGCATCGCCAATTGTGACTATCGCGGTTGGCGAATGGCCTCCTTATGTTTCATCCGATTTAAAATACTATGGACTCGCACCGCGCATTGTCTCGGAAGCCTTTGCTTTAGAAAATGTATCTGTCAAATATGTATTTTACCCTTGGAAGCGGGCCTATATCTTAGCAAAAACTGGAGAGTGCGATGCCACCTTGCTTTGGATTAAAACCCCTGAACGCGAAAAAGACTTTTACTTCAGTGACGTCGTCGTCAAAGGAACAGCGGTCTTTTTTCACTTAAAAAGCTACCCGTTTAAGTGGAAGAATGTGGAAGACCTACAAAACATAAGGATTGGGGGACTGTTATCAGCTTCCTACCCGTGGTTTGAAGACTCAAAACAAGCTGGTAAAAATGTCTATATGGATTTAGTTGAAAGAGAGGAACAAAATTTCAAAAAATTACTGGCAAAACGCATCCAGATTTTTTCTCTGGATATAAATACAGGTTATTCGGTCTTGCATAAACATTTCACTCCAGAAGAAATCAGCTTGATAACTTATCACCCTCAACCAATTGAGACTTGGGGATACCGCTTGATGTTTTCTAAGAAATTAAATGAAAATCCCCATCTCCTTTCAGCATTTAACCAAGGATTAAAACGGTTAAAATCCAGCGGACTCTATGAGCGACTTCTAACTGAATCTCAACAGGGCGCATATCTAAAAGGAAGTAGCAAATAAAAGTCATGCTGTAAGAAAGCAGTTTGAGGATCAAGCAGGTATAGAACCTTGCCCCTGTATTTCTACAGGAATACACGTTAACCAAATTGATTAATGTGTCCACAGACCTAGAAATCAATTGCTGTTGTGATCTTGTGGAGATATTCCTATAATCTCTAACGTCGTGATATCCCAAGAGCCTAACAACAGCAATGTGATCTAAACGAAACCTTCTCCATGAGCATCCACGTCAAAGGTATAAAACTGTCGAATTCAGGTCATGGTGTAGATTAATTTTGACCATGTCTCTGGTAACCTTCGGTTTGCAATTGCTCCATTTCTAAGTGCTTTTGCAGAAGTACACCATCCCACCGTCTTCAGGACAATCTTAATTTGAGGAGTATCGAGAAGATATAGAAATTTGAGGTGGCAAGGTTAATGTGGCAATTTAAACCGCGCGCGATCACGCCTCCGAGCAGGCATCAGCCTGCGGTTTAAACACCATAGTCTCTGGTTAGACAATTATTGTTTCTATATTTAATATGTCAGTGAATGGTATCAACGAGTTCTCGCCATCAAAACAAGTGTTTGCAGAGAATGATATGCTTTTATTATGATACCTGCCATATGTATAAAACATAGCGGTTCCTATATTGCTTGAGCACAAGTCTTTGGTGCTAACAAATTTTATTATTTTAGGTAGAAGTTTGCTTTCAAGAAATTCGTAAATAGCTGAACCAAATTGTTTTTTATACCCATTACAAATGTCTTCTAATATTTCGGGCATTCCGAGATAGTCGTGATTACCAATTTTACTAGAATTAAACGCAGAATCTCTGACTAGCATGGCATATGGACCTGAATGTAATTCAACACCTGCTTTAAGATTATATATTCTGTCATCCACCCCCAACAATTTCATTTGTTTAAGGTTATTGTAGTGTGGTGTTCCATTGAAAACGTCAAAAAATGTCTGCCAAACTTTTTCTAGAGATTCGGTTAATGGAAGAATGCCTTCGTAAAAGTTTTCTGTAGGCAGAGCTCTTGTTAAATGAAACCAACAAACTTTATCTAATTTTTGAGGTTTTATTTTAAATGTATTTTCAAAGACATTTTGAATTTCTTTATCTGCGTAACCAGTTACATCATTTGTCTCATAATGTTTATCAAGGTCAAAAGAGCTGAAAAAAGCTTCGATTTCATCTGTAGAGATTTTGTAAATATTGGCTAATGATTCAACTGCCGAGGTGTAATTTTCACAATCTAAAATGTTCATTTATGTCTAGTGTTTTATAGACGAACTTCGTTTTTGGGGAACCATCGAAAGGCAAGCCCCTCTACTCCCCACTTCTTACCTCTTATCAATTTACATTATTTCCTAAATAATTATCCAGCATTATGGGGAAAATATGAGATTATAACTCTATATTATTTCACATATATTCACTATTGCTTACACTGTAAGCAGAGTTCTCCGGAAACATTTAACTGGAAATTCAGGTTGTTATACCTAGTTCGCATAACTTATTGGCTCAATCAACCCATTTGCTATTGTGTCTTAAATTCAAAACTCTAATTAGTCCTAAGTTAAGAATTGTTAACGATATTACTCCTTCCGGCACATCAGTTTGTTATACATGTCCTATCATATGTTTTTACAAGATAAAGTATATGGTTGTCGTGTTCTGAAAGACGCTTGATGTTTTTGAACAAACATATATATATCAAGAGCTTTAATTTTACTGGGTGATTCTCTCCTCAGCTTGATGGCTATAAAATGAAGAAAATTTTTAAAGGCAAACAGAGAAAGATAATGAAAGAAGTATTTGAACAACAAAACAAAGATGAAGACGTATCCTATAGCAATGATAAAATTATTGATAGTTCCAGCCGACGAAAAGCGGTGAAAGCATTTGTCGGCGGCGTTACAGCACTTGCTGCGTATAATCTGTTACCAGCTAAATGGGGCACACCATACGTTGAATCTGTATTTTTACCGGCGCATGCTGCAACGTCAGGGGCATCAGGTAATGAGTTAGCGGCATCAAAGTATGAATATGTAGGTTATTGGGAAGTTGGTTATGGCCCGTCCTCTTCTGATGAACCAGTATGTTATACCGGTCAGGAAGCGGCAGCTATTCTTTTTGGAGGTAATGCAAGTGACTATGCTATATCTACTGTGTCAAAACAGGTTTCAGAGATTGATTTCCAGGCGTATGTGAGTAGTAAGGGGGGGCTTGAAGCTCCAATACAAGCTCAAGACTACAAGGTTGACCACAATAATGATGGCTATAATGATGACGGGGATATTTCTGCTTATGTTCGTGACAATAATCAATATAATGTTAATTACGCTTTCAGAATAATATCATAGATTTTTTTGCGCCGTAAAGATAGTGGCCGCTAGCTGCTATACAGCTTTGCGAATAAATCTGTCCTAGATGTTGTCTTAATAAAGACGTGATATATCCTCTCAAGTCTGTTTTGCCATAATAGATTACACCACCACCTGGATGGGAGGAAAGCCTCTTTGATTATCTTAATCATAGAGGCTTTCTTATTCGGTTAGCGCAGGTATTTTCGAGAACAACCGATGTACGGCTTGGAGCAAGATTTAACCTTGCCACTTCGAATCTATATCATTCTACAATTCGCCAAAATTGAGGGTTTCTGCTGAGAAGCTACAGTCTTAAACACGCATCGAAAAGATATAGGTTTGAATTGGCAAGGTTAACCAGTTAATGAACTCTACAAGTTGAGATGTTTCCTGTTTATCTTTTGAGGAACACTGGAAGAAGGCAGGATTTGAGGTCGGATTAAATGGTTAAGATTTGCCCTCGTACTCCTCTGCCTCATAGGGGGTAATCGGTGGTTGGCCAGGATAACACGCCGAGTTGTTGGCATAATGGCAAGAGGACGGGGGCCTAGCAGGTTTAAGCTCCCAACGTCTTACATTAAAAAAAAGCGGTTTATGGAAGAGAGGTTCATGACCCTGCAGTGTTTCGTGTCGTATCAATCTGTCAAAACGTCTTTTCAGACTGCAAAAAAACACTGTTTAAGCAATAAAATCGGTTTGCATTCTTGTGAATAATTGAAGAAATATTAATATGATAGCCAGTTTTGATTTCACATGAGCACGAGACACTGTTTGCCGGTTCACAAAAGGGGAGAGGGAAGCGGGAGCCTGTTCATTTATGAGGTTCCTTTTGTTAACAAGATTTGTTAATGTCTGTGAACAGTTAGCCCTAATACTCAGAAAAATTCCATTCTCTTTTACCGGTATATTGAATTCGGGGGTGATCATGGAACTCATTAAACAAATTCTTGACCATTTTTTTTCCTTCCAGGCATATGTCATGCTGCCGTTCTTTATCTTCATCATCGCTATCGCGGCGAGGATGAGTTTGGGGGCAGCGTTTATATCGGCCTTAAAGATGGGCGTGGGCTTTGCCGGAATCTTTGTGATTTTCGGTTTTTTTGTGGATAACATCAAGCCTGCTGTCGAAGCCATTATCCAGCTCAGAGGGCTCAATTATCCTGTTCTCGATGTTGGCTGGCCGCCTCTTGCAGCCATCACCTGGAGTTCTTCTCTTGCGCCGATCTCCATTCCCCTTGTCATCGGTCTTAATGTGTTGATGCTTGCCACCAACACCACCCGGACAATCTATATCGATATTTGGAATTACTGGCATCTCGCCCTTGCCGGAACCTTTGTCTTTGCCACATCAGACAACTACTTTCTTGGTCTTGTCGCAGTGACTCTCCTCACTGTCTATACCATTAAGATGTCAGACTGGACGGCCCCGCATGTGGAAAAACAGGGCGGGCTTCCGGGCGTTACCATCTCGCCCATCTCTGTTATCGGCATCCTGCCGTTTTCTGTTACCATGGATTATATCTATGATAAGATTCCCGGTTTGAATAAGCTCAGCTATAATCCACAAACATCCGGCGCCCGCATAGGGCTGGTTTCGGAGCCCATGTTTATAGGGGTGATCATCGGTGTTATACTCGGACTTGCCGCCGATTACTCTGTCAAATCCCTGCTGGAGCTCAGCATTCATATTGCAGCGGTGATGTTTTTGCTTCCACAGTGCGGCGGACTCATAGGCGATGGTATCAGTCCTGTTTCCGAGGCCCTGAAGGTCTGGATACAGCATCGGTTCCCTAAAAAGAACAAACTCTATGTTGCCGTTGATACAGGTGTCCTTATGCACCACAAATCGGTCATGGTCACAGGTATTATCCTGATGCCCATAGCTCTTCTTATCTCCCTTGTCTTGCCCGGTAATAAAACACTCCCGCTGGGAGATCTGCCCAACCTGATTTCTATCATGAGTGTCACGGTTCTGGTTAGTCGCGGGAATGTCATTCGCAGTGTATTGACCGGCATCCCCATCGTGGCAACCTTCCTGCTCATTGCCAGCAGTCTCGCACCGCTTATCACAAAGCTCTCTGCCCAGGCGGGGATGGCCATGGCCGATGGGCAGCTTATCACCGCCTTCACCGACGGCGGCAACCATTTCCGCTACTATCTGATCTACCTGTTCAAGGGTAATCTTGTGGCTGTTTGTCTCATTCCTGTCTTGCTCGGTATGATGTTCCTTACATATCGCCGGGCAAAACGGGTTGAATGTGAGTAACATCAACAGAGGTATCAGCAGGCTGACAAAGATAACCGGTTTATTGAGTCTTTACAGACTAATTCAGGCCAAATTAATAGAGTTTATCAACGATAATAACAGTTAAAATCGAATATCCGCAAATGGAAGATAATCATATTCACAAGGCCCCTCACTTCTCAGGACCTGATTTAGTTGCACAGGCTAGAATCTATGCCATACAGGCTCACAGTCGTATCAATCATCGCCGAAAATACTCACTGGAACCTTATGACGTTCATTTAAAAGATGTAGCAGACATCATCTCCTCATCCACTGATGATGAAGAAATGATTGCTGCGGCCTGGCTTCACGATGTGGTTGAGGATACGCCGGCAACTTTTTTTGAAATCGAACAGAAATTCGGATCGGCAGTCGCTCAGCTTGTGGCTGAAGTAACCGATATAAGCACCTCGGCTCATGGTAACCGTGCGACGCGTAAAGCAATTGACCGAGCGCATTTGTCTAATGCATCATGGCGAGGGAAAACTATCAAACTGGCTGACCTGATAGATAACTGCCGGGATATTTGTGCGCACGATCCTGAATTTGCAAAAGTTTATCTCACAGAGATGTCCGGACTGCTTGAAGTCCTTTCAGATGGGCAAACTGATCTTTATAATAGAGCTGTCAAGCTGCTGCATCGAAGTGCTGAAGCCTTGTCCCTGCCGCTTGAGGTCATCACTTCCTTTCAGGCAATAAGCAACACTGTTCGTTCATCGACGTTATTCAGACATGATCGGGCCTCGGATATGTTTTTGAAAGCCTTTGCGGCAAAGGATATTGCTCGGGCTTTACCATCTGTCGATTCCCCCCCAGCATCTTCCGCGCTTTCGATAATGAAAAAAAACGGGATGTCTGCTCTCGGCATCAGGCATGACGGCCATATAAGGGGCTATGTTATGAAGGATGAACCATCGCAGGAGAGAACATTTCGACCTGATCAGCTTATTGACGAAAAAGCCTCATTTTCTGAAGTTATTACAGCTTTAACCCGACATGAAATCTGCTTTGTTCGTGTGTTTGATTCAGTCACTGGAATAATTACAAGAGATGATATCCAGCACCCTTTTATTCGTATGTGGTTATTCGGCATCATAACTATGATGGAAATGCAAACGGTTGCTTTCATTGAAAAGCGGTGGCCTGATGATGCATGGGTGCAATTTTTGTCTGAAAAGCGTTTGGAAAAAGCCAGAGAATTACTGGATGAACGATTACGCCGTAATCAAAGTACTACCTTGTTAAATTGTCTTCAATTTTCTGATAAGTTCCAGATTCTCATAGAAGATCAAACAGTCCTGCAAGACCTGGGTTTTCCTTCCAGACGTATTGCCAAACGCGTATGCAAGGATCTTGAATCACTACGCAATAATCTTTCTCATGCACAAGATATAGTCGGCCATGATTTTACTCAGATCGCGAGAATGGCAATGCGGATTGAATCCGGGAACTACTAGGCGGTACAAACTCAGATTCTTTGCTTTGAACATCCTCCTGCTATTCTTAAAATCTTTCGAAATGTAATTCCCTCAATATTCCTAATGGAGAAACATGACGGATTTAATAAACAAAATCCATTTTCAGGAACTTTCCGAGCAAGATCCGGAGGATGTTTGCAGGAGGGCATTATGCAAATATGATGATATAAACGAGCTTTATACATTATCAGTATGGGGTGATGAATATGGTATATTTCCGAATCAGTTAAAAATCAGTTGTATGAGTAATACCACCAAAAGTCTCCATGATTATTTCTATCTCTTTATTCTTCACTACCTTCTTACAGCAAAAGAAATTGAAATATCTAATGAGTGGATATCAGAGAAAGATATCCCCGCTGGCACCACATTTTTCCGTGGACCTCATGAGATCCCGACGGATTTAATTTGTTCTCGATTCAAAAATAATATTAATGAATTCAAAGCAGTATGCGAAAGCATGCATGGCATTCCGGTTAACATGGCGGATGCGGCCTATAGTTTTGAGATAAGCCCCCGCATCCCGGTGGCCGTTTTATACTGGATAGGTGATGATGAATTTCCGGCTGAATCGAAAGTCCTCTATGACAGAACCATCTCGAAACATCTAGCATCTGATATTATTTTTGCTTTAGGTGTTGGAATTTGTGAAAGACTGGGAAAACCATCTGTAAAGGAGGAGATAACGCTTTAACTCAGTGGAAAATGTTGCGATGTGATGTAACACCAAGAAAAACAGGGAAATTGCTCCTACCAGGAAATGCCTTCAAATTCAGGAGCTTTATCCGTTAAATCCATGCCTGCAACGCTTAGGAAAAAAATGGAAATGATGAAAGCATATATTTGTCCAAAATATGGTGGAGCAGAAGTGCTACAATTGGTAGAACGCAAAAAGCCAATTATAAAATCAAATGAGGTGCTTATTAAGGTTTTTTCTACTTCCGTTACCAATAGCGACATATTTATTTCTGGTTACCACTAAAACTCAGTTTTTAAATTGGGTGCTCACTATATGACACCCAAGCCATGGCATAATCCTCCTAAAAACCAAAGGAGAAAGATTATGCCTAAAAACAAAATTCAATTTCAAAAGGGTCTAAGCTTG
>QKIH01000006.1 GCA_003249645.1 Desulfobulbaceae bacterium | reverse complement strand
CGGGTCTGAGAGACAAACCACTGACCGCACCATCTGGTCGAGAACTCAATGGCATCAGCCGGACAATTATCAACACAGACGCCGCAGCCTTCACATTTCAACGGATTGACCGTAAAATCCTCGGTGATAGCACCAAAACGGCATAGATCAAGGCAGGTTCCGCAGGAAGTACAGGCATACGTTTTAACTTCGGCAATACCGCCTGAATAGAACTCTTCGCTTTTAGTTGTCTCAGGCTCCAGCAGCAAATGAAGATCTGCCGCATCGACATCGGCATCACAAAAGATGCTGTTTTCAGCAAGAGATGAAAAAGCCGCTGTCAGAGAGGTTTTACCGGTCCCGCCCTTGCCGCTGATTATGACAATTTCTTTCATTATTTCTCTCCGCGTCTGGCAGCAAGCTCACCGATCTTTTTATACAGCGTTAAAAACGACTCACGGTACTGCGGCAGGTGATCTACGATCAAGGTTCCCCGGCTGTATGCCCTGGCGATCTCCAAATCAAAAGGAATCTCCATCAAAATCGGGATGTTTTCCTTTTTCACGTAGTCGTATATCTCATCATTTCCAAGACCTGCGCGGTTGATCACCAGACCGAATGGAAGATCAAGCGCCCGCACCGTTTCAACGGCCAGCGCAAGATCACTCAATCCAAAAGGCGTAGGTTCTGTAACCAGCACAACAAAGTCTGCATCCTGCATGGCGGCAATCACCGGACAGCTTGTACCGGGAGGAGCATCAATGAGCACCAGTTCAGAATTTTCTGCAGTTTTTCTCACCTTTTCAATCAGCGGCGGCGCCATTACTTCACCAACCCGAAGCGTTCCTTTTACGAAGGTGACATTGCCGAGGCTTGCCTTCTCGATGGTGCCTAGTTCACGCTTTCCTTCGCCAATCGCATCCTCGGGACAGGCAACCATACATCCGCCGCAGCTGTGACACAGCTCCGGAAAGACCAACACCTTACCTCCGATAACGGTCAGCGCACGAAAACGACACACCTTGGCACACGCTCCGCAACCGGTGCATTTTTCCTGATCGACTTCCGGCACTTCCGTATAGACCTGCTGCACGCTGTCAAACACAGGGTTCAGGAACAAATGTGCATTGGGTTCTTCCACATCGCAGTCAAGCAGCATCAGTTTTTCATCGAGAACCCTGGCAAGGTTGGTGGAAACCGTTGTCTTTCCCGTCCCGCCTTTACCGCTGGCTACACTAATTATCATGGACTACTCCCCGACCATTATCTTTTCGATTTCAGCAAGTTTATCCAGCAGTTCGACAGCCTCTTTGCTGCCCGGTTTTTCAGGCAGCTGCATCAGCACACCAAGGCCTTCCGTATATTCATGAAAATCATCATGGGATAACGAACTGATCATAGCACAGGGAATAAATGGGTTGGTTTTAGTAAGAGATTTGATAAATTCCTTTCCACTGCTGTCCGGCAGATTTTCAGCAACAATCACCGCATCGATTTCCTGAAAGCCTACCCGTTCAAGAGCAAATTTCGCAGTATCTGCGTGAACCACCTTGATATTCATTTTGCTTCTTAATGCCTGCAGCATTGGTTCGATCTGCTGCTCGTCTTCATTCACACTGAGAATATTCAACATTACTTCGTCCTTCTACATTGACCTTTTTGTCCAAGCCCGCGCCCCTGGCCGCCGGATCGACGGCATTTCCCATCCGGGCCGCCGCTCCGACTGCCATCCTGACCGTCCTGATTAAAATTTTGTCTGTTTCTTCCCATGCCGCGACCCATACCACGACCGCCGCCCTGTCCTGCACCCTGCTGGTTCATAATTTTTCTGTCTTGTCTTGACTCCATATTATTCCTCCCGCAATTTTGGACATTTTGGACAATGACACCAACAACCCGGCATCACAAAGTGTTCTATCTCTTCTCCGCGAATAAACCTCTCGAGAATCGTTTCGATCTCACCGGTTATAAAAGGGAAAAGCCTGATTCCGTTACTCTCTAAAATGGTGATAGACTCTTCTGAAACAGCTCCACATATAATTGTTTTGACGTCATTTTCATGCATGGTCATGACGGCCTTTTCGACAAACCGCATGTCAACAGGCTGATAGGAGCGACGAACGATCTGCTCCCCTTCCACCCGGGCAATCAATAATATCTTTGCTGAATCAAACACAGGAGACACTCTGTCTTCCCATGCAGTAACACCAATGTTCATATACGCGACTCCTTTAAAGTTCAGCAGGAACATTACAAGAGACGTGCCAACAGAGACTGCCGGAAGGACTACATGTTTTTTTGAATTAATTATCAGTGAGTTACAGTAGAATTTTTCAATCTCAGCAGGATGACAAAAGCGGCGCAGAGTCGCACCAACGCGACTATACGCGACCCAATACAGTCGCATGGAGTTGCATTAATGCGTGGTTTGCGACCTGCCGTCTTGTTTCGGGAGGGTAAGCCCCAGTTTCTTGATTTTACGAAACAAGGTGGCCTTGTGAATACCAAGCGCCCTGGCGGTTGCCAGACGATTATAGTTATTCTGTTCAAGGGTTCTGAGGATAAGACGCGACTCTGCATCTTCAAAAGATTCTTCCAGATCTTTCTGACCCGTTTCAGGCTGCACCTGCACTCCATCAAACAGTTGTTTGGGCAGGTGTTGTGTTTCTATTTCTCCACTTTTGCAGAGAATAAAAGCATGCTCAATAATATTTTCAAGCTCACGGATATTGCCGGGAAACGGATGGTGCATCAGAAGCGATAACACATCCTGACTTACGCCTGCAATTTCAAGATTCTGCAGACGGTTAAGCTTAGAGATGAACCGTTCCATAAGCAGCGGGATATCCTCCCTTCTCTCCCGCAGCGGGGGCAGAGCCAGACGCACGGTGTTAATACGATAAAAGAGATCACGCCTGAATGTATTTTCATCTACCATATCGGAAAGGTTCCGGTTGGTGGCCGTTATTATCCTGGCATTGCAGGTCTTCCGTTCAACCGAACCAAGAGGCTGGTATTCTTTTGCTTCCAGCACCCGAAGAAGCCTCACCTGAAAGGCTGAACTGGTTTCACCTATTTCATCAAGAAAAATCGTACCGTCATCAGCAGCAGCAAAGAGCCCTTCCTTATCTTTGACGGCGCCGGTAAAGGCACCGGCCTTATAGCCGAAAAGCTCAGACTCAAGCAGGGCATCGGGAAGAGCGCCGCAGTTGATCGCCACAAACGAACCGTTTTTTCTCAGCGACTGCCTGTGAATGGTGCGGGCCATAACCTCTTTGCCGGTTCCGGTTTCCCCCTCGATAAGCACCGTTGAATCAGATTCTGCAATCTGCGGTAAAATCGAAAAAATCTCCTGCATAGCCTTAGAGCGACTGACCATTTCTCCAAACATGTGGCGCCCTTCAATCTCCCGACGCAATTCTTCCACCAGGCTGTGATCCCTGAAAGTTTCGACACCGCCCAAGACCTTGCCGCTCTTGTTTTTGAGCACTGAGGTCGAAACCTGAATAGGCACCCTTTTACGCTGCCCGTTAATGATATAGGTTGAAGAGGAGACAAAGGACTTGCCCTCTTTCATGGTACGCTTCAGGGCACAGTCACCCTCACACATGTTGGAACGGAAGACTTCCCAGCAGAATCTGCCGATGGCCTCTTCCCGCCGGATACCAGTAATTTCCTCCGCGGCACGGTTAAAAGAGGTTATACGCCAGTCATGATCAACAGTGAAAACCCCATCGGAAATGGAGTCTAAAATCACTGTAGTGGCATCTTCTGCTATTGCTTTTTTCACGTCAATCTAAAACTATATCAATAAGTTCAAGGGCATACATTAATTCGCGTCTAGAAGAAACGTTTAGTGAAACAATTTTATTACGTATCTAAATTTGAACCGTAGACATATGGTTGTTCGGAGGCAAATATATCTTAACCTCTCTATCTATCTGTTCCCCCGTTTTTTCTTGGACAATTTTCATATTAAATCTCATTTGAAGATTTAACCAAAACTCGGGTTCTATTCCGAAGTACTTTCCTAAACGTAATGCCGTATCTGTTGATATTTCTCTTTTACCATTGATGATCTGATTGACCCTATTGGCCGGGACATTTATATCTCTCGCCAATTTTGCCTGAGAAATACCTAATGGCTCAAGAAATTCCTCAAGAAGAATTTCACCCGGAGTAATTGGAGATAATTTTTTAGCCATATATTTACCTCAATGATAATCGATTATTACTTTAGGCATTTAATCTTTACACGCAACAATATACACTGGTGTTCAATCAAAT
>QKIH01000060.1 GCA_003249645.1 Desulfobulbaceae bacterium | reverse complement strand
GCGATATAAGACTTGGAAAAAGTGCTCAGTTAGTCTATAAATTGTGACTTGTGCTTTTATTTCATTTCCGGCTGCTTATTTTCAGCATAATTTACCCTGAATCCATTATCCAGCTTAAACAAAAGCCGGGCCGGAGATTTGACAATATAAACCAGATACCATCGGTGAATAAACATGAGTAATGCAGGTTTGCGAGTAGAGAAAATCGGCGGAACCAGCATGTCCAGATTCGGAGAGATTCTGGATAATGTAATCCTCCATGACGAAAATGATATTTACAACAGGATTTACGTTGTTTCAGCTTATGCAGGAATAACCAACGAACTGCTGGAACATAAGAAAACCGGCCAGCCCGGCATCTATCAGACCTTTGAAAATAATGGCGACTGCGAAACGGCAATGACCGCATTGCAGAGGAGACTCTGCGATCTTAATAAAGAGTTTGAGGATATCGGCCTCAATGTCAAAGCAGCAGACGAGTTTATCTGTGAGCGCATCGCTTCCGCCGTCGGTGTCTTAAAGAGCATGGACAACGTGCTTGCCTCCGGTTATGTCAACCATACCGAGCTGCTGCTCGCGGCCCGTGAACTGCTGGCATCCCTTGGTGAAATGCACTCCGCATTCAACTCAACCAACATCCTGCAGAACCGTGGCCATAACGCCACTTTTGTTGATCTTTCCGGCTGGCATGACCATATCGAGAGAACCATCGACGAGAGAATCCTCTACTCCTTCAAAAATATCGATCCCTCAAAAACCATCTGTGTCGCAACCGGTTATACCAAAGGCACAGAAGGCATCATGCGCGAGTTTGACCGCGGCTACAGTGAAGTTACCTTCTCCAAGGTTGCAGTCCTTTTAAAAGCGAAGGAAGCAATCATCCATAAAGAGTATCATCTCTGTTCAGGCGATCCGATTATCATTGGAGCAGACAAGGTCAAGCCGGTCTGCAACACCAATTTTGATGTCGCAGATCAGCTTGCTGATGTCGGCATGGAAGCAATCCACCCAAAAGCGTCAAAACCGCTTGAGATTGCTGGTATTTCGATCAGGGTAAAAAATGCCTTTGATCCGAATCACTCCGGCACCATCATGACCAAGGATTATATCTGCCCTGAATCCAAAACCGAGATCGTTACCGGTTCAAACAAGGTCTGCAGTCTTGAAGTTCATGATACCCGTATGGTCGGAGAAGTCGGTTTTGATATGAAAATCATGCAGGTACTGGCTCGTCACCATGTCAGTTACATCAACAAATCGACCAATGCCAACACCATCGGCATGATTATCAATCAGACCGACTGCACCGAAGAACTGCTCAAAGACCTCAGCACTCAATTTGAAAAGATCGTTGCCCAGGAAGCGGCCATCGTCTGTGCCATCGGTTCCAATATTGCAAAACCGGGTATCCTGGCAAAAGCGACCGGCGCACTGGCAGCCTCCAACATCAACATTATGGCCGTCTCGCAAACCGCTCGTCAGACGAACATGCAGTTTGTCATCCAGAGAGAACATTTCATAGAAGCTCAGCGAGCACTGCACCGGGTGCTGTGCGAAAACAACGATTAATCTCGCTGTCATCTTCTGAACGTCCATTTCAAAAAGCCTGCATGATCGTGCAGGCTTTTTTGGGATTCACAAATCGGCCCCTGCGGCCATAAAAGACAGGCGCCGAATGCCTTCAGCAACCTCTCCGACAAAATCTGCTTCTCCTCAGGCAACACTGCTCGTTGTTTCTGCAGTTCAATTCCTGACACCGTTTCTGGCATCCTCAGTTTCAGTGGCCCTTCCGGTTATCGGCCGAGAATTCAATGTCGGAGCCATGCAGCTCAGTCTGGTGCAGCTCATATACATATTGGCAGTATCATCCCTGCTGCTCCCTTTAGGTCGATATGCTGACATTCACGGCCGCAAAAAAATCTTTATTCTCGGTACCATATTTATCACGGCAGCAACCTTCCTCGTAACCACTGCCTCATCAATGCCGCTTTTCCTGTTATACCGGTTTCTTCAGGGAATAGGGGCGGCAATGATTACGTCGACCAGCATTGCCATTCTCACATCGGTGTATCCGAAAGAAAAACGGGGCAAAGCCATGGGCATAGTAATCGGCTTTGTCTACATCGGGCTTACTGCAGGCCCCACCCTCTCCGGTTTTCTCATCACCCAGCTCGGCTGGCGATGGGTTTTCTGGGCCATCCTGCCGGTTGAAGCCTTTGCGCTGCTTCTCACCCTGTTTTTTCTTCGCGGCGAATGGACCGGAGCCAAAGGTGAGCACTTTGATCTGCGCGGCACAATCGTCTATATCCTTTCACTCGGTTCGATGATGGTTGGGGGTTCCCTTGTCGGCAAAGTTGATCTTATTTTCCTGCTGGCCTTGTTCGGCATGGCAGGAATGGCATTCTTCGTCTACCTGGAAAACAGGACCGAATCCCCTCTGATAAACATCCGGCTGCTGAGGACAAATCTTACTTTTACCTTTAATAACATCGCCACCCTGATCAATTATGCCGCAAGCTTCGGACTGATGTTTCTGTTCAGTCTTTATCTCCAGGAAGTGAGGGGGCTCAATGCACAGCAGGCAGGCTTTATTCTCATTATTCAGCCCGCCGTTCAGGCCATGATTGCCCCCTTTGCAGGCAAGCTCGCCGACCGGTATAAACCTGCGATCATTGCCACTACGGGCATGCTGATCTGCACCATCGGACTTGCAGTCTCAGCCACCCTGCACACAGAAACTCCTCTGCCTGTCACCGGAATTATTCTGTTGATCATGGGTGTCGGCTTCGGCTTATTTTCATCTCCCAATATGGTCGCGATTATGGGAAGCGTTGAAGCACGGTACTACGGAGTTGCATCCAGTATTGTCGCCACCATGCGCTCACTCGGGATGCTCGTCAGTATGGCGCTTATTACTGTGGTCATAGGAAATATCTTCGGCGACCAGGCAATCAGTGAACAAAATCGTGATATTTTTATTACAGCCATGCGTATAGCCCTGATAGTTTTCACCTGTATGGGAATAATGGGCAGCCTTTTCTCACTTGGCAAAGAAGGCGTCTTCAGCAAGCATTAGTTATAACCTGCATCAAATTGAAATTATTATATATCTAAAAAAGTCTTTTCCACACTCCTCTTTCTTTTCCTCCCACCCTGTCGGCCTTTTTTCTGAAAAAACGCTGGAAATGACTTCCCAAACGCGATAGTCTGTAAACAGAAAGAACAACTTCAACTCTGTTGCAAACGCCTTCTTTTCATAAAACCTCACAAAAAAAAATCTCGCCATGTTGTTACAACAACTCGCAAGCAGCTACACCAAAACACACCCTGAAACCGTACACCCCCTCTTCCTGCATTTTCAAGAAAACGACAAAGATCTCCTGCTTGGCAGTGAGCTTTGGGAAGACTTTCTCCTTTTCTGCAAAGAAAATAACCAGACTGGCTTACCGGCAACGCCTATTGGAGCAGCGATAAAAAAAGCGCAGGAGGCATTCAGTACTGCTGACCGGCTCTATCTTCTCATCCGCCCTAAGGTCGCCGAATGGTATTTTCTCTGCTACCAATTCAATCTGAAAGAGCTAACGAAAATAGACGGCTCTGCCTTTCATCTTGCCAAGGAACAGCTCATAAACGACAGAGGCCCTGAGCCAATGCTTGAAATTGATTTCGGGCCCTTTGAACGCGAATTTCCGAAGATGAAACAGACAAGATCTATCGGCCACGGCGTTGAATTCCTCAACCGATATTTTGCCAGCAAGCTCGCTAATCATCCGCAAACAGGCAATGAACTTCTCTTTTCCTTTCTTCGCGTCCACTGCTATGGGGATCAGTCGTTCATGATCAATGAAAGGCTTAGGAACCTGGACCAGTTCAAGACAGCAATTGTTGAATGTTCAGATTTTCTCGAGCAGCAGCCTGAGACGCACCAATGGCAGAACATTGCAGATGAAATGCGTTCCATGGGCTTTGAATGCGGTTGGGGGAGATCTCTTGCCACCATCAAAAAGAGCTTTTCCATTCTAGGGAACCTTCTCGAAGCGCCGGACTATCAAACCCTGGAAACATTTCTTGAACGCATCCCGATGATATTCAATATCGCCATAATCTCGCCGCATGGATACTTTGGCCAGAAAAATGTCCTTGGCCTGCCGGATACAGGCGGACAGATTGTCTATATCCTCGATCAGGTAAAAGCACTTGAAAAAGAGATGCAAAAACGTATTTATGATCAGGGTCTTAACATCAAACCGAAAATTCTCATTCTCACACGACTTATCCCTGAAGCCGGCGAGACCACCTGTAACCAGGCTGAAGAGCATGTAGAGGGAACCGAAAATGTAAAAATCCTCCGCATACCGTTTCGCCACCCTGACGGCTATGTTATTCCCCACTGGATCACCCGCTTTGAAGTATGGCCTTATCTGGAAGGTTTTGCTAGGGAAGCTGAAACAGTTATTATGCAAAATCTCGGCAGAAGGCCTGATCTTATAATCGGCAACTACTCCGACGGCAACCTGGTCGCCACCCTGCTGTCAAACAGCTTGAAAGTGACCCAGTGTAATATTGCCCATGCCCTTGAAAAAACAAAATATCTCTACTCTGCCCTTTATTGGAAGGACATGGAGCATCAG
The DNA here is from genome assembly GCA_003249645.1 of Desulfobulbaceae bacterium. Taxonomy (GTDB): domain Bacteria; phylum Desulfobacterota; class Desulfobulbia; order Desulfobulbales; family Desulfocapsaceae; genus SZUA-575. The sequence continues at coordinate 14,569 of QKIH01000060.1, read as the reverse complement.
TATCATTTTTCCAGTCAGTTTACTGCCGACCTGATTGCCATGAATTCAGCTGACTTCATCATCACCTCTACCTATCAGGAAATCGCCGGTTCAAACGATGTTGTAGGCCAGTATGAAAGTTATGCATCCTTTACCATGCCTGAACTGCAGCGCGTAATTCACGGGGTTGATGTTTTTGACCCTAAATTCAATATTGTTTCTCCAGGCGCTGACGACCAGACATATTTTCCCTATTCGGAAAAAGACCGCAGGCTCTTTCATCTCCAAGGGGAAATAGAACAGCTGATCTACAACGAAACGGATGATTGCCGCGGAAATTTTTCCGATCGCGATAAGCCGATGATTTTTTCAATGGCCAGACTCGATCGGATTAAAAACCTCACCGGACTGGTTGAATGGTATGCACAGCATCCGCATCTTCGTGAATCAGCCAACCTTCTGATCATCGGAGGGACAGTTCATTCATCCCTCTCAGGCGATGAAGAGGAACGAAACCAGATTGAACGGATGCACCAGCTCTTTGATGAGTATAATCTTGAATCGCAGGTCAGGTGGCTCGGTAAACGCCTGAATAAAGATCTTTCCGGTGAACTCTACCGGTATATTGCTGACAAGCGGGGGGTATTTGTTCAACCCGCCTTTTTCGAGGCATTCGGCCTCACGGTTATCGAGGCAATGATTTCCGGGCTGCCGACCTTTGCAACCCAGTATGGCGGCCCGCTTGAAATCATTGTCGACAGCCAGTCAGGTTTTCACATCAACCCGAATAACGGTGAAGCTGCCGCGGACCACATTGCAAATTTCTTTGATAGATGCAAAGAGGAACCGTCCTACTGGGAAACCCTGTCTTCCGGTGCTATAGCCAGGGTGCAGGAAAAATATACCTGGCAGCTCTATGCAAAACGGCTGCTTTCTCTCACCTGCATCTACGGCTTCTGGAAATATGCAACAAATCTTGAAAGACAGGAGACCAGCAGATATCTGGAGATGTATTATCACCTGCAGTACAGGCCCCTTGCGGCGACAATATCACATAACTAATGGTGGATGAAACCGTAGTGATACAGGCCCTCAATGATGCCGGCAGCATACTCATGTTCACTGAAATAAGTCCCGGCCCTGTCGCGCAGTTTTTCAAGCTCTTCACTGTAATTGGCAACGATCAGTGCCCGTGAATTTCCGCCGAGCATATCTTCATCATTACCGGAATCACCTGCAACCATGATGTGACGAGGCGAGATTTTAAATTTCGACTGCAGATATTCGACGGCTTTGCCTTTTGAAGCCCTGACCGGCAGGATATCCAGAAACTGCCCATGCGAATAGATAATTTGACAGCGTAATTTTCTCTCACTCAGTTTTTCTCTAACCTGTTCAAGCCGGTTATTCTTTTCCTCAAGATAATAGCTTATCTTATGGCTTCTCTGCCCTTCCGCTTCCTGAAAGACGAGAAACCCCAGCTCACCCAGTGCTCTTTTTATTTCTTCCGGCTTCCACTGATAAGAAAGATGGGTGAACCAGCCCTTATCAAGGCGTAGATCAGGGCCGTAATAGATTTCTGTCCCTACTGAACAGATAAGAATATCAGGCGTCGGAAAATCATATTCTGTCATCGCTTCAAGCGTCAGTTCAAGGCTTCTGCCCGTGGCAACTCCCCAGGCCAGTTCTTTCCTGTTGCTCTGCAGCAGCTGAAAGATCTGCTGCATACTGCTATCATCGCCGACAAGCGTGTTATCAATATCGGTTATCAGCAGGTGCCTGATATTACCCAGCCTCTTCGCATATGACGGCCCTTTGTTTACGCCATCACTGAGTTTCGACAAAACCACATCCTCCTCGTACCTTTGCGGAAACAGCTTTACAACCTCGTCGAGATATTCCCGGCAATGTGCTGACCACGAATAATGCTTCCTTACACCGGTAATTCCCTGATTAGAGCAGTATTCCCACTTACCCCGATCAATCAGCAATGAGAGCAGAGCCTCGGCTATCTCCGACTGATTGCTGACGTCAACCAATATGCCGCTTGAGCAGTTTTTTATAATATCAACCGGTCCGCCGTCATCGGTAGCAACTATCGGCAGACCGCAGGCCGATGATTCAATCAAGGTCAGGCCGAAAGGTTCGACCAGAGCTGGATTAATAAAAACGCCCCTGCTTTCGGCACAGAGCCTGTACAATTCGGGCACCTCACGGGAAAAATTGTGTTTTTTCGGTATTGCCAGCTTTCCGTACAAATCATAAGAGTCCATTAACAACAACATTTCTGTCAGGACTATCCGCTCATTTTCCTCCATCGTTGTTATATCGTTTCGAATACCTGCAAAAATTGCCAGATTAGCCAGAGCCTGCAGTTCCTTGTTATTGCCATAGGCTTCAATGAGACCGGAGATGTTCTTGCGCTGATCCGGTCTGCAGAGCGCAAGGATAAACGGTTTCTCAGGTTTGCCCCAGAACCGGTTCAGTTCATTCAGCAAACCGACCCGCGTCTGCTTTACCTCTTCACTGAGCAGCTCACTGTCCAGCTGGACATCATAATAGGGATAAAATATTTCGAGATCGATTCCAGGGGGGATAACTGCAAAATTCTGGGCTTTGCCATTGTTATACAGGCTATACTGCTCATCAATCTCCTGTTGGGTCGAAGTGACAATCAGATCTGCCCATTGCATCACCTTCTCTTCTACTGCTATACGTTTTCTAATTTTGTAGTGACTGTTTACTCTGGTCTCAGACAGACCGTCACTGATAAGCTTTGCGAGTTTACTTCTGCCCATCGAATGTCCTGTACTGATAAAATAACCATCGAAGGCATTGGCCAGCTCCATTGCAACATAACCGGCATCAGCATAATGGCCGTGAAATATGTCAGGGGCCTTTTTTTGCTCGTAAAAAAACCTGATGGTATTATCGATGAATTCTTCGAGATGCGGCCAGAGTAGTTCTTTTCGCAGATACTTTTTTCCACCACAGCGGATACGGACTATTTTCGCCTTTTCTGATAGAAGCTCAATCTCTTTTGCATAGTCCTCTTCAACCCCAACACCTTCTATCCTTCTGGTAAACAGATCAACCTGTGCAACTTCCGGCTGTTCAGCCAGAGCTTTGGCAAGTTCGATGACATATTTGACCTGGCCGCCGGTATCGGCATCAAATCCAAGTTGAGGAGAAACACCACGGACCAGTCCATGTATGCTGAAAAGGGATATATAGAGGTTATTCCGGTTCATTTTTCTGGCGAGAGTTTTTGGGTCGGTCCGCGATATTCGCTCATCCTCATACCGTCTTACGATCCGTTATGAACGGTGAAAACCGAGATTTTCTCAAATCCAATAACAAGAACTTAGATAAGAACTCAGGAATTGCATCTATTATAGTATACACTATTTTCTCGTAAATTCAAATTGTTACAATATCTCTCTTCATCTCCGCACATATCCCCCCTGAATTCCATACAATTTTTACCGTATCGGGAACTGTCACCGGCCATTCTGTTTCCCTGACCACAGCAGCACAGTACAAGATAATCCTTGCAAGAAAACTTTGTTAACTGGATAGCTTAAGATAATATGACATTTATGTTAAAAAATATCGTGGTTCAGCGCCTTTTATTTACAGTAACGTGATACCTGTCTCGCCCCTATTTTCTGAAACAACACCTGTTCTGCAATCGTTCCTTTCAAATAGTATAATATTTTCCATATGTAACACTGGCAGAACAAAAAAATTCCAACGCAATTTTTTCTTGTGGCACACCAACTGCATTAAAATCTTATATCTTATAAGATGTAAGATGTTTGAATGAATTTTTTTCACAAAACAGTCATACTTTTCGGCAGCTGAGACAAGGAGCACTAAAAGAAATGAGAGAAAAAATCACTGAAAACTATCCTCGTGACCTTATAGGCTACGGCCCCACACCTCCCAATGCACAATGGCCGAATGGTGCCAGAATTGCCGTTCAGTTTGTCCTCAATTACGAAGAAGGCGGCGAAAACTGTGTGCTGCACGGGGATAAAGCCTCTGAAACCTTTCTTTCAGAGATGATCGGTGCTCTGCCGTTTGAAGGCAGACGTCACATGAGCATGGAATCGCTCTATGAATACGGCAGCCGAGTCGGTGTGTGGCGTTTGCTGAAGCTGTTTAACAAAGAAGGAATACCGCTGACCATATTCGGTGTAGCCATGGCCCTTGAACGAAATCCGGCTGTGGTCGATGCCTTTATGGAAGCGGGTCATGAGATCTGTTCCCACGGCTATCGCTGGATCAACTATGATCTTGTCCCTGAAGAGATTGAACGTGAACACATTGCCAAAGCGGTCGAAATCATCAAACGTATGACCGGAGAAGCGCCGCTTGGCTGGTACACCGGAAGAACCTCTGAAAACACCCGAAGGCTGGTGGCTGAGCACGGCGGTTTTCTCTATGATGCCGATGATTACAATGACGATCTGCCCTACTACACAATTGTAAATGACAAACCCCAGCTGATTGTCCCCTATACCCTCGATGTCAACGATATGCGCTTTGCGGCTCTGCAGGGTTTCAACTGCGGTGACCAGTATTTCACTTACCTGAAAGACAGTTTTGATGCCCTCTATGAGGAAGGGGCTGAAACACCACGCATGATGTCAGTCGGCATGCACTGCAGACTTGTCGGTAAACCCGGAAGGATAAAGGCCCTGGAACGCTTCATTGACTATGTCAAGTCCCATAAAGACGTCTGGTGCTGTAAAAGAATAGATATAGCCAGACACTGGCTCAAGGTTCATCCCTACGATGGACAAAAATAAGCAGAATAAAACATTTTGAAGCGAAAACATGAGAGAGCGCTTCATAGTACCAAGCTCGAAATGAACGGAATTGCTGCCATGAGTTTCGAAAAAACATCAATCCCAGGAGGAAGAAAAATGCGTAAATCAATCGTCAAAACTGTTGTCTCGGCAGCAGTCTCCCTGTCTCTTTTCAGCGGAATGGCCTATGCCAACGAGACACTTAAAATCGGCTTTGTCGGTGTTACATCCGGTCCTGCTGCTGCATGGGGTATCTCAAACGTTAGATCCATGCAGACCCGTGCAGAATGGCTCAACGAGCTGGGCGGTGTAAAAATCGGTGATACCACCTACGATATCGAGGTTGTCACCTTTGACGATCAGAAAGACCCGAAACGTGCCATTGCTGGCATGGAAAAAATGGCACAGGAAGGCATCCACTATGTTGTAGGACCAAACGTTGATGACGGTGCAGCTGCTGTTCGTCCGGTTGCAGAGAAAAACGGCATCATCTACTTCCCCTATGCATTCCCCAAATCACTCTACACCCCGCCTGCATCAAACGCCATTCTTGGGATGATTGCAAACTACCAGTCCGGTCCAGCAATCTACAAGTATCTGAAAGAGAACAAAGGTGTTAAGTCTATCGCCTTTATCGCAGCAAACGAGTCTGATCCTCTTTCACAGCGCGACGGTGGTATAGAAGCAGCTAAAGCACTCGGTCTTGATGTTGTATCAAGCAACATCACCTATCAGGTTGACACCACTGACTTTACACCTGTTATCACCCCTGTTATCAAACAGAATCCTGACCTGCTTGTATTAAGCGGTGTCGCTCCTGCAAACGCTCCTCAGCTTATCCGTTCTGCTCGTGAACTTGGTTACCAGGGACTTATCTCCACCGAAACTGCACAGGATGCCCAGGTACTGAAAGAAGGTGCCGGAGACCTTGCCAATGGTTTCATCTCCGTTGGCGGTGCCTCTACTCCTGAAATTGCCTCTGACACCATGCGTGAATTCGTTGAACGTTACACCAAGATGTTCGGTGAGTACAACGACGAGTCCAACACCAAGGTTTACGCCCTTGAGTACATTGTTGAAACCCTTAAGGCCAACCCTGCTGCAATAGGCGATGTTGAAGAATTCAAGAAGACTGTGGATACCTTCCAAACCGCCAATCCATACATGAAAGGCGATGCTGTACTGAAATATGTTGGTACCACCTCTTTCACCCAGAAGCGCCAGGTGATGGTACCGCTTGTTGTTAACGTCTATGAGAACGGCAAGTTCGAGACCCTCTTTGTTGCTGAAGTTGACTAAGACCATCGAATAACTTCGTGGGCACCAACATGTGCCCACGAAAATTTAACTGGATAAACACATGGAACAGATACTTGTCAACGGAGCCTACCTGGGCGCCCAATATGCCCTCATCGCTCTGGGCCTGACACTCATCTTTGCCCTGATGAACGTAATGAACTTTGCCCATGGCCAGATGTATGTGCTTGGCGGCTTTGTCACCTACACCATCTACGGGCAGCTCGGCATGCCGTACGCGCTTGCTCTGTTTGTTACAGCCATTACCCTCGCGGTGGTTGGCGCTGTGGTTGAAAAATTTCTCTTCAGACCGGTTATCAAGCGTTCACAGCGTGACGAAAGCACCATGCTCCTTGCCGCCGGATTAGGGTTCTTTCTTGACGCTGTTATCCTGCTCGTCTTCGGAGAAAAACAGCGCGGCGTACCAAAACTTATTAACGGCGTGTTCAACTGGGACTTCAGGGTCATCATGCCCTATGACCGGATTCTGATCTTTGCCCTCGCTGTTGCCTGCATCATCGGCTTCATGCTGTTCATGCAGTACAGCAAGACCGGCCGTGCATTGCGCGCCCTGGCCCAGGACCGTGATGCAGCACAGCTGATGGGTGTTGATGTCGATCGATACGGTATGACCGGATTTGCCTTGGGTGCCATGCTGGCCGGCATTGTCGGCGGTCTTCTTGTTACCATCACCGGAGTCAACCTCGGTATGGGCGGACCGACCTCAACCAAGGCCTTTATGATGGTCATGATCGGCGGTGCAGGTGTTATCCCGGGTGCCATTTTCGGCGGTTTAATCCTGGGATTTATGGAATCGATCCTGCTTTCCACCCTGGCCAGTTACGGCGACATAACCTACCTGGTCATTTTCGTCTCACTTATGATCTTTCTTGCCATTCGACCTAACGGTCTGATGGGCAAACCATGGGGTTGATTATCATGCAGAATAAAAAGATCCTGTTTACTGCTTTGTTTCTCATCTTCGTGCTGGTAATCATCCCTTCGCTTATCGTGATGACCAGCCGCTGGGACCTTTATTACACACTCAGCTCGGTTGCCCTGCTGGCCATTGCCAGTGCGGGTGTTTGGCTGACCTTTTATATCGGCAGAATTAACATCGGCCAAGGAGCTTTTGCACTGGTCGGCGGCTACGTTACCGCCATTTTAATTACCAAAGCGGGATTCTCTTTCTGGCTTGCCCTGCCGTTTTCAGGCCTATTTGCTGCATTTATCAGCGTATTAATCGGTCTGCCGATCCTGCGGCTGCGAGGTGTTTATTTCGCCATGATCACCCTGGTTTTAACAGAAGTCGGCCGCCTCAGCGCCCTTGCCCTGCCGATCACCAACGGCGCCAAGGGAATAAGCAATATCCCGCTGCCGGGAGAACTTTCGTTTGCAGGAATTACCATCATTCCTGATTTTGCGAGTTTTGAAAATCCGAGAATGGCTTTTTATTATCTTGCCTCAGTGCTGATGATTCTCTGCTTTGCGACCCTCTACAGGCTGTCAAACTCACGCCTTGGCCACCTTTGCCGCTCGATGCAGCAAAACGAGGAACTCACCTCCTCTATCGGGGTAAATATTGCGGCAATCCGCATCATCATCTTTGCCCTGTCTTCCTTTATGGGAGGAATCGGCGGATCTATCTTTGCGGTCATGTCCCAATCGATCTATCCGTCAAGTTTCCAGGTAGCTGATTCGATCAACTTTATGCTGAATTGCTTCCTGGGCGGTCTCGGTTACGTTTTCGGCCCGATGCTCGGCACCGTGGTTCTCTATTTCGGCTGGGATCTTCTCTTTCAAACCGGTAAATACCAGATGCTTATCTATTCATCTCTGCTGATTATCTCCATGCTCGTTCTGCCGAACGGCCTGCTCAGTATCAGACTCTCAGGGAGGAAAAAATCATGAAAAAACCGCTCCTGCAGGTCAATCATCTGACGAAAAAGTTTGGCGGCCTCACCGCAAATCATGACATTTCTTTTCAAGTGTTCGAACAAGAGATCCTCTCTGTCATCGGCCCCAACGGCGCAGGCAAATCAACCCTGTTCAAACTGATCAGTTCGTTTTTACGCACCACCAGCGGAGAGATCATCTTTGACGGCAACAAGATCTCGAATCTTGCACCGCATATAGTGGCAAGAATGGGAATTGTCCGGACCTTCCAGGAAACCACCATATTCAAGAACATGACGGTTCGAGAAAGCGTCGTAGTTGCTCATCACATCAGAGCGAAGGCAAACCTGTTCGGCTACTTTCTGGGAACCAGCACTGCACGCGCAGAAGAAAAGGAATTTGCCCGATCAGCTGATGAAATCCTCGACTTTCTGCAGCTTTCAAGTCTTGCCAATGAAGTTGCCAGCAATCTGCCGCAGGGACATTTAAGGGCCCTTGGCATCGCCATCGGCCTTGCCTCCAATCCTAAAATCCTGCTGCTCGATGAACCCTTTGCAGGCATGAACCATGATGAAACCATGCAGATGGTCGAGCTTGTCAGAAAGGTGCGGGACAGAGGGGTTACCATCCTGCTTGTCGAACATGATATGGCAGCGGTTATGCGGATCTCGGATCGGATTATTGTGCTGAATTTCGGTGAGAAAATAGCTGAAGGGACTCCTGCCGAAATCCAGGAAAATGAACAGGTAATCGAAGCATATCTCGGAAAAGAAGAAGACCTGGTGGGGTTGTACACATGCTGAAACTTGAAAACATTGAACACTATTACGACCACGTCTATGCCCTGAAAAAGGTGTCGATTGAACTCAATGAAGGCGAGACCGTTGCCCTGATCGGCGCCAACGGCGCCGGTAAAAGCTCAATACTGCGAATCATCACGGGCTTAAACAAACCCAAAAGCGGCACCGTCACCTTTCAGGGAAAGGCGATAAACAAAATGTCACCCTCCCAGATCGTTCAGGCCGGTATCGTCATGGTTCCTGAAGGCAGACGGGTCTTCCCCTACATGTCGGTAAGGGACAACCTGCTCATGGGAGCATTCAGCCGCTCTTCCAAAACCGAAATCAAGAATTCGCTTGATCAGGTTCTTGAGCGTTTCCCTATTCTGCAGGAAAGATACAACCAGTCGGCAGGAACATTGAGCGGCGGCGAACAGCAGATGATGGTAATCGGCCGTGCACTGATGGCCAAACCGAAACTGCTGCTGCTTGATGAACCGTCACTTGGCATTGCGCCGAAACTGGTTGCTGAAATTGCAAGGGCCATCATCCAGATCAACAAGGAAGAGAAGGTATCTGTGCTGTTGGTTGAACAGAATTCAAGGATGGCACTCAGAATTTCCCACCGTGCCTATGCCATGACCACTGGTTCTGTGGCCATCTCAGGCAAGTCTGCTGATCTGCTTGAAGATGATCGTATCCGTGCCGCCTATCTTGGAGGTGAAGTATGAAAAACATAGATATTGCCCTGATCAATCCGAACAGCACCACAAGCATGACCAGGAAATGTGCCGAGGCAGGAAAAACCGTTGCCGGCCCGGGCACTGTGGTCACCGGCCTGAACCCGGCAGCCAGCCCTGCCTCGATCCAGGGATATTACGATGTGGCCGCCGCAACCATGCCGATGCTTGAACTGATCAAGGCAAATCAGGGTAAAGATGCCTTCATCATTGCCTGTTTTGACGACACCGGGCTCGATGCGGCCAGGTGCATCACCGACAAACCGGTAATCGGTATTGGTGAGGCCGCCTTTCACATGGCATCGCTTATCAGCTGCAAATTTTCCGTTATCACCACCTTGAGACGATCGGTGCCGGGCATAGAAAACAATCTGCGCAGCTATGGCCTCGACAGGCGCTGCGCCAGGGTAAGAGCCAGCGAAGTGCCTGTTCTGGACCTGGAAAAAGGAACGCCTGAAGTCATGGCCAAACTCCACCGCGAAATTGAAGCGGCAATAGAGGAAGACCAGGCCGAGGCGATTGTGCTAGGTTGCGCCGGCATGGTGGCGCTGATGGAAGAACTTCAGAGCCGTTATGGTCTTCCTGTCATCGATGGTGTCACCGCTGCCGTGACCCTTGCTGAAGCTGCAGTTCGCTATGGGCTGAAGACCTCTAAAATAGGCGGTTACGCAGGATAAGAACCTGAAAATTTTTTCACAGAATTGAATTTCTCCGGCCGTAAGACTCCGCCCGGATCAAGGAAATAACTAGATGAAATGTAAAAGAGAAATACCTGCTTTTGAAGCCTTTATTTCTGATTCTTTTCTCGATTATCTGCAAAAACAGCAGCAGCCTGTGCCGCAGATTGAGCAACTGAGCCAGATCGGCCCCATGAGCGGACTTGAAAACCCAGACAGCCTGCAATTTGTCTGCAGCCTCTACGAACACGTGAAAGATTCACTCAATGAGGTCCTGCAGCAAAGAGAGGCTGACAGAGTATTTATCGATCAGCAGACCAAGTTCTGCTTGCAGGAAAATAGTGCAAACCACACCGATTTTCATGATCCGGCCTACAGAACTGTTATCGGTTTGCAGGATGAACAGAATCGCACCGTGGTCGGGCCGCTGGCTGACACCTATTTTGAACCATGCGGCAAGCAGGTGGCTGCAATTCCGGATTGGCTGGCAGCACCGCATGTAACCTTGTTCGGGCCGCCGAATTCTGCAAAAATGGCTATCAACGCCATGAACGCCTACCATCGCCGACTGCCCGATGAGCCGGCGATTGTCAGTGAACTTCTCAGCCGCAGTTCCAGTCTGCCGAAGTGGGGTGCCGATGATGAAGACTCAAAAACCCCTTTACGCAAAGACCTGATGAACGGCAGTCTGAATCTGGCCGAGTGTTTTTCCGGCACGATTGAGCTCGATGAAAACGGTAAAAAATATCAACTGGCAGACGACAAGCGCTCTTTACCGATTAAACGAATTCCGGGGATATCAATGCCCTGCCCTTTTCTGTTTTATGAGGGCAACCCGCTGCCTCTGCACATCTACGACTTCGGACTGCATCTTTATGAGCTGTGGGACAGACCTGAAGCACTGGTTTTTTACATTCCGAAGCTGGAAAGCGAGGAAGAGGCCCGCTATCTGGCAGACATGATACGCTATGCCGAGGAAACGATTCAGCAGATTCACCCTGAATACCAGCAAGGGACTATCAGGCTGCTTGTGGTGCTGGAAAATCCCCGGGCAATTTTCAGGACCAATGAAATAATGGATGCCCTGCACCCTTATTTCGTCGGTGCTTCGCTTGGCTGGCATGACTTTCTCGCCTCCACTGCGCGACTGTTTAAAGAGGACAGTTATTACCGTATCCCGGTCAAAAGCGATCCGGAGATCGTTATCAAGCATATCAAGGCCAGTCACGAACTGCTTGCCGAGGTCGTCGGCCCCCGCGGCGGCATCAAGATCGGCGGCATGTACGGCGTACTGCCGACAGATACAGACCGGAACAGCAAGTCGTTTCAGGTCACCATCAAAGGTTTTATCCGTGATGTCACCATCCAGCTGCGACGCGGTCTTGACGGGTTTTGGGTTGCTCATCCGGACTTTGTCCGGATCGGCATAGCACTGGTCCAGGCCTGGTATGAAAAAGAGCAGGATCAGGGAAAGGCGCTCAACACCCTGATTAACTCCCTGCTGCACCCGGAACATGCCGAAGAAGTTTTACGATTTCTTGCCAGTCCCGACGTTGAGAGCCTTGATGTCAAAGACCCGCGCTTTGTCAGGGCGCTTGTTGCCGCCGATCTGAAAGAATCGGATCTTATCCGCAATAACGATGAGAGTGAAATCCGCTATAACGTCTTTCAGTCGCTGCAGTACCTCACAGACTGGCTGACAGGCAACGGTTGTGTCGCTCTCCCGGCCAAGATCGAAGGTGAACAGATCAGGGTCATGGATGATCTGGCCACCGCAGAACGTTCGCGCTGGGAAGTCTGGCATGAGATCCATCATAGACGTTTCGATGTGATGCGACTGGCTGAAATCGGTGTTGAGGAGCTTCTTTTTATCCAGAATCCGCCTGCAGAAAGTGATCGACAGGTGCAGATCCACTGGAACGCACGAACAGAGAAGTGGTATCCGGTGTCGTTTAAACTGATGCTTCTGCTGATGACAGCAGAAAACCCGGTTGAATTTGCCTCAGAACTGCTGCTGCCCTTTACCATCGATTCAATACGTGATCAGGCAGACCCTTTTGAAGCTGTACTGAAAATCGATCCGTTAAAATATACATTGCCGGAAACTATTGCAGAAGTTGTGGCAAAGGGTTTGAAGTAAAAGTAGAAGAACGCGCTAAACCAGGCTGACTTTACACGTTTATTCAAAATACGCTTTTTCCAAAGGAGGAAATATGGGCTATCCGAATGGACTTTTAAAAACACGGGCGGTTATTCGTCCCGGTGAATATGCTGTCATTCCACCCGAAGGCAGGGTGAATAATGTCATCCCTTCAATCAAGGGATGCACAATGTCAATTATTGCTTCTCCAAAACTGGGTGCAAGCTTTGTTCAGTACATCGGCACAGCTATGCCTAGCGGCGGCACCGTCACCCCTTTTGCTGCAGAGGACCAGATTGAGAGCTTCATCTATCTCATGGATGGTGAAGGTTCTTTACAGGTCACCGCCGAAGGAAAAGAGTATACGCTTACCCCGGGCGGCTATGTTTATGCTCCTCCCCAGAGTGATCTGCAGTTCAGCAACATGGGCGACAAACCGGTTCGTTTTCTCCTCTACAAGCAGCGGTATATAACCTGGCAGAACCTGAGGCCCTCTATCGTTGCCGGCAATATCAATGATATTAAAGAAGTGATCTATGACGGCATGGAAAACGTTTTTCTGCGTGATCTGCTGCCGACCGATATCAGCTTTGATATGAACATGCACACCCTGAGTTTCGAACCGGCCGGCTGTCATCCGTTCGTCGAGACCCATGTGCAGGAACATGGCGCCTATATCCTTGAAGGGGAAGGCATCTACCTGCTTGGAGAAGAGTGGATTCAGGTACAGAAAGAAGATTTCATCTTCTTCGGTCCCTATATTCAGCAGGCGGTCTATGCCACCGGCAGAGGCAGGCTCACCTATATCTATTCAAAAGACTGCAACCGTGACGTGAGCATCTGAGATCAACCATTCTTCTTTTTTGAGACAGGACGCACAGCAACCGATGTTACAGATAAACGCAAAAAGACTGCAGGATAGAATTGAAGCAATGGCAGCTTTAGGGATGGACCAGTCGGGCGGAGTAAGCCGGCTGGCACTCACCGATATGGATAAAGCCGGCAGAGAGCTGCTTATCAGCTGGCTCGAAGAACTTGGCTGCCTTATCCATATCGATCCGATCGGCAATATATTCGCAACCTACCCAGGTCAGGACAGGGAGGCAAAACCAATACTTACCGGTTCACATAACGACACCCAGCCTGACGGCGGTAAATTTGACGGCTCCCTTGGTGTTCTTGCAGGTCTTGAAATCATTGAGACTTTGAAAGAAAACGGTTATACCCTTTCCCGCGATCTGATAGTTGTCAACTGGACGAACGAAGAGGGTTCACGGTTCAGTCCGGGTTGCACCGGTTCGGCAGTCTGGTCCGGAAAAATTGACCGGGAAAAGATGTATGCACTAACTGACAGGGACGGGAAAAGCATGAAGCAGGAACTTGCCAGGATAGGCTTCTTAGGCGAATCAGACTTTCCCCGAAAAACCTTTCATGCCGCCTTTGAACTCCATATTGAGCAGGGCCCTGTTCTTGATCATGAAAAAATAACTATCGGCATACCGGAAGGCATCGTCTCACCGCGGTGGTACCGTGTCAAGGTGACAGGCGAGACTAACCACGCAGGGTCAACACCCATGAAAGGACGACAGGACGCCATGTACGCGTTTTCTCTCATGTGTGCCAAAACCATAGAAACGGCCAAAGAGTTTGAGACTGTTGTGGCAACCATCGGTCATGTGGAGACAACACCAAATTCTTTAAATGTTATACCCGGCCAGGTTGACTTTACTATCGATATTCGCGGCTGGGATGTTGATAATACCGACACGGTATGCCATAAGGTTGAATCAGCACTGAAAAAGATAGCAGAAGAAGCAGATTGTCTGGTAGAAATAGACCGTTTCTGGGAAGAGCCGCGAGTCACATTTGATACAGAGCTCATGGATGCCATAGAAGAAAGCTGCAAAGATCTTGAGATATCATATAAGCGCATGTATTCAGGAGCTAATCATGATATGATATACGTCAGCATGATTGCACCAGGTGCAATGATCTTTGTCCCGAGCATAGGAGGCAAAAGTCATTCTCCACTTGAGGATACCCCGTATAAAGATTGTGCTGCCGGAGCAAATGTGCTGCTGCATTCCATTTTAAAAGTATCAAACTAATTGTATTTTTAATAATTATGTTCTCGACATCCCAACAGGTTGAGAAAGAACTTTATAGATCGGTTTACAATGGCTGGTAAAACACAAAAAATACGTCCCCGCCCCAATCTTGGCGAAATAGCGTATGATGAGATAAAAAA
>QKIH01000177.1 GCA_003249645.1 Desulfobulbaceae bacterium | reverse complement strand
CGGGACCCATTCCCAGTTTGTTTCCATCCTGCCGCAGTTCGGCATCAAGGTGAAACTTGTCGATCCGTCATCACTCGACAATTTCAAGGCGGCATTTACAGAGAAAACACGCGCTGTCTACTGCGAAACAATCGGCAACCCCGGGCTGACGATGACGGATATCAAAGGATTGAGTGATCTCGCCCATGCCCACAATCTGCCACTCATTGTTGACTCAACCTTTACTCCGCCTGCCATTTTCAGACCGATTGAACACGGCGCGGACATAGTCATCCACTCGCTGACCAAATGGATCGGCGGACACGGTACAGGAATCGGCGGAATCGTGATCGATGCCGGAAAATTTGACTGGACCGACCCGAAATTTACCCTCTATAACGTTCCGGATGAATCCTACCACGGTCTTCGCTACGCCCATGATCTTGGGCCGATGAACCCAATAGCCTTTGCCCTGCGGATGCGGCTTGTACCACTGCGCAACCTCGGCGCCTGCATCACTCCCGACAACGCCTGGATCTTTCTGCAGGGTCTTGAAACCCTGGCGCTCCGTATGGAACGGCACTGCACCAACGCGCTGAAAGTTGCCCAAACCCTGCAGAATCACGACGCTGTTGAATGGGTCACTTATCCCGGTTTAAACGGCAACGCCATTGCCAAAAAATATCTCACCAACGGTGCAGGCGGCATGGTCAGTTTCGGCATCAAGGGCGGTGTGGAAGCAGGCAGGAAGTTTATCGAATCACTCAAACTTTTCTCACACCTGGCTAATGTCGGCGATGCCAAGAGTCTTGCCATTCACCCGGCATCGACCACCCATTCACAGCTCTCAACTGAAGAACTTGAAGCGGGCGGCATCAGTGACAACATGATAAGACTGTCAATCGGCATTGAGCACATTGATGATATCTTAGAAGATTTGGTTCAGGCACTCGCTGCTGCACAGTAAACAATGACCGATCAGCAGTCAAAGTCAGTAATAACGAAGAAGGAGTACTACACTCCCGAAACTCCCGATAACCAGCTGGTTCTCGAAAGCGGCGATGTGCTGCAGAATCTCACCATAGCCTACGAGACATACGGCACCCTTTCTGAAAAGAAGGACAACGCCATTTTAATCACTCATGCCTTTTCGGGTGATTCACATGTGGCAGGCTTCTATGAAGACGATCATGCCAGGGAAAAGCCGGGCTGGTGGGAGTTCATGGTTGGCCCCGGCAAGGGGATTGATACCGATAAATATTTTGTCATCTGCTCAAATATCCTTGGCAGCTGCTGCGGCTCCACCGGGCCGTCCTCGGTCAATCCTGCAACTGGGGAACCCTATGGTCTTTCTTTTCCCATGGTCACCATCGGCGATATGGTGAAAGGCCAGAAAAAACTCGTCGATCATCTTGGTATCAAACAGCTTCATGCAGTTATTGGCGGCTCGGTCGGCGGCATGCAGGTTCTGGAATGGACTGTCCGCTATCCCGAAATGATTCGGGCTGCCATTCCCATTGCCACCACCATGCGTCATTCTGCTCTCGCCATCGCATTCAATGAGGTGGCGAGACAATCGATCATGGCCGACCCGAACTGGAATAAAGGCAATTATTATAACGGCAAAAAACCGGATCTTGGACTGGCCATTGCCAGGATGATCGGCCACGTTACCTACCTTTCAGACGAGGCGATGCGTCGCAAATTCGGCCGGAAGCTGCAGGGGAAAGAAAAATTTTCTTTCGGTTTCGATGTCGATTTTCAGGTTGAGAGTTACCTTCACTATCAGGGCAGTAAATTCGTTCAGCGTTTTGATGCCAACTCGCTGCTCTATATTACAAAGGCGGCCGATTATTTTGATCTGGTTGATCGTGAACAGTTTACCCTGCAGGATCTTGAAGAGAAAAGCCGCGGCCTGATAAAGTTTTTAGTCATCTCATTTTCATCCGACTGGCTCTACCCGACCTACCAGGCCAAAGAACTGGTCAAAGCGCTGAAGCGGACCGGTCAGAATGTCAGCTTCTGTGAGTTTGTCGCAGACTGCGGCCATGATGCATTTCTTATTCGTGATGATCGTTTCAGCAATATATTAAGAGGCTTCATTGATGGTATCTCCCGATAAAAGCTCCATTCGATTCGATCTGAGAATCATCGCCGAATCCATTGAACCCGGCAGCCGTGTGCTTGATCTGGGCTGCGGCAATGGCGACCTGCTTGCATGGCTGCAGGCCAACAAGAAGATTGTCGGCTCAGGCATCGAACAGGATGAACAGAAAGCGGCAACCTGCATTGCAAAAGGCCTCAGTGTTATCCAGGGGGATCTGAATGAAGAGGTTGATGAATATCCGGACCACAGTTTTGATTACGTTATTTTAAGTCAGACCCTGCAGCAGGTCTTTGAACCGGCAAGACTGCTCAAATCCCTTGCCCGGGTCGGCAAACGGGTCATCGTCAGCTTTCCGAACTTCAGCCATTTCACCATCAGGATGACCCTCCTGTTTACCGGCCTTGCACCAAAAAACGACCAGTTGCCGTACAGCTGGTACGATTCGCCGAACATCAGGGTCATTACGCTGAAAGATTTCAAAAAATTTGCCAGAAATGTCGGTTATTCCATCGTCAAGGAAACCGCAATTAATACCAACGCCGATAACAGCAGTGGAAGCGTGGTCAATTTCATGACCAATCTCCGGGCAAATTACGGCGTATTCGTCATTGAAAAGAAGAGATAGAACCTCATTATGTCAGAGAACAAGCCGCTAAAGATCAACTCACTCAGCAAGTTGTGTGATCACCTGCAGATCAGTAATTCCAGCAAATACGACAGGGTGCCGCCGGTTGTAAAAGAGCTGCTGAATACCTGGGAAAGCAAGGAAAATTTTTCCCACATCAGCCCGGTCTCCATTCCATCCAAGGAAAAGGTCATCGAAATTATTTACCAGACCAGACGCATACTTTTTCCCGGTTATTTTACCGACACACGACTGCATGCGTCGAACCTGGAATATTATCTGGGCAAAGAAACAACAGATCTCTACGAGCAGGTGGCCGAACAGATCACCATGGCTATCAGGCATGACTGCCGGAGAAACAACAAACTCTGCACCAACTGTGAAGAGAATGCTCACGACACGGCATTAAAATTTATCGAAGCCCTGCCAGATATTGCTTCCATACTGCATGAAGATATCCGCTCTGCTCTTGCTGGAGATCCTGCGATCAAGAGTCAGGATGAGGTTATCTTCAGTTATCCCGGCCTGTTTGCAATATCCATCTTTCGAACTGCCCACGTTCTCTACACACTCGGGGTGCCTATTATTCCACGGATCATGACCGAGCACGCTCACAGCCTGACCGGGATTGATATTCACCCTGGAGCCACCATAGGGCCCGGCCTGTTCATCGATCACGGGACAGGACTGGTCATCGGGGAGACAACCATTATCGGCAAGAATGTCCGCCTCTATCAGGGTGTAACCCTTGGCGCACTCTCTCTTCCCAGGGATGCCGGTGAGAGTTTGAGAAACTGCAAAAGGCACCCAACCATTGAAGATGACGTTATCATCTATTCCAACACCACTATTCTCGGCGGCGACACCGTAATCGGCGCCCGTTCAGTCATTGGTGGTAATATCTGGCTGACCGAAAGCGTTGAGCCTGATACCAAGGTCCTGCTGAAAAAGCCGGAGCTTCGTTTTTCCAATAAAAATCAACTAAAGAGGTAAAACCATGGCTGAAATAACCCTGCTTTCTTCCATAGGCAACACCCCGCTGATCACTCTTCCATCATACAGCGAGAAATATCAGGTTAAAATACAGGTCAAGCAGGAGTCAAGAAATCCGCTGGGCAGCGTGAAAGACAGGGTTGCCCTTTTTCTCATCGAAACCGGTGAAAAGGAAGGAAAGATTACTCCCGATACCACCATCATAGAGCCGACAAGCGGCAATACCGGACTTGGTCTTGCCTTTATCTGTGCCGCCAAAAAATACCGGCTGATCCTCACCATGCCGGAATCGATGAGTGTAGAGCGCCGCCAGATGCTCAGCCACCTCGGTGCAGAGCTGGTTCTCACACCCGCTGCAAACGGCATGAAAGGCGCAATCGCCGAAGCGGAAAAACTGCATGCACAAATTAAAGACAGCTTTATCCCGAATCAGTTTGAGAACCCTGCCTGCCCTGAAGCCCATCGCAAAACAACAGGCCCTGAGATCTGGCAGCAGACCGAGGGAGAGATCGACTACTTTATCTCCGGTGTCGGAACAGGCGGCACCATCACAGGTGTTGCTGAATATATAAAACAGTACAAACCTGGTCTGAAAGCCGTAGCCGTTGAACCAGCTGACTCCCCTGTTCTTTCAGGCGGCAAACCGGGCCCCCATAAGATTCAAGGTATTGGAGCCGGATTTATTCCCGGTGTGCTCAACGTTGACATCATCGATCAGATTATAACCGTCACCAATGATCAGGCCTTTGAAGCATCTCGGGCACTTGCAAAAGCCGAAGGACTATTCTGCGGCATCTCTTCAGGTGCAGCTATGGCCGCAACGCTGCAGATTGCCGAACTGGTCAGGGGCAGCGGAAAGACACTGGTTACCGTTCTGCCTGATACCGGTGAACGCTATCTCAGCACCCCATTACTTCAATAACGTGTTGATTAAATTGCTATAATACGTTTCAATCAAGCCCAGATCACCACACCTCTGTACAGCTGAACAGCTTTTCCTATAACTGGCATCAGAAATATTTAATTTATCAATTTGACTAATTGACAGCTATAGGAAAAGCCTGTAAATATACATAGAAATTCCCTTTCTATTTGAACATATGTTTATTGCTGCAGAGGTGACGCCATCGAAACGAGACATTTAAAAATATTTGTCGCAGTATACAAGAGCAGAAGTTTCACCAAAGCCTCAGAAAGACTGCATACCAGCCAGCCCACAATCAGTGAACACATCAGAAATCTTGAAGAACGACTGAATTGCAAATTGTTCGACCGTCTCGGCAGATCAATCATGCCGACGCCGCAAGCTGATATTCTCTATCCAAAGGCTGTCGCTATTCTCGAAGAACTGAAAAAAATGGTTGAGGATGTCAACTCGACCAAGGAAGTCATTTCAGGAGAACTTCTTATCGGGGCGAGTACAATTCCAGGTGCCTACATCCTGCCCCGCATGGCTGCCGACTTTAAAGAAAGCCATCCCGGTGTCTCATTTGAAATCCGGATCGCCGATTCTCTCACCACGGTGAACCTGGTGAAAGACCATAAATTGCTGCTGGGTGTAGTCGGTGCAAAAACTGCTACAAAAAACGTTAATTTTCAACCATTTATCGGCGATGAGCTTATACTGGTGGCATCTTCAGAAAGAAAACCGCCAGCAAAAATCAAAGCGGAAGAACTGCTGAAACTCCCTTTCCTGCTGCGCGAAGACGGATCAGGCACCAGAAAGAATATTGAAAGCTTTCTGACCAAGATGGACATCAGGAGCAACCAGCTCAATATCAGCGCCATTCTCGGTAATAATACCGCAATCAAAGAAGCGATCAAGGCAGATCTGGGTGTCTCCATCATCTCTAAATATGCCGTTCAGGAAGAGCTTGATTCAGGCGCTTTTCAGGAAATTCTGGTGGACGGTTTATCACTGAAGCGTAAATTTTATATCGTCACTGCCCAGAGAAGAACCCTGCCCAATCATTACAAGGTCTTTCTCAACAGACTCCTTCAGGAAGCTGAGTAATCTCAGCTTCCCGTCTATATTTCTTTCTCTATCAGCATTCATATCTAGCTAATTATATTATAATTTATTAGCGATCAAAATCTAATTGAGATTTTTTCTCAACATCAGCATTGACATCTCATTAGGGATAATTAATTTAACATTAAACTATTTAATAATGAGATAATAAATGAATAGACCGAATCTGCCAAAAACTGAAATAACAGCCCTTTCAACTTTCGTAAAGTTGATGAGAGCCTCTGAGTCTGTTTCCAAAGATGTGCATGCTGAACTCAAAAAGAAAAAACTGAGCATCAGCCAATTCGGTATTCTTGAAGCACTGTATCACAAAGGTCCGATGTGCCAAAAAGAGATTGGACAGAAGATTCTGAAAAGCGGCGGCAACATCACCATGGTGATAGATAATCTTGAAAAACAGGGGCTCGTAGAGCGGCTGAGAAATGAAAATGATCGCAGATATTTCCAGATTCATCTCACGCAAAACGGCAGAGAGCTGATTAAAGAGATCTTTCCTGATCATGCTAAGCGCATTGCCGAGAGATTTTCTGTTTTAAGTGAAACGGAACAGACCGCTCTGGGAAATCTGCTGAAAAAACTCAAAAAAGACGAATTATGATACAGATAATCCCTGCACAGGACAGACATTACAGCGACCTCGGATGGCTCAAAACCTACTGGCTGTTTTCATTCGGCTCATATTATGATCCGGCAAACATCCACCATGGCCGGCTCCGGGTTTTCAACGATGATATTGTGTTGCCGCATTCCGGTTTCGACCTCCATCCCCATGATGAGATGGAGATCATCTCGGTAATCCTGGAAGGTGAAATGAGCCATAAAGATACCATGGGCAATGAAACCGTCATTCGTGCAAACGATGTGCAACGAATGACCGCCGGAACCGGCCTTCAGCACTCAGAATGGAACAAAAGCGATGATCCGGTTAAATTCTTTCAAATATGGATCCTGCCGGACCGGGCAAAACTCAAACCTTCTTATGACCAGAAGAGTTTTTCACCTGATCTGTGGCAAAACAGACTGGCTCTGCTTGCCTCAAACAGTAAGCAGGATTCAATAGTACAGCTAAATACCCAGGCATCTCTGTCAAGGGCGGAACTGACCGGCTCAAAACAACTGGAGATTATCCCCCAGTCTGGACAAAGTGCCTTTCTTTATATGATAGATGGTGAAGCGGTAATAAACGGTCATACGATACACCCACGTGACCAGCTGAGAATAAGCGATGAATCTGCTCTTCAGATTCAAAGTGAAACAAAAGCAGATTTCATATTCATCGAAACCCCTCAATAAAACAGTAAATTCAGGAGAATATAATGAGCAGCATTCTAGTTATATATGCAAGTGATTATGGCGGAACCGAAAAAATGGCCCAGGCCGTTGCCAAAGGAGCAGAATCAGTAGAAGGAACCTCCGTTGTGCTCAAAAAGGCAGATGATGTCAACGCTGCTGACATTCAGGCCAGTGATGGAGTTATCATCGGTACTCCTGTCCATATGGGCAGTATGGACTGGCGGATCAAGAAACTCATCGATACCCAGTGCTCCGGACTTTGGATGCAAGATGCTATGAATGGAAAAGTAGCCGGGGTTTTTGCCTCAGGCAGCGGCTTCGGTTCTGCAGGCGGCGGTGTTGAATTAACCATGCTCTCCATGCTGAACAACTTTGCAGAACTCGGCATGATAATAATTCCCCTGCCGAAGAATACACCTTTATACCATAAAGGCGGTTTGCAATGGGGCCCTTATGGTCGTTCTGCAGATGAAAATATGAGCCCTAGTGGTATCAGTGAAGATGTGTTAAAAGTCTCTGAAAGTCATGGCAGACACATCGCCAGAGCCGCTGCTCTTCTAAAAGAAACTCCTGTTTTCGGCTGAAATAATCCTGCACCATCATAGGCAATGAACGAAATGAGCGATACCGAACAATTTATTCAAAACCGCATCCACACCTGTTTCTGGGAAAAAGACCTTAACTGCGCCGTTACCACTCTGCTTACCCTCTCTGAGCATTTTGGAATTGATCTTAACCCGCAGGTGATGGATGCGGCCAGCTGTATGCATGGTGCCGGTGGCTACCGGGCTCAATGCGGCCTGGTAGAAGGTATGCTGATGTTCGTTGGCATTATCGGACATGCCAATAAGATGGAACAGTCCGAAATCAACTCGTTTTGCAGCCGGACTGCCGAATCCTATGAAAAGAAATTCGGCAGTCTGCGCTGCGAAATTCTCAGGCCAAACGGTTTTAATGATGACGACCCGCCCCATCTCTGTGAAAGACTTTCCTGCGATTCGATTTATCATCATCTTCAGCTGATTGAAAACTGGCTTAAATAACGGTTGCTTTCGATGCCGACTTGCTGACATAAAGGATCAATATCGACCGTTTTTCTCTAATTTCAAGAGAAAAACAGTCGACTTTTCACACAGTTGTTTTACTATTTCTACTTCAACAAATGCTTAATTCAGATCAATTCTTTCACGGGGAATTTGTAATGCTCGATTTCAAAGTAGATAATGAAACCTGTATAAGCTGCGGCCAGTGCGCCAGCGACTGTCCGGCAATGATCATCAGTATGGAGACCAACCTCCCCACCATTGATCCCGAACTCGAGCAATACTGTATCCGCTGCATGCATTGTGTGGCAATCTGCAGCGAAGGTTCTGTCTCTATTCTGGGCTACAATCCTGAACAGGGCATTAGCGTAAGCGACTCTGTTTTACCGACTTCAGATCAGGTAGAGGTATTGATCAAAGCCCGCCGAACAACCAGAAACTATCAGGACCGCAACGTTGATGCCGAACTGATCACAAAGATGATCAACGTGGCCTCACATGCTCCGAGCGGACATAATGATCGCGGCCTCCATTTCAGCGTTATCGATGATAAAGGTGTTCTTTTTGATCTACGCAGCATTGTCTATGAAGAGATGGAGAAAATCATCAGTGCAGGAGAGCTGCCGGAAGACCTGGAAATGTTCGTTGACATTCTCGATGCCTGGAAACAGACAGGTAAGGATATCATTTTCAGAAATGCTCCTCACCTGCTGCTTGTTTCTGCAGATATTGACTCAGCAGCTCCCCAGCAGGACGCAATCATTGCTCTCAGTTCCTTTGAGCTTTATGCGAACAGCAATAAGATCGGTACCGTCTGGAACGGTCTGGCAACATTGACCTTTTCAGAACTTCTGCCGTCCCTGCAGAAAAAGCTCGGCATACCGGAAACACACCAGCTCGAATATGTCATGGGTTTCGGTCATCCGGCAATCTGGTATAAGAGAACTATTGAACGTCAATCACCTGCAATCAACAGGATAACCTCAATCGACTAAGGTCTTTGAAGACATCAACATACCTTGACAGAATTACCGGCAGTTGCAGATACGCACTGCCGGTACTGCTTCTCATTCTCCTGCTTTTCCCCCATTCACTCGCCGCTAGGACCTGTGCTGAGTTTACCCGCCAAGAGTTGTTCGAAATAAAAAAGAAATACGGACAGATCCACATCAACCTGATTGGCGACTACCATAAAACCATGCAGGAATACAGAAAGCTGCCACCCGACAAACAGCTGATCATGGTGAACAATTATCTAAACAGCCTGCTTCCCGAATATGACTCAGTCAGAAACAATCAGGAGGAATACTGGTCCACGCCAAAAGAGTTCCTCGCCATGGGCACAGGTGACTGTGAGGATTATGTCAGCATCAAATATTTTACATTGATTGATCTTGGCTTTAATGAAGCAAAACTCTTCTTCGCTGTTGTCAAAGAAGAAAGTCCCATCCCCAACCATATGGTCCTGCTGTATGAAGACCAAGCCGGAAAAGAACCGGTAGTGCTCGATAACTTAAGCTTCAGGATTCTACCGCTCAGCGTCAGGACTGACCTGGAACTGGTGGAATTTTTCAACACCACCGGCCGATACAAATACGGAAAAAATTTCGAAAAGATCCGCCTGAACGGACAGAACAAACAGTTCCTCGATCTTCGAAGAAAAGTCAGACAGGGAAAATAGTGCCAGCAGTTCCCTACTGCTGACGAAACGAGTTACGCAGGGTTCTGAGTACAGTAAAAACTTTCTCCGGCGTCAGTGTCTGGTTGTTGTCGACAACTTGTCGTATATATCTCGAAACGGAAGATTTATGACACCTGAAAAATGGATTGGTCAGCTTCTCGACCCCGATTGTTGAAGGAACATTCTGATCATACAGATCAGCCTTTATTCGCTCTATTCTGTGATGTATCGCGTCATTGTCCGGTTCAACCATCTGGGCAAAACTGAGATTCTGCAAGGTATACTGATGGCCATGGTAAATACGGGTTTTATCGGGTAACGGCCTGATTTTTCGATATATAGACTCATACAACTCTTCCGGTGTACCTTCAAAAACCCTGCCTACCCCGCCGCCAAAAACCGTATCACCGGTAAAAAGATTATCATCAATACGATAACAGATACTTCCTCGGGTATGCCCGGGAGTGTACAGGATTTCGATTGAAAACCCTGCAACGGTAATATTATCAAGATCAGCAACAAGCCCTGTTACACAGGGAATGCGTTTTTCTTCGGTATAATAGGCAAAAACCTCGAGATTCGGCAGCTGCTCAAGCAGTTCCTCGACACCACCGATATGATCTTTATGGTGATGGGTGCAGAGTACTGCAACCAGATTCAGCCCCCGTTTTTCAACCTCGAGAAAAACCGGATGCACCTCACCGGGGTCAATAACCAGTGCATCTGAAGACAAATCTGAATAAACCAGATAACTGTAATTATCAAATAGACATGGAATGGGTACGATGTGCATAGGTAACCTGTCATTACTGAAAGAGAAATCAAGAATCATCGTGCAACCGATCAATGCAGTATGATACCATTTTCTCAACCAAGATTTCAAAAATCATCTCATTCTCTGCAGATTTAATTTAGGTTCGTTTTTTTATTAAAAATAATTTTTATGCAATATCGACGATTTGGAAAAACAGAACTCAACATGCCGGTGCTGACATTCGGGGCCATGCGGTCAATGATTACATGGAATACAAAGGTTCCCGATGCAATAACAGCTGAAACCGAAGACAAGCTGTATTTTCTTCTGAAGACAGCTCTCAATCATGGCATAAATCATCTCGAAACAGCCCATGGATACGGTTCTTCTGAATATGAGCTCGGTAGAATTCTTCCCCGGTTCAACCGAAAAGATCTCATTATACAGACAAAAGTCAGTCCGGAGGATGATCCGCAGAAGTTTGTCGAAAAGGTTATGCTCAGCCTTGATCATCTTCAACTCGACTATCTTGATCTTCTGGCTATTCACGGCATCAACGATTACAAATCACTCTGGCAGAGTTGTCGTAAAAACGGCTGCCTGAAGGCAGCAAGAGAACTGCAGAAGAATGGCATTATAGGACACATCGGTTTTTCCGGGCATGGACCGGCTGATGTGATCCTCGAAGCAGTCAACTTTGAGGAATATGGCGGCTTCGATTACATCAATCTGCACTGGTATTATATCTTTGATATCAATCGACCTGTCATTGAAAGAGCAAAAGAAAAAGATCTCGGTGTTTACATTATCAGCCCTACAGATAAAGGAGGCAGGCTCTGGAATCCTTCAGAGATAATGATAAAGAGCTGTACCCCGATGAGTCCGATGATGTTCAACGACTGCTACTGCCTCCTCCAGGACGGGGTGACCGGCATAGGCATCGGTGCCTCGATACCGGAACATTTTGATGAACATGTGAAGAGTGTCGCGCTATTGGATAAACCGGAAACCCGTAAAGTGATTGATGATATCGATTTACAATTGCGGCTGAAAATGAAGCAGGCGACAGGCTATGAGAGACCGGATGCCGAATGGCGAACCTTCCCTTCATGGCTTGATACCCCGAATAATATTAATATCAGTTTTATCATGTGGCTGTTCAGGCTCCACCAGGGATGGGGCCTCACCGACTATGCAAGGGACCGTTACGGCAAACTCGGTTCAGGAAGCAGATGGGTGCAGGGGAGTAATGGTTCGACAGTCGACACAAACAATATTACCGCATTCTGCAAAAAGATAGACTACGATCCTGACCTTCTAGCTTCGATGCTGCAGGAGGCACACAGACTGTTATCGTAAAGAAAAAAAAAACCGCCGCCCTTTTGCAGGCGGCGGGTTTCTAGGAGGAGAGGGGAACTGCGGGTAAAGTATAAAGCGGGATTTTAGTAACGGCCCATGCCCATGCCTGGGCCCATGCCCTGGCCATTACCTCTTTTGCCGCGAAAATCATCGTCGGGCCCCATTCCCGGCCCAAAGCCCATTCCCATGCCGCGGCCAAAATACTGATCTACACCGGCAGCAACTGCGTTGGCGCGAAATGTGGCACGGAGATCAAAGAGTTCCCCGGTAAGCTGGCCAACAAGTTTATAATCCGGGTTATCGGCTCTCATCAAGGCTCTTAACTCTGAACTTTTAACCATGATATTCTTCTGAAGATCTTTGTTATCTGCGAAGAATTTATCAATTTTTTCCTGAACTGCAGGATCAATTGCTGCGGCAGGCGGCATATTCTGGCCCTGAGGCTGAATCTGCTGATTGTACATCGGGCAATCTCCATACTGCTGCATCCTATGTCCGCCCCAACCGGCTACGGCTTGAGTTGCTGCAGTGAATCCAAGGGTAGAAACGAGTACGATTGCTGCAATTTTCTTTTTCATTATATTGCTCCTTTATGTTGGTGGTTGTTGATCTTTAACTGACAACGTTTGCTTTTATATGAGCAAGAGCTATGCCATTCGCAAACAATACCCCTATCACCTTGTTTTAACATGCTTTGCATTGTTAAGAATGGTTAACAGCAGAGTTGAGCAGAAGAAAAAGCGGGAAGTTTTTACCCACCCTGCAGAACAGTTGGGTAGTTTTTATCAACAATTCCCATCCATGCGATCGTAAAGATTGTTTTATTTCTTTTTTTTTTCAAAAACCGAGGTTGATTTTACCCGCTTATTATCGGTATTATTGCGCCTAGAGAAAACAAGTATCAACACTTGCTGAAATGGAGATAATCATGGGTAATTCCCTGCAGGAACAATTTCTTAAACTCGGTCTTGCGAAGAAGAACGACGCAAACAAGATAAATAAACAGAAACACAAACATAAAAAACAGCACCAGCCGGTTCAAGAGGCCAAAGAAGTCCCGAAGGCAGAACAGGAAAAGAAAGACTATGCCAAACTGCTCAATGCTCAGAGGGCAGAGGAACAGAAGAAAAAAGAACTGGCCCTCCAGATCGATCACCTGATTGCACATCATAAAGTGGAAGAAATTACCGGAGATTTACCCTACCGTTTTACGGCAGACAATAAGATCCGCAAGATCTTCATCAGCCAGAAAATAATCGATCAACTCAGTAACGGCATTCTTGCCATCGTTCAGGAAAAGCCGAATGTCTATGTTCTCGTCCCGACAGAAATCGGCAGGAAAATCGGCTCACTTGATGAAAACCGCCTGATTCTTCTCCACTCAAAAGAGAACTCATCGGAAGAAGATGATCCATACAGCGAGTTTGAGATTCCAGACGACCTTATGTGGTAAATTGCGGCTCAATTAAAGCAAAAAAAAGCCTCCATCATTGAATATGATGGAGGCTTTTTACTTTCATCAGCTTTTTTGCTCAGCTGGCCAGCATTCGCCAGACAAAAGCCACCGAACCGCAGATAACGATACCAAATCCGATCGGCATAAAGGTGGATACAAGGGTCCATTTCAGGCTCTTGGTTTCTTTATAGATTGTATAGATCGTCGTTGAACACGGATTATGGCACAAGCTGAACAGCATCAAACAGATCGCAGTCAAGGTAGTCCATCCGCCCGCCTGCAGCAGCATGGCAAGCGCCGAATTTTCACTTGTTTCAAACATGACCCCGGCACCCTGCTCACCCACGCCGGTCAAGCCTGTCGTCATAACCGTCAGCATGAGCACAGTGGGAATAACAATTTCATTGGCAGGGATTGCCACAATATACGCCACCAAAATGACACCGTTCAAACCTATGAACCAACCGGGCCCATCCAGTATGGTTACCAGCCATTGGGCCAGAGAAACACCATTTATCTGGATGTTTGAAATGGACCACAAGACAACTCCTGCCGGTGCGGCAAAGACAATAGCACGCCACAAAACGATAAGAGTCCTGTCAATCAGCGAGGTATAGAGGGTTCGCAGTATATTCGGCGGCCTGAACGGCGGCAGTTCCAGAGTAAAGGTGGAGGCCTCTCCTTTAAGCACCGTGGTTGAAAGAATCCACGAGGTAAAAAAGGTGAGGGTTACACCGAAAAGAGCCACCGCCAGAACAGCTCCGGCGGAGACGATCCCTGCAAAAGCAGGCGGCACAAGCACACCGAGAAAGACTGTGGCCAGCAGAATCTGAGTCGGCCAGCGCCCGTTGCACAGGGCGAAGTTATTGGTGATAATGGCGATCAATCTCTCTCGCGGCGAATCAATGACACGGGTGGCAACGATCCCGGCGGCATTACATCCCCAGCCCATGCTCATGGTTAAGGCCTGCTTTCCGTGGGCTCCGACGCGCTGAAAAAGATGATCGAGATTAAAGGCTACCCTCGGCAGGTAACCAAAATCTTCAAGCATTGTAAAAAGCGGAAAAAAAATAGCCATCGGCGGCAGCATTACACTGATTACCCAGGCCATGGTCAGATAGAGCCCGTCAACCAGAACGCCCGACAGCCACCATGGCAAATGTGCAGCATCGGCCAGCTGCTTCATCAGCGGATGTCCATGGTCGAGCAGGATATTGGCGAGAATGCCGGAAGGGATGTTAGCCCCGATAATGGTTATCCACAAGATAGCGGCAAGCATCAGAATCATTATCGGAATGCCGGTCCACCGGTTGGTTAACAGGGTGTCGAGCCTGCGTTCCCAGGTCAGACGAAAGGTTTTACCTTCCTGTTCAACGTTACGCGAGGCTATGCGGGCCGATTCTGCATAAATACTCTCAACCCATCGATCATGATAATCCTGCGGCAGCTTCCAGCGCAGCTCACTGGCCCGTTTTGCAATGTCTTCCGGTGTCATAATATTTTCAGTGTGTATGGATAGAACGCTTCCGTTCGCTCCGTTTGAAATTCCAGTTAATTGCCGCAGGCACTTATGGTGCCGGTTGCCACATGATCACTGCCAAGACTGCCGATTTCACCTGTTTTTACAGCCTCAACAATGCGGGGATCACCTTCGAGCAGCCGTAATGCAACCCATTCTTTATGCGGCATGCCGGGAAAGGTCTCAGACAACATGGCAACTAATTCATCGACGCTTTCTTTCACAGTAGGGATATCATATTTCATGCGGTATGGATTGCAGCCGCTGCGACCGTTTGCCATATCATCTATCTCTGTCAGAAGCTGATCAACACCTTCTCCCTGGCGGGCTGCAGCCAGCACAACCGGCACACCAAGATCTCTGGCAAGCCCGCGGGCATCAACCGACAAGCCGTGCGCTCTGGCTTCATCCATCAAATTAACGCAGACAATTGCCTTTTCAGTGAGCTGGAGAACCTGGAGAGCCAGATTGAGATTACGCTCAAGCCGCATCGGGTCAAGCACGACCACGGTAACATCGGGTTTGCCGAAGAGAATAAAATTTCTCGCCACTTCTTCATCCTCAGTAGCAGAAAGCAGCGAGTACGTTCCCGGCAGATCTACCATTCTGTACTTCTTGCCGTTATAGGAAAAGCCCCCTTCAGCTCGGGCGATGGTCTTTCCCGGCCAGTTGCCGGTATGCTGTCTGAGTCCGGTCAATGAGTTGAAAACCGTACTCTTGCCGGTGTTCGGATTTCCCGCCAGGGCGATGACAAAGTCACTCTGACCGAGCTTGACACCCAGCCGCTCTATTTTTGATTGAGCAGGTACCGAGCAATTATTACAGTCTGCACAACCTGATTTACCAAACATATTACGACCTCATTTTTCTTATACGAATTCGATCCGACTGTTCTTTTCGAAGAGCAATACTTGCTCCCCGAATTCTGTATGCAGCAGGACTTCCGGAAGGATTTCGCAGCTCGATTGTGGTAACCGTTCCGGGCACGATACCCAAATCCAGCAGCCGGTTCCGTTCAAGGCCCCGGACTAAGGACGACATACCGACGATCTCTGCACTCTCCCCCATATGCAAGCTTGAAAGACGCTTTACAGACTCATCAAACTTTTCTCCTTCTCCGAGTTCAACCACAGTGATCTGCGATGCAACATCAGGTGAAAAGCTGAAGGACTCCCCTTCGACATGCAGACGGAGCTCAGTATTATTCTTTTTCTCTATTCGAACAA
>QKIH01000093.1 GCA_003249645.1 Desulfobulbaceae bacterium | reverse complement strand
CACAGATAAGCCATGGGAAATTGAGGATATCAGGCTCTACCGAAAAAGAAGCATCCCCAATTCAGAACTCGCTGTAAATTAACCTCATCACTCCAGCGAGACTATAAGCTGAAAAGAAAAACCCTTCCATTTTGCTGGGATAACATAGCCGTGGGTGTCTTTAACCGAACCTATTCTATTCGGTTGGCCCTGGACAATCAGCGGAACCGAGATCATGAATCCCGCGCCGAAAGAACGTCTTGCATTTCCCGAAATGGTGTTTGCCACCTCTCCCACCACATCATGGATAAGATTTGGTGTTGCCTCATGCTCACCCAGAGAAAGAACAAGATGCTCCAGAAGCTTAATGGGAGCAGTAACCAGCACAAAGCCTTTGCGTTCTCCTGAGATACCGATTATCCCTGTATAATCAATTACCTCAATAGCATCAGTCTCGATCAGATACGGTGTCTCAACCGTAATATTGCAGTCAGTGCTGGTTGTAAAATAATGCTTAATGCCGTCAATGAATACTTCGATATCCTTCTCTGAAATCATACTAATTTTTTAATCCTTTACTGAATGCGATACATTTTTCGAGTGCGTCGTTCAATTCGGTTTCCTTGAACGGTTTACATAGAAATCCGTAGGCGCCATTTTTCACCGCCTTGATTGCAGTTGCCTTATCCGCCAGGGCAGAAACAACAAGAATAACAACATTCGGATTGATATCGATAAGCTGCTTGACGCACTCTGTCCCCTCCATTCTCGGCATGGTGAGATCCATGGTTACAAGTTCCGGTTTATGCTGCAAAAACATCTCTATAGCATCTTCACCATCTATTGCCGTTAAGATTTCAGTCAAATCCGGCAGGTTGATTTCCCGTTCGATTTTTCGTCGAATAATCAGAGAGTCATCAACGATGAGCATCTTCATAAAACTTTCCTCATTTTTTCCTTTGCTGACATACAATGCATGGACACCTTCTGTGTGATTCTATGCGGATATATTTCAAAGCTAGTTAACAGTTAGTGATTCATGAGCCAGTAGATACTGAAATTCTGTAAAATTCCCCTTTTGAGTACGAAGCTTGATCTTGCCGTTAAGTGCCAGGACACGATCCTTAACGAGATCCATACCAACCCCCTGCCCTGCATGAATTCCCGCCTCGTCTGCTGTTGAAAATCCTGGCGCAAAAAGCAGAGACAACAGCTTCGATCTATCCATGGTTACGGCCTGTTCAGAGCTCACCAGCTTTTTTGACACCGCTGCAGTTCGGATCTGTTCCATATCAATACCTCTGCCGTCATCACGGACCGTCAGCTGCAATCTTTCACCATCCCTCTGCAGAGCAACCTCAAGTCTTCCCTGCGGGGACTTTCCGGCACTGCTCCTGTCGCCAGGGGTTTCAAGACCATGGGTGACTGCATTACGTAAACTCTGCACAATAATATCGCGTACCGGGCCGAATTGGCTGTCTGACAACAGCGCCGGGTCAAATTGCGACAAATCGAGAACCGCCTCTTTGCCGCAGTCCTTCGCCACTTTCGCAACAAGATTTTTCATCGGCTCAATCCAGCGTAAATCATATTCGGCCGGCTCAGATTCTCCATTCTGGGCAGAACGCCGCTGATGCTCCAGAACAGAAAGATCAAGACCGTTCATTTTCTCTTTGAGCTTATCAATCACAAGAAAATCGGCAATCAGCTGTTTGAGCGCCACTACAAGAGGGAGAAAGTTTTCTCCGCTGATATTATCCCGTTCTTTCAGTTTGTTGATTTCAAGCTCAAAGCGATGAAATTTGTCCACCAGAAAATCAAGACCGATCGCCGTACTGTCTCCTTTTAATTTATGGATAATACGGCCGATGGGCTGGAGTTTCTGTTCTGCTCTTTCACCTTCTTTTGCAGGACTTTTCAAAATAACATTGACCTCGTTAAGGCCATCGCCGGTGGTCTGCAGAAAGTCGTTCAGCAACCCGTTATCGAGATGAATAATAGTCAGGAGCATATCAATTTCCCTACCCGCCTTTTCATTTGCAGCTTTGAGCTGTTCGGCAAGTTTTACCTCTTCGGTAATATCTTTGACTGTCACCAGCAGGGACTCAAAACCTTTTTTCTCCTGCACACGGGAGAATTGAAAACTGAAATAGCGGGTATTAAAAACTGTGCCTTCACTGTTCAGATTAACCTCAACCTGATCGAGAGGATTGAGATCAGTAATTAACGATTCATTCACGCGTGGTGAAAAAAGAATTTCTGTATATTCTTTCACACTCTCCAGAGTTTTTTCAGAAACCAGGCGGCTCAGAAGATTGATGAAGTTTTCTCCTGCCAGTTTCTCTTTCTCAAAAAGCACATTCAGGCTGGCGGAATGCTGGGAACCGATGACAAAATCACGGTCGAGCAGAAAAAGACCTTCATTAACATTTTTCAGAATATTTTCAGTCTCTTTTCTTGATCTTTCAACAAGGATATCACTCTGCTTCAACCGTCTCAGGAAGTGAAAAAGGATCAGGAAAAAGTTGATGACAGCAAGGGTAATTCCGGCAGACTGGATCATACGAAGGCGTTCGGCTTTTCGCTGGGCGACACCCTCTACTGCAAGTGAAAACGACTGCATCAGTTTTAACAACTCACCGCTATGGGCCCGTGAATAGACAATGGCCTCCTGTGTTGCTTTGATAAGATCTTCCTTTTCGATATCATTAAAGTAGGAATAAACAATGGGTTTGAGTTCAACTCGGTATTGCTTCCAGATTTCTTCAGCGTCAGTCAGGAATGTGGCACTGGTGTCACGGTAAACAGTATCTTTTAAGAGTGCATCTTTTCCCTGGCCAACCCCGATTAGTTCCCCCCCATAAATAAAGGCATCAAGCGTTTCATCGAAGGTTTTGTAAGTCGCTGCAAGCTTATCAATAGTGGCCGGGTAATTTTTATCCGGTTCTATGAGATCCTGATGTACCTGATACAATTGATGCAGCAGGGTCTCGCTCATGGTTCCCATCCGGCTGGCAATCTGAATCGCATGGGCATCGTTGGCTATCTGGTAGGAAGTGTAAAAGTTTATAATTAAAACGCCGGTATCGAGAAGAATAAAGAGTCCGACGGCCAGAATAATTTCAGTATATTTCGATCGAAACATCCCGGATATTGTACCGGTCAGTTTGCGAAATCCTTTTCTCATGGATATAAACGGATTTTTCATTTTTCTCTCCCCAGAACATATTTTCTCGATCGATATTGCATTGTCCTAACACTATGACCGGAACATCTTATTCTTTTCATAATCCACCGGCCAATACCCGCTGAATCAGTTTACCAGGCTTCATCAAAAGGCTTTTCAGCGTATTCATCACCAACGCTTATTACAGTTTGTTTGTTACGTTTTTATTAAAAAACGGTAAGTTAATGTTCAGAAATTCGTTCAAGAACAACAATGGATATCATTAATGACAGGTATCATGTAATTATCTATCAAATAGAAGCTGTGCAGAAACAGAATTGCAACTAAAGAAAGACAATATGTACTCAGCCTCTTTAGCCTTGCCAGCACATTTATAGAGAAAACTAAGATTATTTTGCCTATTTGACCGGGATAGCGTATAAGATTCATTCTCAGTAATATTTGCAGCCCCACAATCTCCGGCGATATATTTATTCATTTCATTAACGGGTGAGAAGGATGCAGAATCAGGAAAGCGATATACGAAATCCAAGTGTCAAAGGGTTCTGGTGGAAACGTTTCTTTTATAGTGTCACCGGAGCAAGCAATGACTACGAGTTAGGCCCGAACTGGTTCGCTTCTGTTATGGGAACCGGGATTGTCGCCAACGCCGCGGCCTCACTGCCTATCTTTTCCAGACAACTGCAGCCGGTTGCCTTTTTTGTCTGGTGCCTGGCTTCCCTGATGCTCTTGGGTCTTGTCCTTGCCACCTGCCTGCTTCTGACAAAAAAGCAAAATGCCTGGAAGCGTCATTTTGAAGACCCGATGATGGCGCAGTTTTACGGTGCTCCGCCGATGGCAACACTGACAGTTTCGGGAGGAACCTTGCTACTCGGCCAATCTTTTTTAGGACCGGATCTTGCCGTTACCATCAGTTGGATGCTCTGGTTTATCGGAACCATTGCTGGTCTTGGCTCAGCCGTTATCATTCCATACCGTCTTTTCACCCGTTTCAGAGTAAGGCCCGATTCCGCCTTCGGCGGCTGGCTCATGCCGGTTGTTCCTCCCATGGTATCAGCGGCAATAGGTGCACTGTTAGTGCCATATGCCCCGGAAGGGGTATTACGCCAGACTATGTTCTACTGCTGTTTCGCCATGTTCGGACTCAGCATGATTGTTGCCATGATCATTATTTCGATGATCTGGAGCAGACTTGCCCACCAT
>QKIH01000141.1 GCA_003249645.1 Desulfobulbaceae bacterium | reverse complement strand
AGATTATTAACCGGCCTGACTGACTTTTCAATTAAAAAGGTCATTTCCTTACGTCCAGCCTGCCTGGAAGTGACTTACGAGAAAGAGACTAATTGCCCTGAATGTGGCGGATCGAACAAGCGCATAAAAGCAAGTTTTTGGCGTGATATAAAAAGCCTTCCACAACAAGGCCGTCCTGTAGTTTTACATATTCGGTGCCATAAGTTTCATTGCAAAGGGTGCGGCAGATACTTCAATACACGCATTTACGGTGTGAAGAAATGGGGGCGATCTACGGAACCGTTAAAAGCTGCCGTCTTTAATGTGTGCAAAAAAGGGTATTCAAATAAGGATGCTGCTTCTGAAAGCGGTATCAGTGTAGCCACTGTAGAACGGTTCTACCACCAGATGGTTCAACAAAAAATAAGCCATCAAAGGGAAAGATTATGTCCAAGATATCTTGGCATTGATGAACACCGCTTTAGCAGAAAACTAGGTTTCGTTACAACTTTCTGTAATCTTGAAAGACACAGTGTGTTTGATGTGTCACCCGGCCGCAGTGAAGCAGAATTGCTACCATTTCTTAAAACTTTGCAAGGCAGAAAACGGGTAAAGGTTGTTTGCATGGATATGCATGCACCTTATCGAAAAATGGTGAGAAAATGGTTTCCCAATGCGAAGATTGTGGCAGATAGATTCCACGTTATAAAACTCATTAACCATCATTTTACTAAAACATGTAAACTTATCGATGAAGAGAATCTTGCATGGGGACGTGGTGGACTGATCAGGCTGATGTGTACTAAAACCGGAAGGCTATCTCCTGTCAAAAGTGCTAAACTTGAACGCTACTTTGAAAATCAACCCGTAATCAAGCATCTTTGGACTTTCTGCCAGGAACTTACTGAGCTGTGCAGGAATAAAGGAAAAAATCCTGGAGCGTGTAAAAAGCTGATCAAAGAATTGCTGGAGAAAATAGAAATATTACAAGAAAGTCCTTTTAGGCCAATGCAAACGCTTGGGAGGAGTTTGGAATCCTGGATCAACCCGATTGCACGTATGTTTAGATTTTACAAGAGCAATGGAATTGTTGAAGGGTTCCATAGAAAAATGAAACTTATTCAACGAAGAGCATATGGATTTAAAAATTTTGAGAATTATCGATTGCGCGTAAGAGTTTTATGCGGCTAGATATGAAAACAGCAATTTGATTGATTTGTGATTGGGAAATGGACCATCCCCCTTCTTTGAAGCAGACCCTATTGCATCAGCTTTTTGAATTTACGTTGGGATTATACCATCAACTAAAGCACACAGGTAAAATAAAACATAAAATCAACTAGTTACACCAACAAAATTCGCGTGAGTAATCGCAACTATATAATAATATTATATTTTACCATTCTACCAGTTTGTTTGAGTTAATACTTCTTTGAATCGAGATCCTTAACCCGTTTTTCCCATTTCACATAGGAAAGGAGCTTCTGAGCCTTTTTCTTCAGCCTCAGAAGCCCCCTTCCATCCAGCCAATTTCTATTCTATTGCTATTACGGATCACACACTTGCAATTTCGCAATAATGTCCTCAGATTGTATTAACTCAAACAGTGACTTCCTCCATATCCCATTTCTTCCCTCCTTTAACTCTTCTCATTGTCCGCGGAACGGCCTGTGCTTGATCTCTTTCAGGATAATCCCTCATATAATGCAAGCCCCTTGACTCTTTTCGTTTAGAAGCCGCAGCTATGATCATCTGTGCTACAAAAGCAATGTTCCTTAGCTCGACCATATTATCAGTTACAAAATATGCCTTATAATGAGCTTCTATTTCTTCAGCGATATGGACTATTTTTTCTTGAGCCAGTTCAAGGCGCTTTTCACTTCTTACGATACCGACATAGTTCCACATTGTTCTTCTGATTTGATCCCAGTTATGATTTATGAGAATTTTCTCTTCAATCGGCTCTGCCTCACCTGGTCTCCATGAATCAACACTAGGCAGCTTAAAAGCGTCAAGATCAGCTTTTATCTCACCGCATTTATCCGCTGCTCTTTTTGCGTACACTACTGCTTCTAACAGTGAATTACTGGCTAGTCTGTTACCCCCATGTAATCCTGTACACGAAGTCTCCCCAAGACACAACAGTCCCTCGATAGAAGATTGACCATAAGTGTCGACAAGAACGCCGCCACATAAATAGTGTGCTGCTGGTACGACCGGAATAGGATCCCTGCTGATATCCACCCCATATTCTAAACAGCGACCGTAAATAGTAGGAAATCTTTTTGACAAAAATTCCCGGCTCTTATGTGTGATGTCCAGAAAGACATTATCGCATCCGGTCTGTTTCATCTCCGAGTCTATTGCCCTGGCAACAGTGTCCCTTGTTGCAAGATCTTTTCTATCGTCATATTTTTCCATAAAGGGCTTTCCATCAACACCAATCAGGATTCCACCCTCTCCACGCACAGCTTCTGAAATCAGAAAGTTTTTGGCCTTTGGATGGTACAAACAAGTCGGATGAAACTGCACAAACTCCATACTCTGAATATTTGCCCCTGCACGCATAGCCATGGCAACACCGTCACCTGTTGCTATATCTGGATTACTTGTATAGAGATAAACCTTTCCGCATCCGCCAGTGCACAGTGCTGTCATTTTAGCCTTATATGGGACAACAACACCTTCTCTTTCCAGGACATACGCACCAACACATCTGCTCCTCATCCCATTTGTCATGAGAAGATCTACCGCCACATGATTTTCCTTTACGGTTATATTCGGTGTGTTCTGCACCTTTTCAACAAGCGCCCTTTCAATCTCCCTACCGGTCAGATCATAGGCATGGGCCACTCTTCTTTTTGAATGCCCCCCTTCCCTTCCAAGATCAAACTCATTTGGTGAATTTTGTTTTCTCACAAAACGGACACCAACATCCACGAGATCACGAACTCTCTGACCACCTTCGGAAACGACAATATCCACAACATTTTCATCGCACAGTCCTGCACCCGATATCAGCGTATCTTTCACATGGTCATCAACCGTATCATCCTTATCTAGCACCGCCGCTATTCCACCTTGAGCCAGATTGGTCGCCGTATCAACCTCTTCTTTCTTTGTGATGACAACAACGGTGCCAAATTCTGCAACCCGAAGCGCATAAGACAACCCCGCAATACCACTACCTATAACCAAAAAATCACTTTCCACCTTTCTACCTCTACTTAATGTTCAATGTTTCACGTGAAACATTGAACTTTTTATGTGTTTTTATTTAACCACAGAACCGGAAAATTAAAAAAAGAATCATAACAAAGTTAATTTGGCTTGTTGATAAATCAAGGATAGGATAAAGATAATGTATAACAATCAACTTATGGAGAGCTCTAAATGACGACCTCAGCTTCTTCTTCAGCAAAAACCATTGCTATTGCTAACCAAAAAGGTGGTGTCGGGAAAACCACAACCTCTATCAACCTTGCTGCATCATTAGCTAAAAAGAGAAAAAAAGTACTCATCGTAGATTCAGACCCACAAGGAAATGCTTCAAGCGGGGTCGGCGTTAAGACAAGAAACCTTGAAAAGCATTTATACCACGCATATACTGGCGGGGATATAGATCTTTCAGATATTTGTCAAAAAACATCTTTTACCAACCTTGAAATACTTCCATCCAACATTGACCTTGTTGCAGCAGAAATCGAACTTATCGATGTTCCTTCCAGAGAAAGCCGGCTAAAGAATATACTTTCCAGCTTTACTGACAAGTACGATTACATAATCATTGATTGCCCACCATCTCTTGGATTATTAACCATCAACGCGTTAACAGCATCTGATTCAGTGCTAATTCCGATGCAATGTGAGTATTTTGCAATGGAAGGTCTTGCACAACTGATCAATACTATTCGATCTGTTAAAAAATCATTTAACAAGACTCTATTTATTGAAGGTCTGCTACTCACCATGTTTGACAGCAGAAACAATCTCACCCATCAGGTCTCCGATGAGTTGAAAAAACATTTCTCCAAACAATTGTTCAAAACAGCAATTCCTAGAAATGTTCGGTTAAGCGAATGCCCAAGCCACGGCAAAACCATTTTCGATTACGATCCAAAATCTACAGGTGGAGAAGCTTACAGTAAACTCGCTAACGAATTTCTTAAAAACCAAAGGTGATAATATTGGCTAAGGAAAAAGGATTGGGAAAAGGTGTTGGTCTTCTTTTTGGAGCAGATGAAAATGAAGGGGAAAAATACTTCTTCTGCGATATAAACAAAATTGCACCAAACAAACACCAACCACGTACCGTTTTTAAAGATGAAGATCTTGTCGAGCTCTCTGACTCCATTAAAGAGAACGGCATTATACAGCCACTCATAGTCAAGACCACCGATGATGAAAACGTCTATGAGCTCATAGCTGGCGAGAGAAGACTTCGTGCATCTAAACTTATCGGTCTTGAAACCGTACCTGTTGTTGTTCTTGATGTTAAAGACGAAAATACCCTTTTGGAATTAGCACTGATTGAGAATGTGCAACGTACAGATCTTAATCCTCTTGAAGAGGCAGAGGCCTATAGTAAGCTTATAGAAAAATTCGGCTATACTCAGGAGCAAACAGCTAAACGAGTTGGTAAGAAACGATCTACCATAACCAACCTTTTACGTCTTCTTAACTTACCGGATTTCATTCAAGACGATATTAAGAATGACATATTAAAAGAAGGACATGCCCGTACCCTCCTTCGTCTTGGCGATGATAAAAGTCTCATAAAGATAATTCGTGACCAGATCCTCGCAAATAATCTTTCAGTACGCCAAACTGAGGCACTTGTCAAAAAAACTCTCGCCACCCCTCAAACCAAGGTTGAAAGAACAGAGAAGAAAAAAGGAAGCGGTGGTGAAATACCATCTTCTTACTGCAATACTTTTGTCAATCAACTCACCAATAAACTGCAATCAAAAGTTAAAATCGTTCAGAACGGTTCTCGCGGAAAACTTGAAATAGAATATTATTCAGTGGATGATCTGGAACGATTAATGGATTTGCTCATCGATGATTAAATTTTTACATTACTTTCAATATGTTAAACAATATTTCACATATCAGATTAGTAAAAAATATTACCTTTAGACGTCTCATTTTTCTTTCATTCACCGTTCTCTTTCTGAACTCGCCTGCTTTTGCTGCTATGGTCAGTATCAGTAATGACGGAGTTAATATCCGAAGCGGGCCTGGTGAAAACAATGAGGTTAAATGGGAATACGGTAAGGGAGTCCCATTAACTGTTATCGATGAAAAAAACGATTGGTATAAAATCCAAGATTTTGAAAACGATACAGGATGGGTGTACAAATCTCTCACCTCTTCTACTCCTTACATGATTGTAAAGGCAAACAAAGGTTCAAATAAAAAAATTAACATCCGAAGTGGCCCTGGTACTGGTTTTAACATTGTCGCCAAAGCTTATTATGGGGTTGTTTTTAAAACTATTGAACAGAAAAAAGGCTGGGTCAAAGTCGAGCATGACAGCGGCACTGTAGGCTGGGTTAACCGTTCACTTCTTTGGGGTTTTTAAATCTTGAAGAGAATCCATCTTAGCAAAATAAAAAAAGCCATAAAAGAGTCAGATCTCTTTTATGGCTTTTTTTTTAATTTCCTTGGCGGAGAGAGAGGGATTCGAACCCTCGGTGGGGTTTTATCCCCACACTCGCTTAGCAGGCGAGCACCATCGGCCAGCTCGGTCATCTCTCCAAATAAATATGGCGGAGGAAGTAGGATTCGAA
The DNA here is from genome assembly GCA_003249645.1 of Desulfobulbaceae bacterium. Taxonomy (GTDB): domain Bacteria; phylum Desulfobacterota; class Desulfobulbia; order Desulfobulbales; family Desulfocapsaceae; genus SZUA-575. Next base: position 10,342 of record QKIH01000141.1, on the reverse strand, counting down.
CCCACGGTACTTTCGTACAACGGTTTTCAAGACCGCCGCCTTCAACCACTCGGCCATTCCTCCGCACTATTTTGGATGGTTATTACCATCTGAATTTTAATCTGTCAATAGAATGAAGATTGATATCAAATTTATTTAACACAATTTTGTAATATTAGATCGAGTTTTGTTTTCTTTTATGGTATATATTCTCCCTTCGTGTAAGGGAAGCTATATTTTTCACTATATAACAGAGAAAATCTATGAGCAATAATGATGGAATAAAGGTCCAGCTTGAGGATCTTTCAACCCTCTATGAAATTACGAAAGAACTGGCCTCTTCTCTTCGACTCAGTGACTGTCTCGAGAAGATTATGACCACCCTCTCCACAATGAAAAGAATGGAGAACGGTACTGTAACTATTGTCAATCCGACCACGGGGAAGCTCGAGATTGAAGTTGCTCATGGCATCGCTGCAGAAGGAAGAAAACGAGGAAAATATAATATCGGTGAAGGAATTACCGGTCGTGTTGTTGCTTCAGGAGAACCTATTATCGTTCCACACATCGCTGAAGAACCTAACTTTCTTAATAGAACAAGGGCGCGTGGCGATATCAGCGAACAGAATCGCTCTTTTCTCTGCGTACCTATCAAAGACGGAAAAAGAGTTATTGGTGCCTTAAGTATTGATCGTATTTATGAAGGCGGTCTAACCGACCAGGCTAATAAAGATCTGCAATTTCTCACTGTATTAAGTTCAATTATTGCCCAGACAACGAAACGCATCCAGATTGTTAATCGTGAAAAAGATGATCTGCATACTGAAAATCTGAAACTTAAAAGAGAGCTGTCAGAAAAAAACAAAATTAACGAAATTGTCGGTAATTCAAGTAGAATGCAGGACGTCTACGAAATGATCCACCGCGTCGTTGACTCAAATGCGACAGTTCTGCTTCGTGGAGAATCCGGAACAGGCAAGACCCTTGTCGCCAAGGCTCTCCATTATAACGGTAAACGCAAAGATAAACCCTTTATTGTTGTGAATTGTTCTGCTCTTCCTGAGACTTTGCTTGAAAGTGAATTGTTCGGACACGAAAAAGGCGCTTTTACAGGCGCTACAGACCGCAAAATTGGAAGATTTGAACAAGCCGAAGGTGGAACGTTGTTTCTCGATGAAATCGGCGAAATTAGCTATTCTGTACAGGTTAAACTTCTCCATGTCGTACAGGAACGAAATTTTCAGCGTCTTGGCTCCACCAAATCAATTGATTGTGATGTCAGACTTGTTGCTGCAACAAATCGCGATTTAGAAAAAGCTGTTGCAGAAAATAAATTCAGAGAAGATCTTTACTACAGACTGAACGTCTTCCCGGTTTATATGCCACCTCTACGCGAAAGAAGGACTGATATTTTACTCATTGCCGAGTTTTTCCTCGAAAAATTCGCCAGAGAAAACAACAAGAATATATCCAGAATATCAACATCAGCAATTGATATGCTTATTCAGTATCATTGGCCGGGTAACGTCCGTGAACTGCAAAACTGTATGGAAAGAGCTGTTATTATTTGTGATGATGATTCTATTAAAGGTATTCATCTTCCCCCCACCCTTCAAACATCAAGTGATTCTCACGCAGATAATCCGCTTTCTCTCTCTGCTGCTGTGGAGAATTTCGAGAAAGAAATGATTATCGAAGGTCTGAAGAAAAATAATGGCAACCAGACGAAAACTGCTAAATTTCTGGATACCAGTCTCAGGATAATCAATTACAAGATCCATCAGTACAATATCGATCCGAAAAAATATAAAATCTAGGCCAAACAATGAAGATACTTGTGCACAGCTGCTGTGCACCCTGTTCAGTTTATCCGTTAAAAAGACTTAAAGGACATTTCAATGATATAGAGTTTCTCTTCTATAATCCGAATATCCATCCTTATACGGAATACAAATTGCGTCTTGATGCATTGAAACAGTTTACCAAAGACGAATCTCTCATTCTTCATATACCTGAAGAATACGACCTGAATCCGTTTTTCCGGGCCGTTGTCTTTAACGTAACGGCCAGATGCCATTATTGTTATGATTTACGACTTTCTTCCTGTGCAAAATTTGCCCAGGAAAATGGATTTGAGGCTTTTACTACCACCCTTCTCTACTCCACATACCAGAATCATGAACATATAATCAAACTTGCTGAAAAATATGCTGATCAATATAACCTTCAATTTTATTACGAAGATTTCAGACAAGGTTGGCAGCATGGTATAGACGAATCAATTGAAAGAAACATGTATAGACAGAAATATTGCGGATGTTTATATAGTGAGCAGGAAAGATTCGATAACAGATGGAAAAAACGTCAGATTAAGCTCTTGAAAGCTCAGAAATCATAAAAAAGCAGGATGTAAAATGGTTAATATGATAGTTCTTGCCACGGGCAATAAAAATAAGGTCAAAGAATTTCAAAAAATACTCGAGGGATTCAAGATTGAACTCAAATGCCTCAGCGACTTCGGTCCACTGCCACCAGTCGTAGAAGATGGTGAGACTTTTGATGAAAACGCGTATAAAAAAGCACATCAGACTGCAAGAGTACTAGGTATACCTGCGATCGCTGATGATTCAGGGCTTTGTGTTGAAGCGTTAAATGGGGCCCCTGGTGTATACTCTGCCCGTTATGCCGGTGAAGATGCCACGGACGAGGAGAATTGTGAAAAACTTCTGCAGGAACTGAAAGGCCATCAGAATCGCAAAGCAAAATTTGTCTGCAACTTGTCAATTGCCGTACCATCAGGGCCAGCCTTAACGTATGAAGGCGAATGCGAAGGCATTATTCTTGAGGAAAAACGAGGCACCAGCGGCTTTGGCTACGACCCTCTTTTCTATTTTGAAGAATTCGGAAAGACCTTTGCCGAGCTTGATATGGAAGAAAAAAATAAAGTCAGTCATCGTGGCAAGGCTCTGGCAGAATTTAAACAGGAACTGCCTAAAGTTCTTAAATGGCTTGAACAGAGATTGTTCGAAGAAAAACCACCAAAGCCTGACCACAGTCTTTACGAAAATAAAGACTGGTCCGATGAGATGTAATAGCTTTATTCTACCTTTAATTCACGGGTCAGCAGATCTTTTACAGCTTCCGAGCAGGCTTTATTCTCATACAAAATGAGGTAAACCTGCTCTAAGATCGGCATTTCAATATCCATATTCTGAACCAGTTCATAAACTGATTTAGTCGTTTTTACACCTTCAGCGACCATATTCATCTCAGAAAGGATCTCATCAAGTGTACGTCCCTGCCCTAATTTCAAGCCTACAGAACGATTTCTACTTAAGTCACCGGTACAGGTAAGCAGTAAATCTCCTAGCCCACTTAGCCCGCTAAATGATTGAACATCAGCACCTTTTGCCACACCGAAGCGACTTATTTCCTTTAAACCACGGGTTATGAGAGCTGCTCGGGTATTCAAACCATAACCGAGACCGTCACAAATACCAGCTGCAATAGCAACAATATTTTTCAAAGCGCCGCATATCTCAAGACCGATCAAATCTGTACTTGCATAAACTCTGAAATAGTCTGTTACCAGAACATTCTGAAGAAATTTAGCTTTATCGATATCCTTGCATCCAATAGTAATTGCTGTTGGTATCTTATCTGCTACTTCTTTAGCAAAAGACGGCCCGCTTAGAACTGCAAGATTAATTTTTTTTGTAATACCAGCATCTTTTATACACTCTTCCATAATTTCACTCATGGTGAGAAGAGATGTATTTTCGATACCTTTTGCTGCTGAAATAACGCTACAATCTTCTTCGAGATAAGGAAGAAGATTGTTAAAAACATTTCGGTAAACCTGCGAAGGAACCACCATACAGATAACTTCGCAGTCTTTTGCACAAAGTTCAAGCGAATTAGTTGGATAAATATTATCAGCCAGCTGATAACCCGGTAAAAAATCAAGATTTTCCCGATTTTTTTTGAGCGATTCCACATGCTCATCAAGATGTCCCCAGAGATAGACATCATATCCTTTTGAGGCAAGAACAGTTGCTAATGAAGTACCCCATGAACCTGCGCCTATAACGCTGATTTTGTTATTCTTCACCATTTTCTTCTTCCTCTTCTTCATCGCTTTCTGTGTCACGTAAAACACAGTCCATGCTGACAACGCGCTCATCATCATTGAGATTGATCAGCTTAACACCCTGAGTTGTTCTACCGATGACTCGAACAGTTTCAAGGTTCATTCTTATCATCTTTCCACTGTCGGCTATTAAGATTATCTCCTTTTCTTCATTGACCTGCATTGCACCAATGATTGCACCGTTTCTTTCACTTTGCTTAATAGCAAATATACCTTTACCACCTCGATTCTGAATTCGGTATTCATCAACGGGGCTGCGTTTACCGAAACCGTTTTCTGTTACCACAAGGATTGAATCTTCACTTGAAATAACAATTGCTCCGACAACAAGATCATCATTTTTAAGCGTAATTCCTCTTACTCCGGCAGCAGTCCGACCCATTGTTCTCACGTCATCTTCATGAAAGCGGATGGAATAACCGTTTTTAGAGATGAGAAAAACTGTATCGTCACCGTTTAAGATATGAGCAGCGATTATTTCATCACCTTCATTGATTGTAAGAGCTCTCTTACCTTTTTTCAGAGGCCTTTGAAATTCACTGAGACTTGTCTTTTTAACCCTTCCGTATTTTGTAACCATCAGAATTGATTTATTGTCATCTGCGTCATCAAAACTTGAAACCGGAAGAATGGCTGCTACCTTCTCATCTTCTGCAAGATGGAGAAGATTTACGATTGCTTTGCCTCTTGCTGTACGGCTAGCAACCGGCAACTGGTAAACTTTACGCCAGAAAACCTTTCCGTGATTAGTAAAGAACAGGAATGTATCAAGCGTTGATGCTACATAGAGATCTGAAACAAAATCTTCTTCTATATTTGTTACTCCCTTAACACCTTTACCTCCACGATTCTGTGACCGGTAAAGATTAACAGGATTACGTTTTATATAACCAGAATGAGTAACGGTAACCGCCATATCTTCAGGAGCTATAAGATCCTCAGGCAGTATTTCATCAATTGCATCTACAATTTCAGTCCTGCGTTCATCACCGTAAGTTTCTTTAAGCTCAACAAATTCATCTTTAATGATCTGCATAACCAACGCTTCATTTGCAAGAATTTCTCTTAAATGAGCAATTTCAGCAAGAACATCCTGATAATCCTGAACAATTTTATCTCGTTCAAGACCGGTTAATCTTTGCAGTCTCATATCAAGAATTGACTGAGCCTGAAGTTCACTGAGTTCAAATCGGGCCATAAGCTCATCTTTAGCTTCTTTACCTGTCTTAGAAGCTCTGATGAGTGCGACCACTTCATCCAGATTACTGATAGCAATGTTGAGGCCTTCAAGCAAATGAGCCTTCTCTTCAGCCTTACCAAGATCGTAAGCAGTTCGTTTGTATACAACAACCTTACGATGAACGATAAAGTGTTCAAGTATCTGTTTTAAATTGAGAATTTCAGGCTTATTATTAACGATGGCAAGAAAAATTATACCGAAACTTTTCTGCATCGGTGTCATTTTAAACAACTGATTAATAACAACCTCTGCTATTTCGTCTTTTTTGAGCTCAAGAACAACCCGTAAACCCTGCCTGTCTGATTCGTCTCTTACTTCAGATATTGAGTTTATCTTTTTATCCTTTACGAGCTCAGCAATCTTCTCAACGAGAGAGGATTTATTCTGCTGATAAGGGATTTCCGTGATTATTATTGCCTCTCTCTTACCATCCTTCATTTTTTCGATGTGAGTAAGAGCGCGCATAGTTACTATTCCACGACCTGTTTCATAGGCTTCACGGATGCCAGCACGACCGCATATCAGACCACCTGTTGGAAAATCAGGACCTGTTATAATACCCATAAGCTCATGAACTGTAATATTCGGTTCATCAACCATGGCAATTAGTCCATCCAGCACTTCTGTAATATTATGCGGCGGAATATTGGTTGCCATGCCGACAGCAATACCTGAAGATCCATTTACCAGAAGAGTAGGAATCTTCGTAGGCATTACAGCCGGTTCTGTTAGTGAGTTATCGTAGTTTGGAACAAATTCGACTGTTTCTTTGTCAAGATCGGCAACGACTTCACGGTCGATTGCGGTCATTCTTGCTTCTGTATAACGCATTGCAGCCGGAGAATCACCGTCCATTGAACCGAAGTTGCCCTGTCCGTCAACAAGCGGGTATCGCATTGAAAAATCCTGCGCCATACGGACTATGGTATCGTATGCTGCAGTATCGCCATGTGGATGATACTTACCGATAACATCACCAACGATCCTGGCTGATTTTACATAAGGCCGATTATAAAAAACCCCGAGTTCTCTCATGGCAAACAGAGCACGCCTGTGGACAGGTTTCAGCCCATCACGAACATCAGGCAGGGCCCGGCCGACTATGACGCTCATGGCATAATCGAGATAACTCTTCTGGAGTTCCTTTTCGATGGAAATCGTCGGAAATTGTTCCTCTTTCTGTTCTATTTCATTACTCATAAATTATCTTCTTGGTAGATGTGATAAGATAAGTTTCAGATTAAACCGTTAAATATCAAGATCGGTAACTTCGAGAGCATGGTTTTGTATAAATTCCCGTCTCGGTTCAACCTTATCCCCCATCAAAGTAGTAAAAATATCGTCTGCCTGTTCAGCATCATCCACAGTTACCTGAATCAAAGTGCGGTTTTCAGGATTCATAGTAGTCTCCCAGAGCTGTTCCGGGTTCATCTCACCAAGACCTTTATACCGCTGAAGATGACTTCCTCTAAATGTTTCATCCCGTACAATCTGAATCATTGAACTCCAGTCTGGTGCGGATATTTCTCTTTCATTACCGCTCTTTGCCGTCTTAATGACCGTAAAATTAGACTGAAGAGAATCCTTGATATGATCAAAGATATTCAGTGCTGAACGGTATTCATTTATAAGCGGAATCTGTGGCCCGAAAGTCATCATTATTTGCGCTTTACCTTTCAAGGCAAGATCAACTTCATAACAATCAGGACGCCATCTGCAGGAGCGTATATTGCCAATGATAAATTTTTCCTGCGGAAGCTTTTCAAGCAATGAATAAATAAAATCTTCACTGGTAAACTGGTCTGCTGATTTAATGCCGTTCTCAAGCATAAAATAAAGCATCTCTTCCCACACGTTCATGCGGTTCATAAAATCAACAATACGTTGATAAAGCGACAGACGTTCAAGCAGCGCAACAAGCTCGTCTCCTTCAACAACTGCATCTTTTTTGACATCGTTAACTTTCATTACCGTTGCAGCTTCGGTGAAAAGAAAACTGTTGAGCTCACTGTCATTGAGGAAATATTTTTCGTTTTTGCCTCTGCCGAGACGATAGAGAGGAGGTTGTCCTATGTAAACAAAACCATTTTGTATAAGCGGCAGCATCTGACGATAGAAAAAGGTAAGCAAAAGGGTTCGGATATGTGCACCGTCAACGTCAGCATCGGTCATGATAATGATTTTGTGGTAACGGAGCTTTTCTATATCAAATTCGTCTTTTCCGATACCACAACCAAAAGAAGCAATAAGCTGCTTGATCTCCTCACTGCCGAGAATCTTGTCAAAACGGGCTTTCTCAACGTTTAATATTTTACCTCTTAACGGCAAGATAGCCTGTACAGATCTGTCCCTGCCCTGTTTCGCGGAACCACCGGCAGAATCACCCTCAACAATGAAAATCTCTCTTTTTGAAGGATCCTTTTCCTGGCATTCAGCAAGTTTTCCTGCCATCAAAAGTGATGTGGATCCTTTCTTTCTTGAAAGATCTCTTGCTCTTTTGGCAGCTTCACGAGCCCTAGCCGCCTCAACAACCTTGCTTAAAATTTTACGAGCTACCTGTGGATTCTGTTCAAGGAAAATTGTCAATTTTTCTGTGCAGATAGACTCAACTATTGATTTTACCTCAGAGTTACCGAGTTTTGTTTTTGTCTGACCTTCAAACTGAGGATCAGGCACATGAACCGAGATAACACAGGTCAAACCTTCACGAACGTCATCACCACCCATCTTTTCTTTGAGATTTTTCGGGATAATGTCGTCACTTGCATACTTGTTAATGCATTTTGTCAGAGCTGATCTGAACCCGGCTACATGGGTTCCGCCTTCTCTTGTGTTGATATTATTAACAAAAGAAAAAAGTCTTTCAGAATAACCGTCGAAATATTGCAGAGCTATTTCGACCTGGACCATATCCTTTTCACCGACAACAAAAATTGTCTCCGGAAAAATAGGAGTACGCTTTCGGTTAAGGTATTCGACATAAGAGACGAGACCGCCTTCGGCATGAAACTTATCTTCTTCCCCGCTTCTCTCATCTTTTAAATAAATACGAACATTTTTATTTAAAAAAGATAACTCACGGAGCCTGGTTTTTACAGTCTCATAGTTATAAACGGTGGTTTCAGTAAATATTTCAGGATCTGCCTTGAAGGTGATGGTAGTTCCGGTTTTATCACTGTCACCGATTACTTCAAGTTCTCCTATTTTGTCACCATAGGCATATTCCTGACGATAAACCTTGCCGTTTCTTCGAACCACTGCAGTTGCACGCTCTGACAAGGCATTTACAACTGAAACGCCGACACCATGAAGACCACCCGAAACCTTGTAGGTTGAATGATCGAATTTACCACCGGCATGAAGAGTGGTCATTACCAGCTCAAGAGCTGAAATTTTTTCCGTTGAATGAATATCAACGGGAATACCGCGTCCATCATCTTCGACAGAGATTGAATTGTCTTCAGTTATAGTTACTCTGATATGCTTGCAGTAACCGGCCAGAGCTTCATCAATACTGTTGTCAACAACTTCCCAGATAAGGTGGTGCAGCCCAACTTCGGAGGTGGACCCAATGTACATCGCCGGTCTTTTACGAACGGCTTCCAATCCGTCCAGAACTTTAATCTGGTCGGCACTGTAGTCGTTGTTTTTTATTTCTTCTGTCACTTTTTTTCCTTTTTTATTGAGTAGTCAGTATTAAATAACCATCAAATTCTGACCGATATTAAAGCTGCATCGGCATAATAATACTGATAAAACCCTGATCTTCTTTTGCCTTCATCAGACATGGACTTGAGTTGGAATTAATATAGGCCTCAACAGTCTCACATTCCATAACCTGGAGAGTCTCGATAAAGTATCTGCAGTTAAATCCGACTACCATCGGTTCACCCGGATAACTGATGCTTTGCTCATCTTTTGCATCTCCAATATCAGCATTCTGGGATGAAAGGATCATCCGGTCATTTTCAATCTGCAGCTGAATGGTATGAAAGATGTCTTCTGTGAAAAGGTTGATTCTTTTTAATGATTCGAGAAAAGGTATTCTATTTATTTTGACACAGTTTTCCAGTGCAACTGCATCAACAATAGCCTGATAACGCGGAAATTCGCCCTTCTTTAAACGAATGACCATGACTGAATCATGATCCCTTATTATGAGCTGTTTTTCTTCAAAGGAGATTTCTATAGCATCTCTGCCTTCACAGAATTTTTTCAGTTCCTGTATGCCTTTCTTTGGAATCAGCGTAATGTCACTTATCTGAAGCTGATCGATATCAAAAGCTACTTCCTTTTCCATAATTGACAAACGATGTCCGTCTGAGGAAATCATTTTCAGGTAATTAACACCGTCACGTTTTTCTTTCTCAAACAGAACTGCAGTCAGTGAATAGACATTTTCCTGTTCATTAGCAATTGAAAATATAACTTTATCAATGAGTTCTAGGAAAATGAAAGACTCAAATCGATTGAAACCTTCTTCATCGTACTCGGGAAATTCAGGAAACTCGTCACTGGACATACCGGCAAGATTGTACTTGCTTTTCCCGGCAGTTATTCCTACCCAGCTGTTATCAGTTTCTTCGATGTTAACAACATCGGAACCTGATTCTCTGACTATTTCGAAAAGCTTCTTTGAAGGAAGTGTAATTGTTCCTTCTTCATATATTTCGGCAGGGACTGAAAGTTTGAGACCCACTTCCAGATCAGTACCGGTGAGAATAAGGGCTGATCCTGATGTGGTTATAAGTACGTTGGACAATATAGCGAGAGTAGTACCTCTTTTGTTGGTTATATTCTGAAGATTATTCAGCCCTTCCATCAGGTCATTCTTTGATACAGCGCATTTAAGTGCCATGGGAAATCCTCTCTACTGATACTTATATTTATTTTTTTGCTTATTATTATTAAGCCTGTTTATATGTTGATTACATAAATAAGCTATTGTAATCAATCAAATAATATTCAACAAG
>QKIH01000167.1 GCA_003249645.1 Desulfobulbaceae bacterium | reverse complement strand
AAAAGAAAATTTGAAACAACTAATCCATTGTTATATTTAATTATTTCAAAAGGCATTCTCCCAATACGATTTGTTCCTGAAGGGCCTTGTGTCACTACCAAAGAGCCTGACCCCTTATCAGACCAATTGACCTTACGAAGTTTCCCCAATTTGATGTTGTTATATAGCTTGATTAATAAAGAATTTTCTTTCCCACTATTTTGGTCACACCATAATATCCTTAATTGTCCAGCTAATGGGCGATACATATGATTTTCACCCTTATAAATACTTGCCAGGCAAGTGTCTACAACTTGCAAACATTCTTGAAAATGCGATTGTAAGTATTCTTTATTTTTCATAGGTTAACAGTGGATTATACGGAATCCGTATTTTACTTAGTTATACGGAATCGGTATAGTATGTACTATACGGATTCTGTATAGCGCTTAATTTGTTTTGCTTTTTCTCTACATTGCTATCTTGACCTATCTGAAAAAAAGCATTGATCTTGGTTGGATATAACAAACAGGTGAATCTTGTGCAATGTTTATATCTTGGTGTTTTATGGATTAGAAAAGTATACGAATTGCTGTACAGACAATTTATTTGTTCAGTGCCAGCTTTTCTTCAGGTGGAGTCTATGTATGGGGGACTGAGGGGATTGCTTAGACAGCCTTTTGAATTTTTCATTTCAACATATGCCACCATACTGATGGAAATTGTTCTCAGTCATCCTCTGCTGTTTGCAAGTTTTTAGTTTGCTTGACAACCTGGCATTTGGCCTCATTCTTGCTATATGATAAATGAAATGATGTGATTTATTGATAAAAAGGCAGAAAGAGATGACTGAGATATACAAAATTGTTGATACCACTTTACGGGAAGGGGAACAGACCCCGGGGGTTCAATTCAGTCTGGAAGATAAGAAACAGATTGTAGACAGCCTCGCGCAAATTGGTGTGCACGAGGTGGAACTGGGTATTGCCTCTCATCTTTCTTCCTGTTTACCTCAACTTATCGCGTATGCGTCATCTACTTATCCTGAACTGAACTGTTCCCTCTGGTCACGCTGCCGGGAAGAGGATATTCGCTATGCAGCCTCTTTAGGTACTCGCCGGATTTCGCTCTCAATTCCCGTATCCGATCGTCATATTGTTACAAAAATGGAAAAAGACCGGATCTGGGTTGAGAAATATATGCTGGATGGTATTCATCTTGCGTTGTCTCTTGGGATGGCGGTCGCTGTTGGTTTTGAGGACAGTTCCCGTGCAGACATCAGATTTCTTCAGCATATGTCTTCTCAGGCGGAAAAAGCGGGAGCATGGCGAGTACGTCTGGCCGATACGGTGGGGATACTTTCTCCCGGAAAAACTGCAAAACTTGTCGCTTCTCTGGCCGAAGTCTTGAAAAAGGCAGAAATAGGCGTGCATACTCACAACGATTTTGGTATGGCTACCGGCAATGCCATTGCAGCGTTTGAAAACGGTGCAGCCTGGGCTGACGGAGCAATACTGGGGCTTGGAGAACGAACAGGTTGTGCCAGGTTGGAAGAACTGGTTGCCTACCTTTCTTTTGCCTGTGAACAACCGGGCTTTAATGTGCGTGAATTGAAAACACTGGCTAATTTTGTCGCAGATATTGCAAATGAACCGGTTGAATCGCGACACCCGATTTTGGGTGAGGCTATTTTTGCCTGCGAAACCGGATTGCATCTTCAAGGGTTGTTGAAAGACCCGCAGACCTATGAGCCGTATTCACCTGAGCTTGTCGGGGCAGAACGCAAATTAATGATTGGAGCGAAAAGCGGGCGCAGTGCAATCCGTCTGCAGCTGAATCGTCTTGGCATAGAGCTGGCCGATGATGACATGGACAAATGGGTTCTCGCGGTTCGTGATGCTGCCAGGGCTAAAGGGCGGGCATTGAGTGATGCCGAACTGATTGCTCTGTGTAGATGATCCGGATGCTAATCCGGTCACTTTTTCATACTGATTTCAGTAATAATTCTATATGAATATAGCCTTGCAAATCTGGGGCGGCGGCTGCTACCTGGTAAACAAAATCTTTTTTGCTCTGGCAGAAGGGAAAAGCCCGCATCAGAAAAGAAGATTAAAACTGTTTGGCTGGTCGATTTATATCCTTGGTGTGCCGGCCTGGGTGATAATTCTTATTGGGCATCAAAACTGGATAGCGGCATCAATAGAGGCCGGAGGTGTCCCTTCGATGCTGTTGGGCTTATATACTGTCTATAAACGATCACGTCTGCCAAATAAGATTTTTGACAGGATTGCCTCCTTTTTCACCTATGGTTCAATACTTCTGGGGATCATTTACAGTTTTGTTGACTACGGCGGAATCACGTCTGTCTCACAGGTTCTGGAAATGGGCGTGATGATCGGATTTTTGCTTGGCAGCTATCTGCTTGCTAAAAATAACAGGAAAGGGTGGCTGTTCTTTATGCTAATGAACGGCAGCATGGCGGCACTTATGTATACTCAGCATAAACCTCTCCTGGCCATACAGCAGTTGGCTTCATTGAGCTTTGTCGTCTATGGCTTTTACGCCTCCAATAAGGCAAAGAGTTTGTAAGCCTGCTGTTATTTTTTCTCAGCCAGTTGGCCACAACTTGCGACTGTCGGCTATTCCCGATTTTTTTTATTTGTAAATGCAGATAGATAAGTGGTATCTTTTCTGCGAGATCCGGTCATTTGCAGAAGTGCCAAAAAAGGAACCTACCTTTATGACTCAGAAGCCGCGTAAAAACAAAACTCCGATGCGTAGACAGCTGTTGGTTAATTATGCCGGTTATCTTGTTGCTCTGACTGCTTTTATCGGTGCGCTTTATTCACCAATAATACGCCAGATGGAATCTCATTTAATGCTAAAACTGGCTGCTGTCTGTTTGTTTGGCTGCGTTTATCTTGGTTCTTTGGGGGTTATTCTGTTCCGGGTGTTTACTTTTGACCGGTATACCCAATCTATTCACAGTCTGCTGCTGCTCTATTTTGAAATGCTCTTTGTGTTCGCCTCTATCTATCTCTGGCTCTATCTTATTGGCGGAGCAGAGCAGATCTCCGGCTTTGCCGAATTTAACAAAGCTGTTGCATTGAAGTCAGACCACGTCGGAGATGCTCTTTACTACAAGCAGATCTGGAAGCTGATCGCTGATGCCATTCATTTTTCCGTGGTCACAGGAACAACACTCGGTTATGGAGATATGGTTCCAAAACATGCCTTTGCCAAGCTCGTTGTTGATTCGCAGGTCTTGCTGACGGCCGGTATCGTCGTGCTTGGTTACGGGAAATATGCCACAGTTGATACAAAGAAAAACGGGATAGAATAGGCTTACAGGCATCTTATTCCGCCGAGATTCCATTGGCAGTGACCGCATGGAACCCGGCTGCCGAAACAGTCGTTGGCATACTGATCATGGGCATTGACGAGAGTGGGACAGGGCCCTGCACCGCAGTGCCAGCAGGGTGCATAATCGTATTTTCCCGCCTCATTTCTGAAATCCCTGTATTCTTCACTGTTCCAGATGACTGAAAGCGAATTGCGTTCGAGATTGCCGAATATTCTTTTTGCGACAGCAAGCTCTTCATTGAAAACACGGCAAGCATAACTGTGCCAGAGAAAATGGCATGGCATTACATCACCATTGGCTGCAATGAAGACGGTTTGCTCTTCTATAAAACGGCATTGTTTTTCAGAAAGTGCAAACAGTTCCGGCAGAAACAGATCAATACCTGCATCATTTGCCAGACTCTCGGCCTGCCGGAATAATGATCGTATTTTTTCATCACAATCAATCTGTTCAGCCGTGAGCGTTTCAAAGTTGCAGCGCAGATCATGGCGGATCAACTCCTGCTGCAGGTTATTCATGAGCTGAACTGTTTCTTTAGAAGACCTGGTTCCGGCAAATGTACGATAGATCTTCAGCTCATTGAAAAAATCGTAACCGAGAGATTCTGCTTTTTTTACCGTATGCCGGATGATGTCGCGTGTTTTTTTATTATATGGGCTGAAAAGTGTCGATTGAGCAGCACTTTGATCATAGTGAAGGAGATGAGATGTTAATATGTAGTCGATGCCATTTTCTGCAGCCCACCGTATGATATCAGGAAGTTCGGCTATTGTTTCAGCTGCCAGTATTACTTCAAGGCCTAGGGAAAATGCCGTGTCATATTTTGTGCGGGATCTCTGCAGGTGTCCCACAGCCTTTTCAACTGCTCTGAAAGAGTGTCCATTGCCTGGGAGGTGTGAGTTTTCATTGCAGTTTTCATTGCTCAATGAGTCGACAGACAGGCATAAAGTGGAAAGACCTGCCTCAATCATCTGATCGGCATATCTTTCTGTTATAAGAAGAGCGTTTGATTGCAGTCCTATTTCGGCTTCAGTCCCCATTTTTTGTCGTGCGAGCCGGATAAACTCGATCAGATTCGGGTGAAGAAGAGACTCACCAATACCGTTGAGGATCATGCTTTGTACTCCAGATAAGGACGGGAGCAGCTGACTGAAAACAGCCGGTGACATATCTCTCTCTTCAATGTCGCTGCCCGGTGCGTATTTAACACACATGGGGCAGGAAAGATTACATCTGGTGGTGAGTTCTACATATACCTTTTGAGGACAATCCATAAAAACAACTCCTGAAAACCATCACTGAGAATTGCTGAAAACAAGAACACATAATTATGCACATTTCCATGATATCTGCACTATAAACTGAAATAAAAAAGTATATATCTGTTTTCATTGTGTATTTTGTAAAAACTCGAAGCGAGTACTGGTTATTTGGGAAAATCAGGCAGCTGGGGAAGACCG
>QKIH01000017.1 GCA_003249645.1 Desulfobulbaceae bacterium | reverse complement strand
GCAGAGCAGACAAAGGCAAGTACCAGAACAGAGTAAAAGGGTTTATATCGATTTCCTTCAGCCATGTCGAAGCATCCTTCTTTTGATGTTAGCCTGAATGACAAAGTAATCAAACAGCGGCGCAAAGACGTTACCAATCAGAATGGCCAGCATTACACCTTCGGGAAAAGCGGGATTAGCAACCCTGATCAGGATAGATAGAACGCCTATCAGTATGCCGTACATCCATTGACCGATGGCGGTGTGGGCGGATGAAACCGGGTCGGTAGCCATGAAGACCAGACCGAAGGCAAAGCCGCCGAGCACCAGGTGATAATGGGGCGGTATTTCATACATCGGGTTGGTGCTGCTTCCAATCAGAAAGAGGGTAATGCTGCACGCCAGAGCACCGATGGTCATGGCGCTCATAACCCTCCAGGAGGCAATTCGCGTTATCAGCAGAATCGCCGCTCCAATCAGGCAGGCAAGCGCGGAGGTCTCGCCGATGGAACCGGGAATGGTGCCGATAAAGGACTGAAACCAGGTCACCTGTAGCTGCTGCAGTGCCTGTCCCGGCGTGGCGTGGGCAAGCTGGGCAAGCGGTGTTGCTGCGGTTATACCGTCAACGCCGACCCAGACCGTGTCGCCGGTTATCTGAGCCGGATAAGCAAAAAAGAGAAAGGCTCTTGAGGCAAGAGCCGGATTCATGAAGTTCTTGCCGACCCCGCCGAAGACTTCTTTGGCGAAAACAACACCGAAGCTGATGCCCAGCGCTACCTGCCAAAGCGGGATAGTGGGCGGCAGGGTGAGAGCAAAGAGCAGGCTGGTAACGAGAAAGGCCTCGGACATCTCATGGCCTCGGATGATGTTGAACAAGAGTTCCCAGATGCTGCCCACTATCAGAGTAACAAAATAGATCGGCAGAAAATAGAGCGCGCCGTGAGCAAAGTTTGAAATAATGCTTGAAGAGTCACTGCCGATCAGCTGCATTACCTGCCCACGCCAGCCGGGCGGAGCTGAAAGGCCGAGCTGTTCCAGCGCAAGATTCGCCTGGTAGCCGGTGTTCCACAGGCCCATAACCACACAGGGAATAAGCGCTATAATGACTGTGATCATGATCCGCTTCAGGTCGATGCTGTCGCGAACATGGGGGGCTGTTTTGGTGGTGGCGCTGCAACCGAACAGAAATGAATCCGTCGCCTCGTAGAGAGGGTACCACCGTTCATATTTGCCGCCTTTTTCAAAATGCGGAGCAAGACTCACGAAAAACTTATTCAGCTTATTCATACGTTCTCTTGTGGGTTATCGGGGGGTTAACCCTCTTCTTCAAGGGTAGTCAGTACCTCGCGCAGCATCGGACCGAAATCGTTTTTCCCTGGACAGACAAAGGAACAGAGGGAGAGGTCTTCTTCGATCAGCTCAAGTGCGCCGAGTTGTCTTGCTTTTTCGGTGTCGCCGACAGCGATACTTCTCAGAAGCGGGGTGGCCAGGATATCAAGCGGCATCACCTGTTCATATGTCCCAAGCGGGAAGATTGCCCGATCTCCGCCCCAGGTGGCTGTAGGCATGGCAAATTTCCTTGCTTTGTCCAGATAGGAACTGAAGACAGGGGTGATCGAAAAACGGTCACTGCCGGGCAGGGCCCAGTTGAAAAAACTGCGTCCGCTGTCATCGGCAAGGGCTGATACCTGCTGGTGGTATCGGCCAAGATATCTGTAAGTCGACTGGGCAACACGACCGTCAAGCACCGAGCCTGAGAGAATCCTGTTATTACCCTCAGCAAGCTTTCCTTCACAGAGCTCCAGGATATCTGCCCCGATGGGGACCTTGTAGAGCTGCGGCTCTTTTACCGTAGGGCCAGAAAGCGCTATGATCTTTTCGGTCAGAAGAGAGCCGGTCTGAAACAGGTGGCCAATCCCGATGACATCCTGATAGGAGATATGCCAGACGACGTGATTTTCACTGACGGGATCGATCATGTGGATATGTGTCGACGGCAGACCAGCCGGATGCGGGCCGCTGAAGCGGTGGGTGTTGATCGTAGTTTCAGCCGGAACCGTGATGGCATCATCACCTGATATGCAGAGATGAATAGGGATTTCAAAAAGCTGTTCAAGAACGTCGAGGCCAGCGAGCCATTCCTCCGATTGCAGGCTGATTACTGCTGCAGGTGAGGGCGCAAGCGGCGTAGTTTCGGTCGCGGTGATGAACAGTGATGCCGGGTTGGTGTCGATGGCCGGAACTTTGCCGTAGGGCCTCGTCCTGAACCCCGGCCAGAGTCCTGATCGAATAAGAATATCCCGTATCTTTTCAGGATCATTCTGGTTCGAGGCATCATCGGGATCGAAGATGTTTTCAAAATCAGTGCCTTCGAGCCGAATGACGACAGACTCGAATTTTCTCTTGGCCCCGCGATTAATGGCGACAACTTCACCGCAACCGGGAGAGGTGTAGAGAACACCTTCATTCTTCTTGTCGGAGAAAAGCAACTGACCGGTTTTTACCCTGTCCCCGACATTGACAGCCATGGTCGGCTTCATGCCGGGATAATCGTCGCCAATAAGTGCTATATGACTTATTGGCGGAGACTCTCCGGGTTCTTGGATCGGTTCACCGCTGATAGGGATGTCGAGGCCGGCTCGAATAGCAATGGTTTTCATAGAATTCGTGTGTTGGTTTTTAATAAAACTATATAATACAAACGCTTGAAAGACCAGATTTCAACCACAATATAAACACGATTATTTTCACTTCAAAGGAATAATAGTTTTTATCATAGCATATCTAATTTCAGGTTTTCAATGGCTGCCTGACAAAGATAGTTCTTGACAAATCTATTGAAATTTATAGAAGAAATGAGAGAGGATCCCTTAATTGTCAGAACTGCAAACAGCATAGCATGAGGAGAGTTTCACATGACCACAGACTATTCATATGAAAAGCTGGGCCTGATGTATCTCGGTAAGGAAATCGGTTTTGAATCCCAGGAGAAAAGTGAGCTTCCCTTTCTTTTGAAAAACAAGGATCTGACTACCCATGCAGTCATCATCGGTATGACCGGCAGCGGTAAAACCGGCCTTGGTGTAAGTATTATCGAAGAAGCGATGATGGATAACGTTCCGTCAATCGTCATCGACCCCAAAGGGGATATGGGAAATCTGATGTTGACTTTTCCGGAGCTGCGTCCTGCCGCTTTTGCCGATTGGATTGATCCGGCAGAAGCTGCCAGGAAGGAAATGGAGCCGGCAGCCTATGCTGAGAAGATGGCACAGACCTGGAAGGATGGTCTTGCCTCATGGCAGCAGAGCCCGGAGCGGATTAAAACCCTTCGGGAAAAATCTGAATGCGTGATCTATACACCGGGTTCAACCTCCGGTGTACCTGTTTCCGTGCTCAACAGTTTTGATGCACCCGGCGAAGATGTCATGCGTGATCTCGACACCGTTAATTCCATGGTCGGATCTGCCGTGACGAGCCTGCTGACGCTGGTCGGCATCAAGGGTGATAATCTGCAGAGCAAAGAATACATCCTGCTCAGTTCCATCCTTCTCTATTCGTGGCGCAAAGGGGAGAATCTTTCGCTGGAGACCCTGATTTCCCGGGTGGTTGATCCTCCCTTTGATAAGGTCGGGGTATTCAGTCTTGATACCTTTTTCAAACAGTCAGAGAGGATGACGCTTGCCATGTCGCTCAATAATGTATTGGCCAGCCCGACATTCTCAACCTGGATTACCGGAGAACCCCTTGATATTCAACGCATTCTGTACACCAAAGAAGGCAAGCCGAAAACAGCTATTTTTGCCATATCCCATTTAAGTGAATCAGAACGCATGTTCTTTGTCACCATGCTGCTGAACCAGTTTGTCGGCTGGATGCGCAGGCAGCAGGGCAGTGCATCGCTGAAAGCCCTTCTTTATATGGATGAGATTTTCGGCTATTTCCCGCCGACTGCCAATCCGCCGTCGAAAAAGCCGATGCTGCTCCTGCTCAAACAGGCAAGGGCCTACGGGGTGGGAATAATCCTGGCGACCCAGAATCCGGTTGATCTTGATTATAAGGGTTTATCCAATATCGGATCGTGGTTTGTCGGCAGGTTGCAGACCGCCCAGGATCAGGAAAAGGTGCTGGAAGGCATTGTCGGCGCGAGTGACGGCAAGCTTGACAGGGTACAGGTGCGGAAGTTGCTGGGGGATATGAAAGGCAGGCAGTTTGTCTTGAATTCAGCCCATCTTGATGCCCCTGTTTTATTTGAAACCCGCTGGGTTATGTCATATCTGAAGGGGCCCATGTCACTGCTTGATATCGGCAGGCTGATGGAAGGCCATGGGGCCGATATCGATGCCGGTGAAACGGCGGCGGCATTTTCGAAGAATGAAGGCGATCTGTTAAGCCATCCGCCGATTCTTTCGGATAAACTAGAACAGCGGTTTGAACTCCAGCCGCTTCTTACCGAGCAGATCCAATTTGAACCGTGGCTTGCGGCATCTTCCATGGTGCGTTTTTATAACCAGAAGCGCAACATCGATGAAGTAAAGGAAATAAGGTTTCGTCTCTATCTCGACAAAGACACCGACAAGCTTGACTGGGAGCGGGCTGAACAGCTCGACAAAGCCCTCGATGATTATGATAAGAGCGCACCTGAACAGAGCCATTATTATCCTCTGCCCGACTCCTTTACAGCACTGAAGGATTTCAGCCCTGTGGCAAAAAGTCTGGCTGATTATCTCTATCAGTACCAGCGTCTTGATCTCTATCGTGTTGAGCAGCTCAAACTGGAGTCAAATCCGGGCGAAAGCCTTGCCGATTTCACCGTCAGGATGAATGATCTTCTGCGTGAGCAGAAAGAAGATGCCGTTGAAAAACTGAAGGAAAAATTCAAGGTCAAACAGGATCGGATTGAAAAGCAGATAGAGGCCGCTGAAGTTAAAGTTGAAAAAGAAAAAGCTGATGTGACATCGAGAACCACCGATACGATCATCTCGTTCGGCTCTGCAATTCTTGGGGCTTTTCTTGGCCGCAAAACGGTCTCGGTCGGCTCTTTATCAAAGGCTGCAACTGGAATAAAGAACGCAGGTCGGGTCGGTAAGGAAAAAGATGAGGTAAAACGGGCCGAAGAAAAGGTGAGTGGTCTTGAGGAAGAGCTAGCTGAGCTTTCAAAGGAGCTTGAAGAGCAGGTTGATGAGCTTGGCGAGGCATATACAGCCGACAACTATGAGATTGAGACCTTTTCCATCAAGCCAAGGAGAAGCGATGTTTTCGATCTCAAGGTGTGCCTGCTGTGGGTGATGGTCGCGCCGATGAAAAGCTGATGGCGGGGCGTCTGTACCTGCTGCTGTTAGTCTTTTCTCTTCTTATCTTTTCAGGATGCAGGGAAAGCCGCGATTCTTCCTGGGTGGATGACAGAGCCGGGCTGCTGCAAAAGGATCAGGTAGAAAGGATAAACCGTTATCATGCCGTCCTGCTTGATCAGCTTGACGTTCATTTTGCGGTGATAATCCTTGATAAGCCGACAGAGGACATCGACAAAACAGCAGTTGATGAATTTGGTACCCTGGGAAAAAAGACCTCTGCTGCAAGAGGGCTCCTCTTTCTTGTTGATCCTGGTTCACAACAGGTCAGGATTGAAGTCAGATATGATCTTGAACATATTTTCCCGGACGGCTTTGTCGGCAATATTGAAGAACTGCAGATGAAACCATTTTTTGCCCAAGGGACAATCGGCCAGGGCATTGAGGCTACAGGCGAACTGCTGGTGCAGAAGCTTCTTGATGAAGAACCTATGCAGACCAAGCATGATCAGCAGTATTCAGATCAGCAATATTATTCAGGCGGAGCCGGAGCAAAGGTTGATACCGGAGCTGAACCAGGCCGGTACGACAAAAAGCCGACAGCTGATCCATCGATTTATTCCGGGGCAGTCACACCAGAAGATGCCCTGAATCTCTACAAGCAGGTGCTGAAAAATCGCATCAAGGATCCTGATCTTGCTCTCTATACACCCGAGACGAGAAAATTCTTTTCAAAATGGGTTGTGACAGACGCCCAACAAGTCAATGAGCTGAAGAGTCTACAGCAGCATGTCCCAGCTGAAATACGGGTACAGAATGACCTGGCAGTTATCCGTTATGCAGTCGAAGATCGTACTGTTCCGCCTTATTTTCTGCGATATGGGGAAAATGGCTGGATGCTTGATTTTGCAGTCATGAGCAGGGTAATTCAGATGAATCACCGCAACCAGTGGCGGATGAAAAGTACCGATCATCCATACATGTTCGGCTTTGCTGATCTGCTTTTTGATGAAAACGGTTTTCCCATCCTGCCATCGGGAAAATAGAATTTTTGTAATATCTTAACGAGTTTGGTACAATTTCATGACAAACCATAAAACAACTCAGGACTGTATTACGAACATTACATGAAATATCCGGAACTGCACTTTAATACTGGCCTTTTTTATAATCTGACCAAGGAGTTGCCCGGGGACAAGCATATTGGTGCCCTGGTTACTCCTGGTGCACTTCTTGTCACTCTTTCCGATTTCGTTCCAGCTGATTCCCCTCTACTTGATCTTGAACCGGGCCTGAATACCCTGGTGACTGATGATAATAAAATAATATCATCCTGTTACGGGTATCCGCATAGTGAGATTGTTGTCGAGAGTAAAGAGAAGAGCATTCTGCGTGTTTCCGTTTTGCCGCTGATCAATAAAGATGAGTCCAATATGGAGGCTGCTCTCTGGCTGCTTCCTTTTCCCGGTAAGAATTCTCAGGTCGATAAAAACACCGTTGAAGCGGCACTGGTACACCAGAAAGTCAATTTCGGGGTGGATCGAAAGGCTATTGAAAGCTGTTTGCATCAGCTGGCAGAAACCGGTGAACCGGTAATCAATCATCTCATTGCCAGGGGAAGACCGCCACTGCACGGCAAGGACGCCTTTCTCAGATTTCATATTGAAATTGGACCCATTCCGGGAAAAGAGCTTGCCGACGGGTCGATAGATTTTCGTGAGCGCCGCATGTTTGTCGGGGTTGAAAAAGGGCAGATAATTGCAACTAAAGTTGCCTTCACAATCGGTTCTTCGGGAATCGACATAGAAGGGAATGAGATATCTGCGAATCCCGGCAAGGATCTTGTCGTCAAGGTTTCTGATGATGCCAGCTACAATGAAGAGGATCAGACCATCCGGGCGACAGAGTCAGGTATCCTTTCAGTGGTCAACAACGATAGCATCCGTGTCATGAGCAAGCATCTGATTCAGGGGGACATCAATTATGAAACCGGCAATATCCGCTCACAGAATGCCGTCGAAATTACGGGTACTGTTCTGCCAAAGTTTGTGGTCTCTGTCAGTGGTGATCTTCTGGTCGGAGGAAATATCCAGCGTGCCGGGGTAAACAGCCGGGGAAATATAGTTGTTAAAGGAGGAGTGGTCGGACCGAATTCATCGGTTAATGCGAGTGGAGATGGCGACTTTAATTATATTGAGAGGGCTTACGTCTCGGTTGGTGGAAATGCTGTTATCCGCTCAGCGGTCTATTATTCCAATCTCCGCGTTTCCGGCAATCTTTTTGGTACCGAAAAAACACGGCTTGTCGGTGGGACAATAATAGTCGGCGGTTCAATAAAAGCAGGGCAGATAGGGGCAGGATCAGCGAAGCCGATACTGATAGGTGCCGGAATCGTACCAAAACGTTTTAAGCGCTATAAAGGTCTGCAGCTGCGACATGATGGTATAGTGGAGAAGATTCAGAACATGGCCAACCGTTATGGAAAGGTTGATCAGAGGGATAAAAAATTTAACTATTATGTTAAAGAGCTTGAAGAAATAGAAAAAGAGCTTCAAATTCTAAATCTTATGGGACATGACGCCGAAACTGTATTGAGGGAGACCGGCAGATATCGTTGCAATGCGACCATTGAAGTATCCGGGTTGCTGGCTGCGGGAACAACCATAAGGATATGCAACAGTATCAGAGTTGTTGAAAAAGATATGGATAACGTATGTGCCCGGGTTAACCCCACGAGCGGTGAGATTGAACTTCATATGATTTTTTGATCACGGAGCGATGTAATGCTGGTAAAGTCATGGATGAAAACAAATCCGAAGGTCCTGAAAGCTTCTGATTCCCTGCAGCAGGCAAAAGAGTTGATGGATAATTACCTTTTCAGAAGGATTCCGGTCGTTGATGACAAGGGGCAACTCGTTGGTATTGTCAGCAAACATGATATTTCTTCCGCCCTTCCCTCTGTGATGGACGGCAGCAGCGTTGGATCATCAATGGTGGCATTTGATTCAGCCAGAATTGGCGATATCATGACGACAAACCCGGTAAGCTATAATGTCATGACCCCCCTTGAAGCCGTCGCCAAGGATATGATGAAACATAAATTCGGCGGTGCACCGGTGGTGGAGAACGGCAGGGTTGTCGGCATTATCACCGAAACCGATATCTATGCTGCTTTTGCTGAAGCTATGGGTGTTGACAGGCAGGGGATGAGGATGGAACTGCTTATCAGCAAAACACCCCGTGAATTCTATAGCCTTATCCGGCTGTTTGAACGTCATGACGTTGAGGTGATGGCGATATCTGTTCATCGTGATTTTTCTGAGAGCCAGCACCTGATTACGGCTAAGGTGTTTGGGCAGGACTACGATGATCTGCTTGATGACTTGAGAGACTCAGGCGTTCATGTCCAAAGAATCGATTCTGCAGAGTGGGTTTGATTCATATTTATTTATCTTCTTTTTTCCCCCTGTACAATTACTGATTGTTTCGACTATATAACAGCAGTAGTGTGTTTGTGATATTTTCTACCCGTAATTCGGAGAGGTGTGATGAAACAATCAGATAATTTCTTTGTCCGTGTGCTTACCGGGATTCCTTTTCCCGTGTTGATATTTCTTGGTATCGGGGTTGCGGGGGCTCTCCCCCTGATCATTACCAGTGCGGTACTCATCTTTTCTGATTACAGCCTGGGGGAGGAGCTTTTTGTTGTTGGCTGCGGTGCAGTGTTCGGTGTTGTTGCCAATATCGTTATTGTCACTATTCTCAATATCCGGCCAAAGCAGATCGCTGAAGAGGTTAGAGTTATAGCTGAAGGAGATCTATCACTTGTGCCGACTTCCGATGTCAATGATGCCTTTGGTGCTCTGCAGGTTGATCTTGGAAAAATGGTCGTGAATATGAGAGATATGGTAGCCGGTTCCCAGAATTTCAGCCTGCTATTGGAGAAGGAATCGACTGAACTTGATAATGTCTCACGGGACATGAGCCGGAAGATTGGGGAGACCAATGTCCATACTACAGAGCTTTCCCGATATGCTGAAGATGTTAATCAGCAGACCAATTCCGTTGCAGCCGCGGTTGAACAATCCACCTCAAATACGCAGCATATAAGCGGTGCGGTGGAACAGCTCGAAGTTAACAGCAACAATCTGGCCGACGAGACATCAAAGGCAGGTGAAACGACCGGAAAGGCGGTAGCAGCAGCCGACAAAGCGAGAAGCGCGATCAATACTCTGGGTGAATCTGCCAAGAAAATAAATCAGGTGACGCAGACCATTACAGAGATATCGGAACAGACTAATCTGCTGGCGCTCAATGCAACCATTGAAGCAGCGCGGGCCGGTGATGCCGGAAAAGGTTTCGCTGTTGTTGCTAATGAAATTAAAGTGCTTGCACGACAGACGGCTGAAGCAACCCTTGAAATCAATGAGATGATCGAGGATATTCAAAAAAATACCGGTGCAAGTGTTGAAAATATCAAGGTTATCTCGACAATCATTCATGAAGTTGATCAGTCGGTTAGTGCCATTCGAGCGTCAATTCATGAGCAGAATCAGTCGACATCCCAGATTGCCCATAACATCAGCGAATCGACCCAGGTTCTTGCTGAGATCAGTGATACGATTGCAGACACTTCAAGCAGAAGCTCTGCCATGAGTGCGAATGCTGCAGAGATCGATGCCAGAATAAGCGAGATTCATGCCAGCGGAAAAGTGGTGGAAAAAGCTGCTAAAGACGTGTCGACCATCGCTGGTCAGCTGAAAAGCAGTCTTTCAAAATTCAGAGTATAAGCGTAAGAAGAGCGGGGGCTTCCGGTTTAAGATAGCGTGTCTTCTTTTATTCTTTCTCAGATATTGATCGGTTTTGCCATCTGCTGCGATCTTCTTTCTTTTCAGTTTAAAGACAGAAAGAAAATTCTCGTAGTGCTTCTTGTTTCCTGTCTGCTGATCGGTATTCATTTCATTCTGCTTGAGCAGTGGACGGCAGCTGCACTTGCCGTGGTTGCTGCACTCCGTTTTCTGGTATCTTTGAAGACAACTTCCAAGAGAACCATGGCTGCATTTATGATCCTTGCCGTGATCATTACAGCAGCAACCTATTCGGGGCTTCTTTCCCTGCTTACCTGCTGCGGATCACTTTTCGGCACGGTAGCCTGTTTCAGCAAACAGGACAAAAGGCTGCGTCAGCTGATGCTGGTCGGGACAAGCCTCTGGCTCTTGAACAATATTCTTATTGGTTCTCCCATGGCGGTGCTTATGGAGTCGCTGTTTATCTGCAGTAACCTTCTTGGCTATTACCGCTTCTATATCCGGCCGCCCCAGTCTCCGCAGAGCTGATCTTTCCTTACTCATTTTTACAGATGACTTGAAGCAGTTACTTCTTCAAAGGGCCTAATTTATCTATGAAGAATGCTAATAGCGTTTGCTACTAGGGTGCTGGAGGATTTATCCGGGAGAGCGTTTTGCAAAGGCGTTCGGTGTAATCCGGAGGAAAAATCCATATCGGCCTGCCCTGGTCTTTAATAAGGCCTCGTTCTGCGGGGGGTAAATCATAGAGCAGGGTAATCAGAATATCACTGCTCACCAGGGGACTTTTACGAAAATAGGCGTGGCCGTTACCTGTGGTGGCGGCCTCTGCGCCCGTGACATCAATAAAATACAGATCGTTTGTGTTGTTCAAAAAGTTTTCTGCAACTGCGGGCAGTTTACGGTCCAACCATGTCTGGCCCAGCCGGTCCTGATTGAAAAGCACGCTGGAAATTCCAAGCGCATTGTCCGCTTCAGACATGAATATTGTCAGTGTTCGAGGTACCTTGAGTAAGCCTCCCTCCTGCACATATGCCCCAAAAAGCTGGCGGTCGAAATCACTCCCCACCAGCATGACATGACCTATACGGAGTTTCTGCTGAACTTCTGTTTTAGATGCATCCTGATTCATGAGTCCCAGTTGGTAGAGAGCATTGATCACCACCCGGGTGCCAGCACTATAGCCGATAATATGTATCCTTTCAGCATCGGTTTCTTCAGCAAGGTATGAAAGGAGAATTCTCAAATTATGTGAAGACAGGGCTGCGGTTTCCAGGTCTGAAAAATAGGCCAGGGTATGTGGTGTTGACGGCCATGCGTAAGAAATGAAGACCCCGTCATATCCAAGGAAATTCCATATCTCTGTTGCAACCAGCAAAGGATTGTCAAAGGCTACCTTGTAACCGTGAACATAGATGAAGATATCTTTTTGTTTTGAGATGGACAGTTTCTTGTTTATAAGAGAACTGAAGTGCTCTTCGGCAAATTGTTCTTCAATTTCGTTCATCATAGGTTTCGTAAAGATCCCGAGACTTTTGCCTAAAATGCCAAACTCTTCAATCGCTGTTACTTTCAAAGGATAGTTTGCCGGGCGGTTTTTCAGAAGTGATATTTTACGGGCCTCTTCCCAGGTCATCTCTTTTTTACCCAATGAAATCTTACCAATTCCCAACCGTATAAGATGCCCTCGTGAGTTGAGGTATGTTCCGCTTCCTTTTTCTGCTGGCTGGCGATCTGTAGCGTAAAGCATGCCGTAGTACGGAGCTTTAATAACGCCCTCAAGGTTATGAAAAGGATTGATGTTAGCCTCGTCATATATATTGGGCGCTGGCATTAACTCCAGTTCATACGGTTTGCTGCTGCCACCGCAGGCTGTGAGGCTCAGGCTAATACATAGCAGGACCACCACAACAGTCAGGCGGTTGTTAGTAAGAAAAAGTGTGAAAAACCAAGCTCTCATGAGATATCCGTTGTTTCGGCTATTTCTTTGATGGATTTATGACGGGTATATAAATCTTATCCTCAACACTGACAGCTTTTCAACAGGGGAGAGGAAATGTATCTTTGCTGTCCTGAAATCAAGAATTGATCATGATCAACATTTACTCGATCATGATCAATTCATCATTTTGCCTCTCACCTCATGTCAGGGTGGATATATTTCCCTTTGCAGGGCGAGAAAGAAAAATTGTCTCTACTATTATTTCGCATCGGGAGAAGCAATAGATTCCAGAGTTGCTCTCAAACTGTCTGCGTCCGGATTGCTTGCTTTCTGTTTTATGAGAATATCAGCAGGACTCACAGCGGATTTATAATAGTCTTTGTTCCAACCAGCTTTAACTTTGACAACGGCACCTTCGACGGAGACTCCGCCAAAAGCACCTTTTGAGTTAGCGTAAGACAGAATATCGGCTGTCGCCGCCTTCACACCTTTTCCAACCGGACCGGCCGCAATTGTTGCATCAGCACCCAACTTGATTGAATCGGAGAGAAGAGAATCTTTTCCCTTTTCTGTCATTACCAGCATCATTATTTCAGAACTCTCTGCACCAATCTGTAAACCAACAGAAAGTGCACCCAGTGTGTAAAAGACCGGATAGCTCCATGAACCGTCATCGTTTCTGGCTAACAATACTCCAGAGCCACCTGAACCGCCGACAACAAAACCACCTTTCAACATCTGTGGAACAAGCAAAACAGCCCTCGATTTTTTAAGGGACTCCATAAATATTTCGTTGTTTTGCTGGGTTAGAAACTTCTTGAGAATAAACTCACCTTTCAGGACTGTTTCCTGAGCTTTGGTGTAATCGTTTGCCAGGGAGACATTACAGACCATAAGAGTAAGGAACAGAGCAGCTGTGAAAAAAGAGATAATGTTACGCATAGCATGGCCTCATAAGTTGATATTATTTTTGACTACATGACCCGTCGATATAGTACCACTTCTTTTGCGACACAAAGTATGACATCGTATCATCTGCTGTTATGTATTAATAATTACATGTCTTCACTGGGCAAGAAGACTTTTTTCAATCTTCTCCTGTTGATATAATTTTGGCATGAACCTGATATTATTATCTGGTACATCATCACTCAAGACAAGTAGCATCGTTAGTAAAATCCTATCGAATTCATTCCTTTTTTGCTATAATTAAAAACAGCATCTTCTTGACAGAATCGGGGACAATAAAGACAGATAATTGAA
Organism: Desulfobulbaceae bacterium; assembly: GCA_003249645.1. Lineage (GTDB taxonomy): Bacteria > Desulfobacterota > Desulfobulbia > Desulfobulbales > Desulfocapsaceae > SZUA-575. The sequence goes on along the minus strand of QKIH01000017.1, from coordinate 2,917 downwards.
GTATAGCTTTGTTAAAAACAATCAAAACAACATGTTATTTCTGTGCAGAGACTTTTTAGCGAACGGGTAAAATCATATCTCAAAAGTGTAAACGATGATATGAGATTGTTCCTTGTTGATGATAACATGGAGTTGAGTGGTGAGAGATAGCGAGTCGGTCTCAAGCGTCTTGTGAGAGCCCCTTGTTTAAAATGAAAACAGCTACACCGCCAAGTATAGCAACTGATGCTAAACTAAGTCGGAGGGTAACCGGTTCTCCTAGAAAAACAACGCCACCTATTGCTGCCAGTGCTGGAACAGTTAACTGAACTGTGGCCGCTCTTGTCGCTGTCAGCTCACACAGCGCTGAATACCAAATTGAATATCCAAGTCCCGATGCCAACGAACCGGATGCTACGGCAAAACCCACCCCGGATAGATCAACCTCAGCATTTTGTAATGACAAAACACTAACCAGTAAAACAAATGGGACTGCACGCACAAAATTACCTGCAGATTCCCATGTGGCATCCATTACCCCACGGCCGCGAAGTGAATAAATGCCCCAGGAAACGCCTGCTCCGAACATAAGCAATGCACTTGTGATTGGCGGTGCGGAAAGTCCTGGAAACAGCAACCCAACCACTCCGGCAACAGCGACGAGAACTCCTGTCGACTGTACAAGGTTCATGCGCTCACCTTTGATTAACCCATAGCCGATCATCGTACATTGAACGGCGCCAAACAAAATAAGTGCACCTGTTGCGGCAGATAGACTGATATAAGCAAAGGAAAATCCTGCGGCATATCCAAACAACGCAATGGCAGACAACCAGTTTCCGCCGATTGATCGTGTACGTCTGGTAATAAATACCAGGAGCAATAATGTGACAGCACCAGACATAATGCGGATTGTTGTGAAGCTTGCCGCATCAATAACTGTTGTAGATAAAGCGAGTCTGCAAAGCAGAGAATTTCCAGCAAAGAAAATCATCGTGATCGATGTTAAAACGATAAGCTTGGCTATTGACATTGCTTTATCATTTCCTTCCCTTATCAAAAGGGAGTGGCTCAGCGTTAAGTACTACGGCCTACTAAAAGCCCGTCCGAACGAAGGCCATCAGGCTGTACTACTATTGGCCAGTGTTTCCAAAAACCTTTCTGCTGCATGCTTTGCGGACATTCCTTCTGAAACACCCAATCTTGCGGCTAAGCTGTTAACTGCAGACACCTCGCCCTCTTCGTAAGTACTCATACCGGAACCGATCACTGCCGACATGGAAGCAACGGCTGCGGCAGGAATGTTGTGTGTGTCGCATACGGCAAGGCCTGCAATGCCCGCGTTGTTTTTCCCCATGCCGGCATCGTTTCCGATTATTGCACCGATTTTGTTTGTAACAGCGATATGGCCAACATTGGCTCCACAGTGAGATCCGCAAACCAGAATATCACCTATGTTTTGATCAGTTGCTGCGGTAACCGAATCAGCAATTATAATTTTTCGGTTTCCGGATTGTTTGATACTCTTTGTTTTCCCAGCCAATGGATGTGCCCCTTGTTGAAACGGTTTGATCATCGTTTGATGATAGTAATTTGCTTATAAAATTCGGATAACGGCAAGATAAACGGCGCATCAGCGCGTGAGTATTTTAGCCTGCAGTTTAAACGAAGTATTCGTAGGTGAAAGAAGCCCTTTGCAAAGCTGCAATTGCCTGTAATTCCATTTTTGAGCAATGCGATGAAAGCAAGCAGTTCCACCGTTTCGGGAATAACCTAAGCTGTACGTATGATTACAATCGGTTAAGACCTTTATTGTTCAGTTTAATCATGCCCAAATATTGTTAAATACGGCTGTTAGCACCTCTTCATTTCTTGTCAATTGAGTATTTGCCAGCCCCCAAAAGAATGATAACTAACGAAGAGAAAATAAATAAATACTGGTTTTCCATTGCAAGCGCTCCGACTTTACTCAAAGCAAACCATTGCCCAGGAAAGGCAAGAGCTATAGCTATAATCATTGTTGCTATAATTAACGCAGCACCAACGCGGGTTTTATAACCTATGATTAATAAAACAGGCGCTACAATTTCTCCAAGGAACACGAGATATGCGAAGGCCCCGGGCATACCTATCTCCACAAATTTCCCAGCTATGAAGCCGACACCCGAAAATATCTTGTGAATGCCATGAAACAGCATCAATCCACCAACAGTCAACCTAAGGATTAGCTTTGCGATATCAGGTTGTTCCATTTGCAATAATCGATCAGACATATCTAAGCCCTCCATGATATTAAAAAGGGGGCATTGCCAACTCATTAACTATTTTAAAATCGATTTGATAAGACTGAATGCCTACCCTTTTTATTAAATATAATCTTTAACTAGATATGTTAATAATAATTCCTATTAGAGCAAAGGCAATCCATTTTAATAAATCCATCTACCTTAGAAAGTTATCTGATATAAAAGAGATACCTTGATCTTTAGTGTTAGTTTCTTAATGAAAACTTTTTTTAACATAATGTTAAATCAAACGGTGCATGTCAGCCTGCGCTTTAAATGCCTTGTATGTTGTAGCTTATGATTCCTGATTTCTGCTCCATCTATTCCCATATCAACTCCCCAATTGTGCATGTTACGGAATAAATCATATCTATACTGCGGGTCGTTCAGTTATCTGCCTGAAATTCGGACTGTGATGAAATTAACTGTCGCAAAGATTAAGTTTTTTAACAGTATAATGCAGCAGGCAATTTCACCAAATCATGGTGAAATTGCCTGCTGCTGAAAAGCTTTCCTACAGTGATTCTACTGTTCTGATTTTGGTAAAAGGCTCTGGGTGAGATGGTTCAGATCATCTCCTTTAAGGCCGATATCAGCGAGAAGAGAGTCGATGAGCGGCGCCTGGCCTCGGTATTTCAATGCGCTGCTTACCA
>QKIH01000135.1 GCA_003249645.1 Desulfobulbaceae bacterium | reverse complement strand
GACGGAGATCATGCCGACGTCAACTTTGATGGTTTGATCAATATCTATGTAGAAAACGACGTTCCTTTTGTCGCTGACGCAAGCGGCAAGGTGAGAGAGGCTCAACTTGCTGACGGTACTGCTGCCATCATCGGTGCAGTCACCGCAACAGGAAACTTCTTCATCGACGGCAATATTGCTAGCGGTGCCGATGAGCCTGTTACCATCACCATCAATGGTCAGTCCATCGTACTTGATGGCGGCGACCATGATGATCTGGTTGTATACGGCGACATCACCGGTTCAGGTGGCGCGGGAACCCACGCAGGTATGCTGACCGTTGAGTCAGATGGTACCTGGACATACACCCTGCTTGATAACACCCTCGAACACGATGATACCATCGTCGGTCCTGACGGTTTAGGCGATAATGACGGGGACAGGGAAGATGCTGACCAGGTAACCGATACCTTTGCTGTTACTGTTAAAGACTTCGATCTCGATGAGAAGTCCTTCAACCTCAACGTTGTTATTAACGACGACGGTCCTGTTGTTGATTTCAGTAATGTCAGTGCTCAGACCGAGTACGTGCAGGAAGACGCCCTTGGAAACGACACGGACAATCCGCTCAATAACGAAACACCTGATGACGATGCCAACAACCCTGGCATTCCTGATGAAGATCCGAGCAATGAGACAGATGTTGCTGTCTTTAATCTCTCTGATATCGTCAAACAGGCAAGCGTCAATTTCGGGGCTGACGGAGAAGGCTCTGAAACATGGTCCATCACCGGTCTTGAGAGCCCAGTTTTGTCAGCGCAAACCTCCAACGGCATGTACATCTGGTATGTACAGAATGGAGACTCCATTGAAGGATGGAGCAGCAGTTCTGACTCCAACTACGTCAATGACGGAGGCTTAATCTTCACCTTTACCCTTGGTACAGATGGAGTTACCGGTGATGAGATAGCAACCTTTGATCTTCGAGACCAGATTGATCATGATATTAATGAGGTCGGTGTAGGCGATAACGGGTCTCTGGACATTGACGATCTCGGTAAATATATCCTGTACACCGCTACCGATGGAGACGGTGACAGTGCAAGCGCGACATTAGCTGGCAAAATCATCGTCAACGTTGAAAACGATGTACCGGAAGCTATTTCTCCTACCTCGGTTCCTAGTACCATGAATCTGGTACTTATTCTGGATAACTCCGGCTCCATGTATGATGTGCAAAACAACCTTCCATGGAACGGTGGTACAGAATCAATAACCCGAGCTGCAGCAATGATCGAGTCCGTTTCAGCAATGATGCTCGATTTATCCAACAATGCGGCTGGTTCGGTTTATCAGATTCACATTGTTCAATTCAGTGAGTCAGCCTCTGCTGTGGGTACATACACCATCACCAGCGGTGTAACTAGTGTTGACGATATTAATGCTATGATCGCTGATATCACCAGCGGGCTTGACAGTGCCGACCACCTCTTTACCAATTACGAAGCCGGTTATCAGCAGGCTATCGACTGGATCACAAACGGCAATCCGCTTACCGATGCCGGTGTAGTCAATGAGGTGATTTTCGTCTCTGATGGTGATCCGAATCGTTATAACGATGATTTGGGTGACCCTGTAGAAGGCACGGCAACTGAATCACTTGATGAAGTTACCGGCTCTGACGGAACCGATGAAAAAGCTATTCTGGACGCCTGGGCAGATAGTGTGCGGGTTGTTGGTATCAGCGTCAGTGATGCTCAGGACGATAGGCTCGACGGCCTTGATGGTGTAGGTGATGCCATTAATGTCACCTCTGCAGACCAATTTGTTGCAATTCTTCCTGATCTGCTCGAGATCTATCAACCAATCATCAACTTTACCGTTGAGGAAGATGATCTTGGTAATTTCGGCGAATCAGATGCATACCCGGATCTTACCACTGGCATCCAGGATGATTCTTCTGTCAATGCTGATGAAAACTCGTCCTATTCACTGGCTGCTCTCTTTAGGACCGGTGCAGATGAAGAGCTGAAATTCAGTATGATAAACAACACTCTCAGTCTACCGACTCTGTACTCCGGCGGCCAGGAACTGGTATATCAGATAGACAGCAACACCAATACACTGACAGCCATGGTTGGAAGCGAGGTCATTTTCACCTTTATCATTAATGCAGACGGCACCTATAAGTTCGACCTCGACGGCAGTCTGGATCATGTAGATGACGGTACAGATTCCGAGAATTTCAATCTGGTTTCCGATACAGATGTCGGCTACGTGACTGGAATCGATCTCTCCTCCATTATACTTGCAACAGATGCAGATTATGATTCTGTGCCTGCAGCAGAGGGAGCATTTGTGGTTACGGTTCAGGATGATATTCCTGCATTTGAAACCGCAAGCACTCAATATGCCATCCTTGCCAATGAAGAGGGCAACATTCTCACTGCCAACCTGGTAATAGACTACGGTGCTGATGGTCCTGCAGATACCCTGCCTATTTATCTTGAGGGACCGGTAGACAGTAACGGCTATGTGCTGAACAACGACGGCAAGCTGGTTACTTCAAACGGTGAGAAGCTTGTCTACATTGAAGACGGCAATGGAGGATTGATCGCAGTTCTTGACAGTGATCATAGCGCGCAGATTTTCAGAGTGACGCTCAACCAGACTTCAAGTACGTACAACAACACCTATACGGTTGAAGTTATTGGTACCATTGATGGCCAGCCACATACATTTTTTGACTTCACCGGTTACGGCAACCTGAAATCCGGTAATCACGAATCTCTGGATTTCTCTACCGATGATAACAGCGTCAGAATCAGTGTTTACGGTGACGCCCCAGGTTTCCAGCATGATACGGTTAACGTGTCAACACAGGGTATGGGGGTTGGAGACAACTTTGTCAACAATGCTAACAATGCTCCTTCTGACATTCTGAGGATTGATCTGTATGACGCCAATGATACTGCCGCAACAAATGATGATACCCACCTTGCAGCAAATGAGGTTGGTTTCACCATTGACCACCTCGACGTAGGTGAACAGCTGATTTGGACCACCTACAGTTATGATGCAATCAATCATATCTATGTTCAAAACGGCACAGGAACCTTTAATGGAGCAAGTCAAGGTGCAAGCGACAACGCTGATCAGGAATTCTTTATTATCAATGATTCCGGACCAGTCGATCCAGATAGCCCTTACCAGTATACCGGCGGCACTATCGACAGGGTTGTGTTAACTGCATCTGAAGGCGGCAGTTTCCGTATCCTTGGTATGACCATCCAGGAAGAAACCTCTGCTTATGACCATACCATTACCTACGATGCTGTCGCTACCGACTATGATGGAGACACTACCGTTGAGCAGATTGATGTGACCTTCGACGGTGACGATATCATTAACGGAACCGATGCCAATGAAGTCATTTCCGGCGGCAGCGGTGACAGTGTCATCGACGGTGGCGGAGGTGATGACATCATCTTCGGTAATGCAGGTGACGATCAGTTGAGTGGTGGTGACGGCAATGATGTCTTAATCGGCGGAACCGGTGCAGACACTCTGGAAGGCGGTGACGGCGATGACAAACTGGTTGGTGAAGATATCACCTATAACGCCAGCAATGACATTATCATCACTGAAGACAATGCCGATGATACCTTGACAGGCGACGGTGGGACTGATCAGGCAGCAGCTGATAACGGTACCAATACCAATGTGGATGTTGACTCTGTTGATCTTACCTCAACAGATCTCGACACCCTGGTTCCTCCACCTGACGGTCAATAAAATTTAACCTGTTTCCGCTTTCAAAGCTGAAAACAGCATGAAAAAACCTGCTGCTCTGAAAAGGGGCAGCAGGTTTTTTTTGCCTCCAATCCCACCCACACACATATACACATAAACCCCTGGCATCACACGAACATCTGCACAAAACCTAACAATATCAAAGAGCGCTAGTCATGCAACCTCCTAATGTAACGACGTTTTTTCATATTAAAGACTTGTCTTTTTCTGTCGATACGGTATAAACACTTTTGGGGGAGATAGCTTGAACTGTTTTTTCGTTCGAGCAGTTGTCAGGGGCATATTTCCAATCAATCCCTTAAGGCTGCACGATGTAATCATTGCCAATGAGGGATTGTCTAGATGATCTACAGAATCGTTCTGCTTGCCTTACTTACTCATTTAGTCTTTTGTTTCCAGGCTCTTGCAACTATACCTGATCCATGCGGATGTGATCCTGCCCTGCTCAAAGTGGCAGATAACGGCAACTCCGATATGCAGATCCACGTCGCTTATCTGTATCTTACCGGTAAGGAAGGTGTTCAGCAGGACTACGAAAAAGCCAGGTACTGGTATAAACGGATCATTGATGCACATCTGGCAGACGGCCAGTTACTGGGCAACGCCTACCTGCGAATGGCCATAATGCACAATTACGGCAAAGGCGGTCCGCAAGATTATCAGAAAGCTATGGAATGCTATAAAAAAGCCACCAAATATGGCTATTATGATGCCCATTATGGAATCGGATGCCTTTACATGAATGGACAGGGCGTCAAGCAGGATTACCAGCAGGCGCTTCTCTGGCTTAAAGTTGCTGCTGAGCACAACCACTCTCATGCATCACTGCTTATCCAGCATATCAAGAAACAGCTGGATGTTGCTGCTCTTTCCCATGATAAAGAAATTCCATCAACCAAAGGCTAGCTTACACCTTTTGCAACCAGTTCCCGGTCAAAATAATTTACCGCCATGCCGGCATCCACTACGATGGTCTGGGTGTTAATACCTGAAGATCTCGGTGAAAGCAGGAAGAGTGCAGTATCGGCTGCTTCCTGGGTTGTCAGGGCACGTTTTCTCAATATTGCTTTTTCGGCAAACAGATAGCTGTCCACATATCCTGGAATACCGGCTGACGCCGATGTTTTCAGCAGCCCCGGCGCAACGGCATTGAAACGAACCTCGGAAAAGGCTGAAAACGATTTGGCCAGAAACGCAAGAGAGGAATCCAGCGCTGCCTTTATCGGGGCCATATAGCCGTAATTTTCTGCAGCCATTCTGGTTGTTGAAATTGAGATGGTCACTACAGATGCCTTCTTGTCCAGCAGCTCTTTAAAATGATTGGCAATAGAAATAAATGAGAAGCAGGAAATGTTGGCAGCCTGGAGAAAATCCTGCTGTTTTGTCTCATGAAAGGGCTTAAACCCTTCGCTGTAATTGGCAAAGGCAATGGAATGGACAATCCCGTCTAATTTTTCCCCAGGACCAAGACAGTCCTTTATCTGCTCTTTTACAGCGATAATATTTTCTTCCCGCTCAACGTCACAAATGAAGACCTTGCTCTCAGGAAAGAGTTTTTCAGCGGCAGCTTTTCTTTCTTCCGATCGCACCACATGAATAACCTCAGCCCCTTCCTGAACCAGGGTTTTAGCAATAACGCTGGCCACCGATTTTTTATTGGCCAGTCCGAAGACAACAATTTTTTTCTTTTCCAGTTGTAAAAAACTCATTGACGCCCGGTAGTAAAGTTAACAGTGTATGTCGCTGTACAAGTCCAGTAAAGTACACCAGAGCCCCGGATGAGACAAGCGGCTTACACCTTTTTATGCACAAATCTCTTGTGGTATACTATCATGATTGATTCTGTACGGAGAAAAATGAAAATCACCAACCAATAATTTTTTTATTATGAAACAGTATATCATAGGCATCGACACCGGTGGAACTTTCACCGACGCAGTTTTAGTCGAAGAAGAAACCGGCAAAGTTATCGGAACAGCAAAAGAGACGACCACCCACCACAATCTTGCAATAGGTACCGGCAAGGCCCTTGCTTCGTTGCTCAGCAAATCCGGTGTCTCACCGGAGAAAATAGGCGGCGTGGCTGTCAGCACCACCCTTGCTACCAACTCTGTTGTTGAAAATAAGGGAGCACGCGTTGCCATTATTGTTATCGGCTACGTCAAACACTTCAAACTGCCGGTGAAAGCTGTAGTCTTCGTTAAAGGCGGCCACACTATCAAAGGCGAGGAAGAACAGCCTCTTGAAATCGACTACCTCGTCACCCTGCTCGAGGGATTAAAAAACGAGGTCGACGCTTTCGGCGTCTGCTCAGCCATGTCGATGACCAACCCGAGCCACGAACTGGTGACCGAAAAAGCCATTTCCCTGATTGCCCCGAAACCGACATTCTGTTCTCATCGTATCAGTCAGCAGGCAGGCATGGAAGAGCGTGCAGCAACAGCCGGCCTGCACGCCAAGCTGATGCCGATCATGGAAGATTTTGTTACGGGCGTTTCATCGGCCATGGAAGAGCAGAATCTTAAATGCCCGATGATCATTGTCAGCGGCAACGGAAAACCGGTCGAAAAAGATTTTGCGGTTAAAAATGCCGGCGTAACAGTTGCAAGCGGACCAGCATGTACTGCAACTTTCGGTGCGCTCTCGGCCGAACAGGACAGCCTGGTGATCGATGTCGGCGGTACCACCACCGATATCACCATGCTTGAAAACGGAAAACTCGTGCTGGATACCGAAGGCTGCCAGATCGGCCAATGGAAGACCCACGTGGAAGCAGTGAACATGTTCACCGGCGGTATTGGCGGTGACAGTCACGTAACCGTCAATGATGATCTGACGCTGACTATCGGTCCCAATCGTGTTCTGCCGTTTGCAAGAGTTCAAAACCTTCCGCCCCTGGAAAGCTGGCTCGGTACCGGCACCCGGTCAAAAACAATTCAGATCACAGAAGGCGGAGAGTGTACGACAGAAAAGAATATGGAGATCTTTTCCCTGCTACAGGAACATAAATCCCTGACTCCTGCCCAGATGCGTGAAATGACCGGTCTTGGCGGAATCCCGCTGCAGAATATTCTCGATGATCTTGGTAGAAAACAGTTGCTGACAGAAACCGGTTTCACACCTACAGATGCGCTTCATGTTCTCGGCAGACTGAGCTTTGGCGACCGGGAAAAGTCCGTTCAGGCTGCAACGATTTTAGCTGGTCTCCGCAATCAGAGCCCCGAGGAATTCTGCCAGGATGTACTCAGACAGACTGAAGGCATAATCGAAAACATGATTATCGATTATGTCATTAAGCGATACTGGGGAAATAGTCTGACAAACTTCATTTCCCGCAAAAATGATCATCCGGTACTCAAGGTGCAATTTTCTCTTCGCATACCGCTCATCGGTATCGGAGCCGCCGCAAAACAGCTTCTGCCGAAAGTTGCTGAAAAACTGGGGACAAGCATCACCTTCCCCGAAAACTGCGAAGTCGGCAACGCCATCGGGGCCGCTATTGTCGGCATGAAACAGCAGAAAGGAAATTGACTCTCATCAGTGCTGGTAATATAATAGGGTAATACCACCCTGTAACATTAAACTCAGTTCATAAATGAAATAAAAGGGAGGATGAACTTCAGGGTCAAAACGTAGTCACTGCAGCTCCAGATGTTTTTATGTAATTGGGGGGTTGAACCTTTAATCCGAACATAAGGAGTGGGACAATGAGAGGCCAATACGAAGCATACATTCTAGTAAAGATAAAAGACGGAACCAAATATGTCTGCGGCATGAACCGGCCGCTAAAGCCAAAAAAGGATTTCTATCAACTTTCAGAGGAAGAGCAGAAACAGTATCTCAACAGGTCCTTCATCTGGAATTAACCCATAAAAAAGGGGGAAGAAACAGCAGTTTTCTTCCCTCTTTTCCATTTCTTCTCATTGTAAAAATTACGTCGTTTTCCAGACTCGGTCACAAAACATTGTCACTTCAGGCCTTGCCGAACCGTTTTTTCGGATAACCGAATAGGCCAGATTAACGGCCTTCGGTTCCTGCCAGACTGCCTTGTGCCCTAATCCGGTCAGATGGCAGAGATAGGTCTTTAAAAAAGCCGCGTGAGAGACGACCAGCAGGCGCCTCCCCGGATGACGGCCGAAAATCTCATCCATCACGGAAACCGCCCGGCTGCAGAGATCATCATAACTCTCTCCGCTTCCCGGAACATAGTTCTCAGGACTGCTCCAGAAGGCCTTGTGCTGCTCAGGAAAAAGCCTTTTTACCTCATCTCCGGGCACCCCTTCCCACTCACCAAGATTTATTTCTCTCAACCCGTCGAGCGGGACAACAGAAAGGTTTAGATCGTCAAGCAGCAGTCTTATGGTTTCAAGCGCACGTCCGGAACTTGAGCTGTAAGCATAATCAAAGTGCAGCCCCTCTATTTTTGCTCTGGCTGCAACCGCCTGCTGCACACCATCGGCGGTAAGAGGCGAATTCAAATGTCCCTGCATTTTGCCAAGCCTGTTCCATTCCGTCTCTCCGTGCCTGAAAAGATGTATTTCTGTACAATCCTGCTGCAAACTGCTCTCCCGCTATGTGACCGTTCGGCTTATTTCATCTCGGCAATAAATTGGTTTGATGACTCAATGGCCCGGTTCATATCTTCAATGAGCCCGTTGATATCACCTTCAAGGCTGGAAAACTCATCCTGCAGGGAGCCAATTGCCTGCGCATTGAGATTATGCTTCAAGAACAGAACATTATCGCGAAACGTACGCAAAACAGGATACATGCTCTTTTCAGCCCGCTTCATTTTCGCCAGCATCTCATTGTAGCGTGTCTTCGTCTGTTTCATCTGTTCCTTGCTTTTTCGCTGCAGGTCTTTATTTTCATACAGAGAAATTTCATCTTCCCACTCATCGAACAGTGCCTCGGATACATCCTCAACCTTATCAATCCGGTCTGAAACATCTGCGGCCGCCTTTTCACTGGCTTCATACTCACCATTGAGCTTGTCATAGGCTTTTTTGAGATCGGTTTCTTTCAGTTTCACCACAGAACCGAACTGTTCAAGGGCCGATTTGAACTGCTCCTGTGCATCAGATTGTGAATCTCTGGCTGATTCAACTCTATCCACCAGAATGTCACGTTTATGGACACCGACCTGCTCCATTGCACCGTAATACGCACTTGAACATCCGGCTACAAGCACCAGACAAAAGAGAAAACCCAGATTACGCACATGTTGTGTTCTCATTACACCCTCTTCTTGTATTTATTCTGATAAAAATTTACGATAATATTGCAACAGATAGTTAGAACAGATAATAACCATCCACCAAAGATCATGCAAAAACAGTGTCCCACCTGTAACGGTTCCGGCCAAATAAGCTACTTTCTTGGCGAGAGCCGCTTCCTTCTTACCTATGAGGAATGCCCGGACTGTATGGGGACCGGCATTGTTCAGGAAGAAAACGATTCAGAACAGAACTCTTTCGATGAACAGGATTAATCTTTCCAGCTCTCCAGTTTTTCCTGAATAAAGCGGTTCACCGCCTCCTGCTCTTCACCACCTTTATCTACCACCCGAATCGGTTCACCAAAAGCAAAATAGCATTTTTTCTCTATCAGCAGACTGCCAAAATCTTTCAGTATTTTGCCGTTTGTCCAGGCATCTGTTTTCAATGCAAGGGGTACGACCGGCACATCCGCTTTTTTGGCAAGCTTTATTCCTATGGTGCTCATTTGAGCCGGATCAAATACGTTTGCCCTGGTGGTCTGAGGAAACACGATGACAGACAAGCCTTCTTTTAATCTGGCAACACCTTCTGACATGACAGTCTTCAAATCCTGTCTCGGATTGGTTCTGGTCACGGCAATCGGGTTTCTCGACCGCATGACATGTTTAAACACCGGATAATCAAGCAGGCTCTGCTTGACCACAAAGGTGGCAGGTTTGACAGGAACGACGATGGTTGGAAGCAACAGGGTTTCCATCATTGACATGTGATTGCCGATAATGACACATGGTCCTTCTTCCCGACTGATATTGTCCATCCCGCTGATATCAAGATTAATCCCAACCTGCTCAAGCAGATCGAAAACCTCGTAAGCGGAATTAACCCATGCCTCATCATCATATTTCCCCTGCTTGGCTACTCCGGCAGCGCGAAAGACGATGGACAGAAATTTCATGTAGAAAACCGGCGTTGACCACCATTGTTTCCATGGAGAGAGTGTTCGAGCCGGTGTCTCGTATCGATAATCTTTCAAAATCAGTTGTCGCATGGCAGAAATAACCGTTTCGTAAAGTTTGGGATATTTTATGCAAAAGTAGCACGTTTAAAAGCTTGAAGGCAAGCAGATTAACTCGGGATTTTATGCCAGAATGCATTATAGTACAACAAAACTTATACTTTTCTCAGTTGGAGGGTGTAAAGATCATGTCGACAGTAAAAACAGCAACCTACAGTAAAGCGGAAGAAATCGCCAACAGCATAACCCACGGTCTGGGCACAGCACTTGGAGTTGCCGGTCTTGTTTTGCTTCTTGTTTTTTCCTCACTCCAGGGAACGGCAAGCCACGTTGTTTCCAGCGCCATCTACGGTTCCGCGCTGATCATTCTCTATCTGGCATCAACCCTATATCACGCTATTCCCTCACCTAGAGCTAAAAAGTTCCTTCAGAAACTTGATCATTCATCAATCTTTCTGCTCATTGCCGGAACCTATACCCCCATCACCCTCAATGCACTCGGCGGCCCTTGGGGCTGGAGCATTTTCGGTATTGTCTGGGGCCTTGCTCTCATTGGCATCATACTCGAACTTGCCACCAAAAAACGGTATAAAAAGATATCAATTACCCTTTATCTCTGCATGGGTTGGCTTATCGTCGTCGCGGTAAAACCGATGATCGACAATGTCGCCACAGGCGGGTTGATTCTCCTGCTTGCAGGCGGTCTGGTCTACTCTCTGGGGGTCATTTTCTATCTCTGGAAGCAGTGTCCGTTCAACCATGCGATCTGGCACCTTTTTGTCCTGGCGGGATCTATCCTGCAGTTTTTAGCAGTCTTTTTCTACGTTCTGCCATGATGAGAAGACAGAGCAGATGGAATCTTTTCTTCTTCCCTACGGACTGCCAGCACTTTTTTGCCTAAGCTTTCTTGCCGCCACCGTTCTGCCACTTGGATCCGAATGGTTTTTCATTGTCCTGCTGCTCAACGGTTCCGCCCTCATCCCGGCTACTCTGGTCGCCACTGTCGGAAACTTCCTCGGCGGCCTCACCACCTATCTGCTCGGTCGTTGGGGTTCTGTGTTTTTTCAGCAAAAATTCCTTCGCATTTCTTCAGATGACCTCGCCAAAGCGCAATCCCTTTACAATCGCTTTGGCGTATGGTCCCTGCTTTTCAGCTGGATGCCGATCATCGGAGACCCCTTGTGCTTTCTGGCCGGTATCTTCAAAACCCACCCGATAACCTTTTCTATCCTGGTTATTACAGGAAAAGGCTTACGCTATTTCCTTCTCGGTCTGCTGACCCTGCAAACCACTCTATCTTAAAAAGCATTCGACATTTTTTGCCATTGGGGTACCATTGCTGCCAGTCACATATACATCCCATTTCTTATACATATTGATACATCATGAACAAGCAGCTGATTTTAGATACAATTTACGAAAAATTCGACCAGTGGTCATCGACAGTACCCGCTGTCTGCGGTAAAGGATGCGCAACCTGCTGCACCCAGGAAGTAACGGTCAGTGCACCAGAGGCTGAAAAAATCCTCCAATATATCCTCGATCATCAAAAGCTTGACTGGTTAGCTGAAAGGGTAAAACTCTACCAACCCCCCAAACCGCCAACCAGCACGACCAACGAATATGCCCAAGCCTGTTTCAACCAGCAGGAGATCGAACAGCCAGAAAACAGGGATGGAGGAATCTGCCCGTTTTTAATTGATAACTGCTGTTCAATTTATGAAATACGGCCTTTTTCCTGTCGCTGTTTTATTTCTGAGACCCCCTGCTCTAAAGTTCAGCCGGCTGAGGTACCGGAATACTATTTATCCGGCTCAACTGCGGTACAGCAGCTTCTTGAGCATATGGGGCAAAACGATTATTGGGGCAACCTCTTTGATGTGCTCCTCGCACTCGCCACCGTCTATGAATATTCTGAAATCGGCAATTGTCTGTCGGCAGACGGCTCTGCTGACAGGGCGAAACAGCGGGTAAAATGGGCAAAACCGCTGCCTGGGTTCCTGCTTACTGAAGAAGATATGGAAAAGGTCGGCCCTCTTCTGCAATCTATCTTTGAGTCAGATATCGAAGGAAAAACTATCGAAGAAATCTTCAATGGCAGGTAATTTATTGATGCAAGGAGCCTCAACTGTTCCCATCGCTTTAAAATTACTACCATTTCATAGTCAACATATGCTATCATAATTGACTCATGATCCCTCTTCTTAACGGTGACCGCTATGGATATGTTAAACTTGTTTGAAGGCTATTCGACCATCACGCAATATCTTTCCAGTACAAACGGAAAAATTAAGAAAATTGTAGAAATCGCCGCCAATAATGTCATTAAAGCCGCCAAACAGTCTGTCCAGTCGATTGAAAAGAATAGAAACCTGATTTCAGACGTTGCCGACCATCTTGATAACGAATTTGTCAATGAGCTCGGTTTTACCCAGGCAGAAGAAATTAAAGAAATCAACCGGTTGGAAAAGGAATTTTATCAGCATTACAACCGCCTGATCTGGGAAAGTGAATTTGGCGAATTCAGTCGCGATCTCACCAACAAGAACAATGAACTTGAACTCCGTGCAAGAGAACTGCACGAACGGGAAACCAATATAGAAGAAACCATTCGCGCACGGGTGGCGGAAGCCGAAGCAAGAATGCGCGAAGAAGGAACCACAAGCCGACATCTTTTTGAAAGCGCCCTGCAAAAAGCTGATAAGGTAATCGATCAAAACAAGATCACCCGATTTGCATACTCGACAATCTCAAAATTCCAGGAAGAGTTTCACAACATCCAGGGCAACAGCGATGTCGAGCTGATCACTAAGTTTTTCCAGGATACCATAGAGCCCTTTCAATCGACCAAGATCATCACCGATAAAGACGGCAAAAAGGTGAAGGTGGTGACCAACACCTTCACCGAAGCCTGCTACCAGGATCTCTTTTTCTTTTTTTACAAATATTACAACGAATTGACCGAAGTGTACGCTGAAACGGCTGCTTTGCCTTCAACGGCAGAAGAACTTGCCAGAATCTTCCAGAAAAAGAAAATGGAGGCATCTGAGGTTGTTAAACACGTTCACCAGCAGCGCGAGATGAAAAAGCGCTACGACACTTCAAGAAGATAAGAATCTACTACTTCTTAACATCGTCGATAAAGTCTTTGTATCCTTCACTTTCCATCTTCTCGAGCGGTACGAAACGCAGTGCTGCTGAATTGATACAATAACGAAGCCCTGTCGGGGCAGGTCCATCATCAAATACGTGCCCAAGATGCGAGTTGGCATGTTTGCTTCTCACCTCGGTACGCACCATAAATAGACCACGATCCTGTTTTTCGACTACATTATCACCCACCAGCGGTCTGGTAAAACTCGGCCATCCCGTTCCGGAATCATATTTGTCCGATGAGCTGAAAAGAGGTTCTCCGGAAACAACATCCACGTAGATTCCTTCTTGTTTATTTTTCCAGAATTCGTTGTCAAACGGCGGCTCCGTTCCTTCGTGCTGAGTCACCTGATACTGAAGGGGAGTCAGTGTCTCTTTCAGTACTTTGTCATCGGGTTTATCGTACTTTTCCTGTTTTTTCGGCTCATCTTTCCATATTTTTTCTATAAAATCGGAACGACCGGAACCTTTTTTGTACATATTATAGCGTAACACATTTTTCAGATAGTAATCCTGGTGATATTCCTCGGCGGGATAAAACGGTTTTGCCGGAAGAATCGCTGTGACGACAGGTTTGTCAAAACGGCCGGATTTTCCCAACGCATCTTTGGATTTAATCGCCTGTTCCTTCTGCTCTTCAGAAAAATAAAAAATCGCAGTGGTATAATGATGCCCGCGATCGGCAAACTGCCCGCCTGGATCGGTTGGATCAACTTGACGCCAGTACACATCAAGTAATTGTTGATAGCTCACCTTGTCAGGGTCATAAATGACACGAACAGATTCCAGATGACCTGTCTGGCCGCTAGACACCTGCTCATAGCTCGGATTTACCTCATCACCACCCGAATATCCGGCAGTAACATCAATTACGCCTTCAAGCTGTTCAAACGGCGGTTCCATACACCAGAAGCAGCCACCGCCGAAAATAGCCGTTTCCTGTTTCTTCTCTGCAAAAGCATTCTGTGCACCAATGCCCAAGCCCAGCAGCAAAGCGCCGATAATTAATAGTGTATTTGTCATAAACACCTCCTTTGAAAGGGTAATTCTATTCATACTGTAGGCATCACTTTCGGGAATACAAGGAGAACGGCGGAAGACGATAAGCACAGAAATTCAAGAGCTTCGTTGTCACATTATTGTAACAAATTTTGTGCCCTCTATTTTGATTTTTCTATTTAAAAATGACTGACTGACTGCTATATTGGCCCAATGGAAAAATCAAACAATACCAAACGGACTAAGTTTATTTTTGTCACCGGGGGGGTACTTTCATCTCTCGGTAAAGGGTTGGCTTCAGCTGCAATCGGTGCGCTTCTCGAGAGCAGGGGGCTGACGGTAACCTTTCAGAAGCTCGACCCGTATATCAACGTCGATCCGGGCACAATGAATCCTTTTCAGCATGGAGAGGTTTATGTGACCGATGACGGGGCCGAGACCGATCTCGATATGGGTCATTACGAACGGTACACCAATGCCGTAATGAGCCAGCAGAACAACTACACTTCCGGACGGATTTACTATTCAGTTATCCAGAAGGAGCGAAGAGGTGAGTATCTTGGTGGTACCGTCCAGGTTATTCCCCACATTACCGATGAAATCAAGGCCGCCGTGCTTCAGCTTGACGGAAGTGTTGATGTGGCAATCATCGAAATTGGCGGGACCATCGGTGACATCGAAGGTCTTCCCTTTATTGAAGCCATTCGTCAATTACGTGGTGATCTCGGCAAAGAGTACACCCTGTTCATTCATCTGACTCTGGTTCCTTACATTAAGACCGCCGGCGAGGTTAAAACCAAGCCGACTCAGCACTCGGTAAGAGAGCTTCGGGCTGACGGCATTCAGCCGGACATCCTGGTCTGCCGTACAGAAGTCCCGCTTGATGACAGTCTGAAGAAAAAAATCGGCTTGTTCTGTAATGTTCCTAAAGACGCGGTTATCACAGCACTCGATGTCGACAATATCTATGAAGTGCCTCTCCAGCTGCACCAGGAAGGACTTGATACCAAGCTGCTTGAGCTCCTTAACGTCTGGACCGGCAAGCCAAACATCAAGCCCTGGGAAGACCTTATCAAAAAGGCGAAAAACCCCAAACATACTGTCACCATTGCCATCACCGGAAAGTATGTTGACCTCACGGAGTCATACAAGAGTCTGCATGAAGCACTTTGTCATGGCGGAATTGCCAACGAAAGCAAGGTTCAATTGCGCTATATAAGCGCCGAAGACCTTGAAACCCAAGATCCGGCAAAACTCCTTGAGGGGTGTGACGGTATTCTGGTTCCGGGCGGTTTCGGCAAGCGCGGCGTTGAAGGGAAGATCAACGCCATCCACTATGCCCGGGAAAACAAGATACCATTTTTCGGTATCTGCCTTGGTATGCAGCTGGCAGTTGTCGAATTTTCAAGAAACGTTGCCGGCATTACCAAAGCAAACTCCTCCGAGTTTGACCAGAATACTCAGGAAGATGTTATCTATTTCATCAAAGAATGGTTTGATTTCCGGACTCAGCAAGTGCAGATACGCGATGAAAATTCCGATATGGGCGGCACCCTGCGTTTAGGTGCATATCCATGTGTCCTTGTAGACGACACCCATGCCTTTGCTGCATACGGCCAGCGCGAGATATCTGAACGTCATCGCCACCGTTATGAGTTCAACAACAAGTATCGAGATATTCTGCAGGAAAACGGCCTGGTCATCTCCGGAACTTCTCCGGACAACGATCTGGTTGAAATCGTTGAGCTGAAAGATCATCCATGGTTCCTCGGCTGCCAGTTCCATCCGGAATTCAAGTCCAAACCGATGAAACCCCATCCGCTGTTCAAAGCTTTCATCAAAGCTTCACTCGACAATAAGCTCAGCAAGGAGTAGTCAATGGCTGAAGCGACAGTAAAAATCGATCAACCCGGAACAGCAGGCTTCCGGGTTGGTGCCGGACAACCATTGCTTTTTATCGGCGGGCCCTGTGCACTTGAATCTGAAGAACTCGCTCTTCAGGTGGCCACCACCATGAAAACGCTTTGCCTGAAATACGGCTTTAACTATGTTTTCAAAGCCTCCTT
>QKIH01000151.1 GCA_003249645.1 Desulfobulbaceae bacterium | reverse complement strand
GCTGCCGCTCTTAAGGCCATTCAAGTTTCCAGGAGGTAAGGACAATGGATAAAAAATATTGCGCATATATATGCTCAGGTTGTGGTATCGGGGAAGGTCTCGATATTGACGCTCTCGCCTCCACTGTATCCAAAGATATGTCCATGGAGTGCAAAACTCATGAGTGCCTCTGTGGTGAAGCTGGTCGTGCTTTCATTGAAGCAGATATTAATGGTGGCGTTAATACAGTTGTAGTTGGTGCTTGCTCTCCACGAGTAATGCAGAATGAGTTCTCTTTCGGTGATGATAAAATTACCGTACGTGCTAACCTTCGCGAACAGGTAGTTTGGGCTGAAGTTAAGCCTGAAGAGGGTAAAGAACCTCATAAAGAAGCAGCTGCATTTCTTCAGGAGACAGCTGTAGATTACATGTACATGGCCTGTACTCGTGCAAAGAAAACCGCACTTCCTGAGCCATTCAAACTTGAGTCTATCAATAAAACCGTTATGGTAATGGGTGCCGGTGTTGCAGGTCTTACTGCTGCAACAGAGGCTGCAGCATCAGGTTACGATGTTCTTCTTGTCGAAAGAGAAGATAAGCTTGGTGGCAAGGCAGCTGGCTGGAGAAAATCTTTCCCGACTGTGGCACCATGGACCGATCTTGAAGAAAGTCCTGTTGCTGCTCTGATAGCAAAAGTAGAAGCAAGTGATAAGATTACTGTAAAAACCGGCACTGAGGTAGCGCGTATTTCCGGTGCTCCTGGCGATTTTACTGTTACTCTCAAAGCGGCTGGTACTAAATCAGAGTGGGATGCACCTGCGAAAGTTACTGTTGACGAGCAGGAGCTTATTGATAAGGGCCAGAAAGAGAATCCAAACGAAGGCCTTAAAGTATACACCGAGATTAACCCAGAAGGTCTTAAGATCGGTGCTGTTGTTCATGCTACCGGTTGGGTTCCTGCAGATGTTTCCCAATTCGAGCATCTCAGTCCATCTTCACCTAAAGTAGTAACCAACGTAGAATTCGAAAAACTTGCCGCAGCCGGCAAAGTTCCAGCTAATGTTGCGTTTGTACAGTCTCCGGGTGGTGCCGAGCATGACAAGGATTTCCCTTACTGTAACTCAGTAACCTCCATGGTTGCTCTGAAGCAGGCTCAATATGTTACTGAAGATAATGCTGAAGGTAAAGCATATATCCTTTATCAGCATATGAGAACCCCTGGTCATATGGAGCTCTTCTATAAGAGTGCTCAAAATAATGACGGGGTCTTTATGACTAAAGCAACCGTTACCGCTGTAGAAGAAGCCGGTGACAAGATGGTTGTTAAAGCTGCAGACACTCTTCTTGGCGAAGATCTGGAACTTGAAGTAGATATGGTTGTTCTTGCTGCCGGTATGGAGCCTACAACTCTTCATGAGAATTCAATCAACCTCGCTTATCGTCAAGGTCCTAAATATAATGATCTTGCACTCTTTGATGGTTATGCAGATTCTCACTTCATCTGTTTCCCTTATGAAACAAGACGTACTGGTATTTACACCTGTGGCGGTGTTCGTAAAGCAGAAACTATCGAAGAGACCATTGACGATGCAACTGGTGCAGCACTTAAGGCGATCCAGTGTCTTGAATCTGCTGATCGCGGCGTAGCAGTTCATCCTCGTTCCGGTGACGCTACCTATCCTGAGTTCTTCATGCAGCGTTGTACCCAGTGTAAACGTTGTACTGAGGAGTGTCCTTTCGGTGCTCTTGACGATGATGCAAAAGGAACTCCGCTGCCAAATCCGACCAGATGCCGTCGTTGTGGTACCTGTATGGGTGCATGTCCTGAACGTATTATCGGATTCAAAGACTATAACATCGATCTTATTGGATCCATGGTCAAGGCCATTGAGGTTCCTGAAGATGATGAGGATAGACTGCGGATAGTTGTTTTTGTTTGTGAGAATGATGCGTATCCGGCACTTGATATGTCCGGTATGAAACGTAACGGTATTAATCACATGGTTCGTTTCATTCCTGTCCGTTGTCTTGGATCAGTTAACATGGCTTGGATTCGCGACGCACTCTCCGCTGGTATGGACGGTGCAATGCTTCTTGGCTGTACCTATGGTGACGATTATCAGTGCCACTTTGTAAAAGGTTCTGAAATTGCCAACAAACGTATGGAAAACATCGGTGATACTCTTTCTACCCTCGGTCTCGAGGCTGAAAGATGTGCGTCTGCACAGGTAGCTATTACCGATTACGATAAGATCCCTCAAATTATCAATGACTTCGTAGATGAAATCGTTGAAATGGGACCAAATCCATTCAAAGGTTTCTAATTTAAATCTTCAAACAGAAACTGCCTGATTTCAAGGCAGTTTCTGTATACGATTTTTTTTTGAGTTCAATTGACGAGACAACAGGAGGGAAACATGAGTGTCAAACCTGATTTAGAATTTATAAAATACCTTAAGGGAGCAGGTGGAGATACACTGAAAAAGTGTTACCAATGTGCCACCTGTTCAGTAATGTGTCCTCTTTCAAAAGATGGATCACCTTTTCCAAGAAAAGAAATGATCTGGTCGCAGTGGGGTTTGAAAGAAAACCTGATCGCAGACCCGGATGTATTTCTTTGTCACCAGTGTAGTGACTGTTCTGCATACTGTCCGCGCGGTGCTAAGCCGGGTGATGTATTAGGTGCTATCCGTGCCTATGCTTACACCCACTACGGCTGGCCGGGACCTCTTGCAAAACTTGCTTCCACTGCCAAAGGACTGCCGCTTCTTGTTGGTATTCCTGCAGTAGTAATTTTTATTATGTGGCTGCTTTCAAGCCTTATCGGTGTGTCTGGTGTTCATATTCCTACTTCTGAGGAGTTTGCAAGCCACGGATACACTCAGTTTTTTGGTACCTGGAGTTTTCACTGGTATGCAAAGAACGTCTTTTTTATCTTGTGTTTTGCTGGCGGTTCAATGGCTGTAGCAATTCTTTCTTTCTTTATGGGGGTAACCAAACTCTGGAAAGGAATGTCTGAGAATGCAGGAATTAAGAGCAATTTCAGACCATCTATTGTTCAGTTTGTTACCATGTTTCTCTGGCCTGCAGTTGTTGAAATTGTAACTCATAAGAGATTCAAGGAGTGTGGTAATCAAAGAAACAGAGCCACAGGTCATCTTCCGCTGATGTTTGCGTTTATCGGGCTTGCAATTGTTACATGTTGGTCTCTCTTTAAACAGGATGTGCTAGGACTCTTCTGGTCTCAGTTTCATGGCCCGCTGCCAATCACTGATCCTTTCAAGATTCTCGGTAACGTTTGTGCGATTGCACTTCTGTTCGGTATTGGAGTTCTCTGGTCAAACCGTAAGAAGGCTGAGCAGGAGAAGGGATCAAAAGGAAGTTTCTACGACTGGTTCCTTATCTGGCTTATTGCTGGTCTTGGTGCTACTGGTCTTGGTGCAGAGGTAATTCGTTGGCTGAACATTCCTACCCTTGGATATCTTGTATACTATATGCATCTTATTACTATCATGATGCTCTTTCTGTATGCACCATATACAAAGATGGGACATCTGGTTTACAGAACCGTTGCGATGACTTTTGAAAAGTACAGAGCAAGTTCTTTTGCTAAAGATGTACTTGCAGAATAAAAATCTCTTGTATATCAATTAGAAAAAGGCCGTGATCATTGTTAAATGATCACGGCCTTTTTTATTGATAGAGAAAGAGGCAACTTGAAATTACTTTTTTTCTAATATATAAAAATAAGTATTGAAGAAAGGTTGAATAGTCAGTATATTGTTCCTCCTTGTAAGCTGGCGTAGCTCAATTGGCAGAGCAGCTGATTTGTAATCAGCAGGTTGCGGGTTCAAGTCCCATCGCCAGCTCCAAAAAAAAAACAAAAAAAACCTTTACAAATAAGGTTTGAGAGTTTATGAATGTCTGTCTCAATTTTTCAGACGTTCACATAAGAGTGGAGGGGTTCCCGAGCGGCCAAAGGGAACAGACTGTAAATCTGTCGGCTCAGCCTTCGGAGGTTCGAATCCTCCCCCCTCCACCACCTCTCTTGAATATGTGAGCGGGAATAGCTCAATTGGTAGAGCATCAGCCTTCCAAGCTGAGGGTTGCGAGTTCGAGTCTCGTTTCCCGCTCCATAAATATATTGGAATGATACTTTAGTGTAGTGGTGCTCATGTAGCTCAGTTGGTAGAGCGCATCCTTGGTAAGGATGAGGTCACCGGTTCAACTCCGGTCATGAGCTCCAGATTTCATCAAGTCTAGTTGCCTAAACTAAATAAATGGCCTGAGGAGACAAGAAGATGTCAAAAGCAAAATTTGAAAGGACAAAACCGCATGTCAATGTAGGAACAGTGGGTCACATCGATCATGGTAAGACAACTTTGACCGCTGCAATTACCCGTGTATTGTCTACAAAAGGTCAGGCGGAATTTACTGACTTCAG